>NZ_JACSJW010000001.1:600000-958186 GCF_018617295.1 Exiguobacterium sp. S3
CCGAATGGAATCAATGAACGTTCGATTAAACCGAAGATGAACGCTGCGAATGTACGGTTTTCATTCAACATGAAGTTTGAGAATGAGTTCAATCCGTGCTGAACTGGTGGCCATACTAATAGTAGGACGAAACCAGCAACAACGGCTGCAACTGCCGTTACGATTGGAACAAAACGTTTACCAGCGAAGAAACCAAGGAACTGTGGCAATTCGATATTGAAGTACTTGTTATAGGCCCATGCGGCGATGAGACCCATGATGATCCCTCCGAATACCCCTGTTTGGAGCGTTGGGATACCGAGTACGTTCGCGTAAGCCGGATCACCTTGTGCTAACACTTCAGGTGTGAGTTCGAGCCAAACACCCATGACTTTGTTCATGATCAAGAATCCAACGATTGCTGCAAGTCCGGCTACCCCGTCACCTGCTAAACCGATGGCGACACCGACTGCGAACAAGAGCGCCAAGTTCGAGAAGATGATTCCACCTGCTTGCTCCATCAATTGAGCGAATTTCACGACGCCTTCGTTCGTTAACCAACCAGCGCGTGATGTAAGTTGTGGGTTTTGCATTGCGTTACCGAATGCAAGAAGAAGACCGGCTGCCGGCAAGATCGCAACAGGAAGCATAAGTGCTTTACCGACTTTTTGAAGAACACCAAAGATCTGCTTAAACATCAACATTTCCTCCTTTTTTTAAGTACGTATAAACAATATGATAGCGGCGTAGATGTCAGACAACCGACGTATCTAAACGTTTTCATAAATCACGTTTATAAAAACAGAAAAGGCATGAATAAGGATAGAACGTAGACCTCTCCCAATGGAGACATCACATAACGTTCCACTCCTTACTCATGCCTGATCGAATCAGTAACACGTAAGACACGTGGTATCATTTATCTACTTGTTAGGCGCTGGAGATGCATCGTCAAATATGTCGCTTCACCTCGTGGGACGGGACGCTTTAATTCGCGTTCCATGATGCCCATCAGCTCCCAAGCAGTACTATAGCATAGCGGATATTCGTCGCGCAACACCTTTTCAATTTTTTGTGGTGCCTCGACCGTCTCACCTGTCGCGACCCGCTCAACGGCGTACCTTAAGTGCCGAAGTAAGCGCTTATAATCGAGTGATGTCCGGTCCATTTTCACGTTCAAACGACTCTCAATCGTTTGAACAATTTGCCCGATGATTTGATTATGACGGTTGACCTCGAGGACGTTTTTGAACGTCGTCGCCGAGTGAATATGAAGGGCGATAAACCCTGTTTCCGCATCCGGGAGCAAAACGTTCAATCGTTCATGGAACATATCGACAATCCGTTCCGCGAGCGCAAACTCGTTTGGATAGAGTGATTCCGTCTCGAGTAAAAACGGATTCGTCACTTCCATCCCTTGTTCGATTCGCTTCATCGTGAAGAACAAGTGATCGGTCAAACCGATATGGATGTGCTCATCGACTTTCTTGCCCGTACTCGTCTCAATAAAGCCAACAATCTCTTGCATGAATGCAATGAAGTCCTCGTCGACATGTTTGACGAGTTCCTGATATTGTGATTGCTCTTCTTTATCTGTCAGTTGATACACTTTCTCCGGGACGCTGGCCGGGTCGACGAGGTCGCCTGGTTTTTTGCCAAAGCCAATCCCCTTCCCGAGTAGAATGACTTCCGGATCCGTATCATGTTGACAAATGACAACGCTATTATTCAACACTTTTTTGATCGTATACATCGGTAATGTCATTCGCATCGCATCCCTTACTAAAAATCGTTTCGCTATCTAGTATATCGGTTCATGCCCTAAAAAAGTAGGGACAAAACAAAAAAGGCGAACATTTCTGTCGCCAATTAAAACATTGAATAACCGCTCTTTCGTAAGAAACGAATCGTCACACCAGCTAGAATTGCACCGAGCAATCCAAAGCCGAGCATGAATAAATCGAGAAGTTGCAACCCGACGAGTCCTTCATAGACACTCGTAAGCGCGGTCGATGTCTCGGTCACGTAACTCGAAAGTTTGACATTATCAATCATCATGATGACAAAAATCGGATAAATGAACACGAGTGTCCATGTCTTTTTAAGTAACATATTCAAGATGAAGCCGATACTGAAAAAAATCGTCATATATAAAACGGCTCCAATGACTGCTTGGATAATATGCATGTATTGCCCCCCTTGTCCGCTCTTCATTATACAAAATTTCGACCAACGAGGTCAAAGAACTTCCTATGACAATTTCGAAAGAAAAACAGCCCGTTCTGAGATAGAACGAGCCGTGCAATCATGAAATTAGAACTTCCCTTTTTTAAGGACGAGTCCGTACTTTTTCAATTCGATGAAGTGTTTGTTGTCGATGACTTTTTTCATGAACGAAGCGTTGCGACCGAAGATCTTCTTGCCCATCACGATTCCGATTCCATCGTTATGTCCGAGTGAAGCGACCGTTCCCTTGCTCTCGTAAGTGAACTTCGATGTCGATTTTCCATTGATGAGCGCCGCAATGTTTTTCGCAACGTTATGTGCTTGTTGTGTCGCGATTTGTGCCGTCGGTGGGTATGGACGGTTCGATGCAGGATCCATGACCGCTGAGCAGTCACCGATGATGAAGACGTTATCGTGACCTGGTGCACGGTTGTCCGCTTCCACCATGACACGGTTACGGACCGCTTCAAATCCTGATTTTTCGATGATCGGGCTACCACTTACGCCACCTGTCCAGATGATCGTGTTGGCACGAATCGTTTCTGTCGTGTCACCTTGAAGTGGACCGAATGTCACCACACCTGGCTCGACACCTTTGATTCCGTTACCAAGTTTCATCTCGACACCGTTACGTTCCAACCATTTCTGTGCGTACGTTGTGAGTTCTGGGTCGAAACCAGGAAGAACTGTTGGTGCTGCTTCAATGTTGACGATGCGAACCGCTTCGCGTGGAACGTCATATTGTTTGCAAAGCTCTGGAATCCGGTTGACGATTTCACCGAGGAATTCGATTCCTGTGAATCCAGCACCACCGACAACGATCGTCACGAACGAATTGTCAGAAGAACCATTTGTTTTATATTGAGCGAATGAATATTCGATGTGCTCTTTGATTTTACGAACACTGTTCAACGAGCTGATTGTCATCGCATGTTCTTTCAAGCCTGGGATACCGAACGTTTCAGGTACACCACCGAGACCGATGACGACATAGTCGTATTCGACAACTGAACCATCTTCGAGTGTAACTTGTTTCGCAGCAGTATCGACGCGATCGACGATCCCTTTGACAAGTTTCACACGTGACGGGTTCACAATATCGTTAATGTAGATGCGTGCTTGGTCTGGGTTCATCGTTCCAGCAGCTGGTTCGTGAAGCCATGTCGTTTGGTAGTGATAATCATGCTTGTTGATAAGCGTAATGTTCGCATCACCTGCAGCGAGTGTCTTTTGAAGGTTGACGGCTGTGATGAGTCCACCGAAGCCCGCACCAAGAATAACAATGTTAGGTCGTTTCATGTTCATTTCCACCTTGTTTAAAATTTTGTTTTTTTGAACAACTATGTTGTGTGTTTCTTCACATAGACGTTCACAATAAAGCCTATTCTTGTTCAACATCTGTTCACAATTGCTTCTGTTTCATTGTACGCTCTTTAATTTGAATTCTCAATGGAAAAGCTTATCTTCTTGAATTTTTTTTGAAAGTGTTGCATGTTTGTACTGAATGGATTTAATTCAATAAACTCTCTATAATAGATGTATACGCTTTGAGGAGGAATTCGATGAAGACGACGAAAGATGTAATCATCATCGGTGGCGGCCCAGTCGGACTGTTCACCGCATTTTATGCAGGCATGCGCCAACTCGATACGACGTTGATTGAAAGCTTACCGCAACTCGGTGGTCAGTTATCAACGCTCTATCCTGAAAAATATATTTATGATATTGCCGGTTTCCCGAAAGTGAAAGCACAGGACTTGATTGATCAACTAAAAGCTCAGGCCGATCAATTCGAACAAGACTACCGCCTCGGCGAAACGGTGGAAACGGTCGAACGCCTCGAGGACGGCACTTTCGTATTGACGACGAACAAAGAAGAGTATCATACGAAAGCCATCATCATCACAGCCGGAAACGGTGCCTTCTCAGCCCGCCCACTCGGTCTTGATGGCTGCGAAGATTATGCCAACCTTCATTACTTTGTTGACAACATGGAGAAATTCCGTGATCGCCGTGTCATGATTGCCGGCGGTGGCGATTCAGCCGTCGACTGGGCACTCATGCTTGAAGGAATCGCAAAAGAAGTACACATCGTTCACCGTCGTGACCGCTTCCGTGCTCATGAACATACGGTAGAACAGATGAAGGCATCGACGATTAACGTCCTTACGCCTTACAACATCGAGTCACTGTCTGGTGAGACACACATCGAATCTGTCGAATTGACAGATAAGGATGGCGAATCAAAAATCGTTGAAATCGATGATTTGATTTGTAACTACGGATTCGTTTCATCGCTCGGTCCAATCAAGAACTGGGGAATGGAATTCGAGAAAAACACAATCCGTGTCGATTCACGTATGGAAACAACCGTTGCCGGCATCTTCGCTTGCGGTGATATCGCGACATACGAAGGGAAAGTAAAATTGATTGCGACCGGTTTCGGTGAAGCCCCAATCGCCATCAACCAAGTGAAACAGCTCGTGGATCCGACAGCTCGTCATCCACAACACTCGACATCTGTATTTGCTGGGAAATAAACACTGAACCCCTGTCGCTCCCATGCACAGGGGTTCAGTTTTGTCTTGCAAGGGAGGTTAACATGAATATAGTCACAACAAATACAATTACCAATAAAATGCGCGATGAACTATACACGATCCATCAAGAGGTTTTTGGAGATATAAATCACTTTCATCAAAAGTTAATACGTAAAACAAATTTAATTTTTACTTTAGCGATTATTGACAACGAGATTCATGGCTACAAGATTGGCTATCCTCTCAATGAAGATTGTTTTTATAGTTGGATGGGAGCCGTCAAACCTGCTTCTCGTAATCTCGGTATCGCCTCACGGTTAATGGAGACACAGCACGAATGGGCTAAAAATCAAAACTATAAATCGATTGAAACAAAGACGATGAATCGTTGGCGACAAATGTTACTCTTAAATATTCGTCATGGTTTCGATGTCAAAGCAGTCAATATAGATAAAAATGGTCGCGAAAAAATCCTTTTGCGAAAACAGCTCAATGTTTAACAAAAAAGGTTATTTTTTGAGCGTCTGAATGATGACCCGATCAATCCAGTCATCGAGTTGCGTAAACACAAACCCCGCCTTCTTCGCCTCAGCAATCGACATATAATAGTCGACATCCGAATCATACGGCGACGAGTCTCCATCTTTTATAATATGGACGGGTTTTCCGACGTGTTTACCGATTCGCTCCATCAAGGCCCCCATCGAGATGAGTCCATCACTCGCCGCATTGAACGGTCCTGTCACATTGGCACGACCGACCCATTCTAAGAAGGCGGCCGCTTCCGCACTCGAGATGAAGCCCATCTTTGCTTCCGGGTGATGCAAGACAACCGGTTCCTCGTTCCGGATTGCATCTACATAAAACTTCAATCGGTCTGTATAGTCATCCGGACCTAACACGATCGGTAATCGTACCGTCGCCACCGGGAAAGAGGCGCGATGGAAGAAGAATGATTCCGCCTCGCGTTTCCCTTGTCCGTAGTCATGTTCGGATTCAAGATGATATTCGTAATGGAGCGGATTGAAGTCGCTCTCTTTTAAATCAGGACCAGGCGCGTAGACCGACATCGTCGACGTGAGCACATATTTCCCGACTTTGTCCATGAACGCATCCGAGGCGATTTTTGCCTGATACGGAGTAAAACAAATGTTGTCATAGACGAGGTCGTACCGTTCGCGGGCCAAGTCTTTCATCGTCGCGACCGATTGCCGGTCTCCTTTGACAGACCGAATCCCTTCAGCTTCCGGCACCTGTAGTTGCCCTCTCGTCACAATCGTCACATCATCCCCTGCTTCAGCAAGTCGCAATGCGAGCCGTTTTCCGAAATAGCGTGACCCTCCGAATATCAATACTTTTCTCATGACCCTGAATCCTCCCATTTGTAATGACGTCCCTACTCATTTTCCCTTCAAAGAAACAGACTAATCTACCACTTTTACACGTATTCTTGCTATTCTAATAAGTAAAGACTTGTTAGGGGGCTCGAATATGCACCAAATCATGTTAGAAAAAGGATGGACGTATGAACTACCACCACAGTATGCGATCTATCAGAGCTTATCTGATTTCAGTCGTTACTCTGTCCTCGACCAAGAGGAAGAGAGTGTCTGCTCATTCCGCATCACGAATGACACATGTACAATCACAGGCTTTCGGCCTTGGCAACATCACATCGAACTCGACGTAACTGCAAAAGTCATTCGGTTGATTTTGACAGAAGAAGAATAAGAACCGATCGCAATCGCGATCGGTTCTTATTCTTTAGCATTCTCCTGGCGTACCTGCATTCGTCGCTGTCCGGAAACTCGAACCGCAACCGCATGTTGCAATCGCATTTGGGTTTTTAATTGTGAAACCGCCACCGAGCATCGACTGCTTATAATCAATCTCGAGGCCATCAACTACCCCATGATCCACTTCCGCAACGATGACGCGGACACCATGATGGTCGAATTGAATGTCTTTGTCCGTCTTCTCCTCGTCGAAGCCCATCCCGTATGAAAGTCCTGTACATCCGCCACCTTGTACCTTCACTCGCAAGTATTGCGCATCCGGGCGTTCCGTCTGTTTCATCATCTCTAGCACTTGAAGTGCGGCTGACTCTGTTAAATGAATCATCTGAACTCCTCCTCATATATCTTCAATTCAAGTCAATTGACTTGTCATCTTGTGGATTATCTTGTATAACTAAACTGTAACAAAAAAAATTAAATCGTTCCATCTTCGGGGCAGGGTGAAATTCCCGACCGGCGGTATTGAAGAATATATTCTTCTCAGCCCGTGAGCGAGCAAGGCGTTGCTTGCTGATTTCGTGAGATTCGAAAGCCGACAGTATAGTCTGGATGGGAGAAGATGGCGGCATCCGACCGATATCCGGATGTTTTCTTTGACGTGGACTTTTCCACCTCGGAAAACATCTATTTCGTATGCGCGTAAACTCTCCCGATTGTCTTCATTGCAATCGGGTTTTTATATGCGACGGATGCCATTCATCGAGGAGCGACCTAAAGGAGAGATTCTGATGAAAACTACGCGCAACAAACGACTGACAACAATGGTGACTTTGGCGATGCTCGGGACGATCTCGTTCGTACTCATGCTATTCAACTTCCCGCTCCCATTTTTACCGCCATTCCTTAAAGTGGACTTTAGTGACATTCCCGCACTCATTGCCGGAATCGTCTTTTCCCCACTCGCAGGAGTCGTGGTCGTCGGTTTGAAAAACGTCTTGTACTACGTCTTTAACGGTGGCGGTGTTCCAGTCGGGGAAGTCGCAAACTTCTTCGCAGGTGTCGCATTCATGTACCCAGTTGCCTGGTTCTACCATAAGCGCAAGTCAAACAAAGCACTCGCTTCTGGATTACTTGCCGGTACAATCACAATGGCTCTTAGCCTCGCCATCTTAAACTATCTCGTCATCTTACCAGCCTACGCCTTCTTCTTCGGCATGGCAGACATGGCCGACCCGGCGGTGAAAACGGATCTTGTCCTTTACGGGATCTTACCGTTCAACTTGATTAAAGCGATCTTGATCAGCGCGCTCTTCGTCCCACTCTTCTTGAAATTGAAGCCGTGGATCGAACGTCAACGCGTACAACTTCAAGCATAATCAATATACGAGCATCTAGGCGTTGCCTAGGTGCTTTTTTCAACCATATTGTAAGGAGGGTCATTCATTATGACAGACGAACAGGATTTGGTTCATTTTCTAAAACAAGACGCCGAGCTCATAAAGCTTCTCCACGCCGTCGCCAACCTCGATTTACCGGATTGTTGGATTTGTGCGGGATATATTCGTTCAAAAGTCTGGGACCACCTTCACGGATACGAAACATCGACTAAAACAGATGATGTAGATGTGATTTATTTCGACCCAAACCAACCAGAGGAAGCAGTCGAAAAACAACTCGAAGAGCGATTATTCCGCCTCATCCCCGATGTACCTTGGTCTGTCAAAAATCAAGCGAGAATGCATCACGTCAACAACCTTCCACCCTATGCCTCATCGGTCGATGCGTTGGCACATTTTCCTGAGACCGTCACCGCGATCGGGGTACGTCTTCAATCGGATGGTTCCCTCATCCTCGCTGCCCCACACGGCATTCACGACTTGATCAACATGCACGTTATACCGACACCACCCTTTGATTCGAACTCTTCAAAGCATCCCATCTATCTGGAGCGGTTGCAGCAAAAGAACTGGTCCGCCAAGTGGCCAAACATCACCATACATACATCCTTCTCATACTAAAAAACGCGACCACCGAAGTGATCGCGTTTTCTTATACCGATTAAAGAAGAAGTCCAGCCAATGTAGCTGACATCAAGTTTGCAAGCGTACCTGCAAGAATCGCGAGAACACCCATGCGTGCGATGTCACCACGACGGTTTGGCGCCATACCACCAAGACCACCGAGAAGGATCGCGAGTGACGAGATGTTTGCGAAACCACAAAGTGCGAATGCGATCATCGCTTCTGAACGAGCTGACAAATCACCAGAACCGATGATTGGAGCAAACTCAGAGAAAGCAACGAATTCGTTCAAGACTAGTTTTTGACCGAGGAAGCTACCGAATTGTACAGCATCCGCCCATGGTACACCAATCACGAATGCAAGTGGCGCGAAGACGTAACCGAGAATCAATTCGAGTGACAAGCTATCAAATCCGAAGAGTCCACCAACTGAACCGAGGATCAAGTTGACGAGCGCAATCAATGAAACGAATGCAAGAAGCATCGCACCGACGTTCAAGGCAAGGAAGAGACCGTCAGAAGCACCACGTGCCGCTGCATCGACGAAGTTCGCCGCTCTGTCTTCTTCATCTTCTACAATCTCGATGTCGTCATCGTACTCTTCTGTTTCTGGTACGATGATTTTCGCGAATAAAAGACCTGCTGGCGCTGCCATGAAGCTCGCTGCGAGCAAGTATTCGAGTGGTACACCGAGTGCTGCATAACCTGCAAGTACAGATCCGGCAACCGATGCGAGTCCACCGACCATGACTGCGAAGAGCTCAGACTGTGTCATTGTAGGAAGGTACGGCTTGATGACAAGCGGTGCTTCCGTTTGACCGACGAAAATGTTCGCTGTTGCTGAAAGTGACTCTTTACGTGACGTACCAAGCGCTTTTGCGAGAGCCGTACCGAGGATACGGATGACCCACTGCATGACGCCGAGGTAGTAAAGCAATGCGATTAATGATGACATGAAGATGATAATCGGAAGGACTTGGAATGCGAAAACGAAGTTGTCGCCACCGACTGCTGTTCCGAATACGAAGGCAATCCCGTCACCCGCTGTGTTCAAGACAGCTTGAACCCCATTTGAGATCCATTCAAGCGCCTTACGTCCCCATGCCGTATATAAGACGAGGAATGCAAATGCGAATTGAACAGCGAACGCTGCCAAGACCGTGCGCCATTTGATGGCTTTACGGTTGGTAGAGAAGATGTAAGCGATTGCAATTAGTGCCAAAATACCAACCACACTCATGATTTTCATTGATGTTGTGCTCCTTTCATATTAAACAAAACCAATTATATGTGTCATACCCGAAAAGAGATGTGTCCTACCGTTTGAAACGCTTTCTTTTTATCGTTGTTAAACGTCAGACAACCTACATTCGAACCTCTTAGAATATAACATCCCTCTTTTTAAAATGCAACGGGTGAAATAAAAAAGTTCGAGGTCATTTCCTCAAACTTTTTACCATGCCATCTCTTCGATTTTTTCATACACCTTCGTCACGAGCTCTTCTGGTGTTTCACCCGTCACCACTTCCCCGTCTACGAGGCAAAAGAGATCAAGGGAACAGACACCACAATAGCCTGTACAGCCATATTCGACCACATCAAGATCAGGGTCGGACTCTAATTTAGCCCGGGCAATTTGTGAGCCCATCGCCAAATTCGAAGCACAAAATTCGATGATCGGATTCATCATATATGTCACCGTCTTTCTTTACGTGAATTATCGGAAAATGGTTCTTCTACGGCAGATTATAACATGATACAGTTGAAGAGTAACAAAGGGGGATTATTATGCGCAAATTAGTCGTCTTAGGAGGCGGTTACGGGGGAATGCGTGTGATTGAGAGAGTACTTGGACATCAGTTACAAGACATCTCGGTCACGCTCGTCGATCGCTTGCCTTATCATGGATTGAAAACTGAGTATTACGCACTGGCCGCAGGAACGGTCTCGGACCGCGATATTCGCATCGACTTTCCGGATGAAATCGATTACATATACGGACAGGTCACGGACATCGACACCGAAGACAAAATGGTTCTGCTCGCGAGTGGAGAAAAAGTGCCCTACGACGACCTCGTCATCGGATTAGGATGCGAAGACAAATACCACAACGTTCAAGGGGCAGCCGAATTCACGTACAGTATTCAAACACTGGAAGAGTCACGTAAGACACAACAAGCGATCAACGGTCTGCGACCAGGTTCGGTCGTTTCTGTCGTCGGTGCCGGTCTATCTGGTGTCGAACTCGCCAGCGAACTTCGTGAGAGCCGGCCTGATTTGACGGTCCGTTTATTCGACCGCGGACCATCCGTTCTATCTTTCTTATCTAATCGTGTCTCGATGTACGTACAATCTTGGTTCGAGGAGCACGGCGTCGAAGTCATCAATAATGCGAACATCACACGTGTCGATGCTGACGGATTATGGAACCATGAAGACTTATTCCCATCTGATCTGACCGTATGGACGGCCGGGATTCAACCGGTCGCCGTTGTACGGAATCAAGGTTGGGAACTCGATGGAGGCGGACGTGTCAAATTGACGGAACATCACTTTGTTCCTGGACTTCCGGACGTGTTTGTCGTTGGTGACAATGCGAGCTTACCGTACGCACCGTCCGGACAACTTGCCGAAGCCCAAGCCGAACAGATCGTTCAAGTCTTGCTTTGCAAATGGAAAGGTATCAATTATCCAGAATTACCCGATATTAAACTGAAAGGGACGCTCGGTTCCCTCGGGAAGAAGGCTGGCTTTGGGGTGTTTATGGGGAAACAATCACTCACCGGGAAAGTAGCCCGACTATTAAAGTCCGGTATCCTTTGGAAACATAAAGTCATTAAATGAATACATTGCGAACGAGCCTCTGGCTGGTTCGCTTTTTTAATTTGTTCATCTGTTATTTCTATTCATTTTTCTAACGATTGAGTCAAAAGTCTTGTATCTGAATCCCCTGTATCCTTATCTAAATATTCAGATATTTAATGCCATTGACGTATTCTACACGTTGCTAAAACTTGTTACTCTATGGTCACGGCAGTTCGACATCCCGTCATCTTGCCTACATACCCTAAAGGAGGAAACAAGTTGAAAAAAATCTGTAGCTCCGTCCTCGCCTCATTGCTTGTCTTGTCAACCGTACCTGGGGGTGCGGATGCCGCCCCAAACAAAGAGAAAGAACGTGTCATCGTCGTTTTCAAGGAATCGGCAAAGAAAATTCCGCTGTCGATTGAAGGCATGGAAGTTAAACAACAGTATTCGAATATTCCTGCAGCAGCACTCGAAGTTCCGAAAGCTGCTTTGAATGGACTGAAGAATAACCCGAACGTCGCACACGTGGAAGTGGACCAAATCGTACAGATTGAGAATCAAACACAAGACTGGGGGATTCCTAAACTAAAAGCTCCTTCATCTTGGCAGAGTGGATTCACAGGGAAAGGTGTCAAAGTATCCGTCGTCGACACAGGGATTTCGCCCCACCCCGATTTAACAATCGCTGGTGGTGCCTCATTTAGCACGGTCACGAGTTCGTATGCTGATGACAACGGTCACGGTACACACGTAGCCGGGATTATCGGTGCACGTAACAATAGCATCGGAACAGTCGGGATTGCACACGAGGCAAGCATTTACGCCGTCAAAGCGCTTGAGGCGAACGGAAGTGGTAGCTTATCGAGTATCGTTGCCGGGATTGACTGGTCAATCACTAATGATATGGATATCATCAACTTGAGCCTCGGGACGACAAGTCCATCGACGACGCTCCAACAAGTCGTCGATCGTGCCAATAATGCAGGCATCCTTGTCGTCGCGGCAGCGGGTAACAATGGTCGTACCGATGGATCGGGTGACCTCGTCAACTATCCGGCTCGTTACAGTTCGGCAATTGCTGTTGCTGCAACCGATATCAACAACAACCGTGCCTCGTTCTCGGCGACAGGTAGCACTGTCGAAGTGGCAGCACCTGGTGTCGGCATCAACTCGACCCTCTCAAGTGGGGGCTACGGTCAAATGAGCGGAACATCAATGGCGACACCATATGTGGCGGGTAACCTCGCACTCATGAAACAGGCGTTCCCTACGCTATCGAGCACACAACTCCGTACAAAATTGTCGCAAGACTCCATCGACCTTGGTACAACAGGTCGCGACACATGGTTCGGGAACGGACTTGTCCAATCCCCGACTTCTGGTGGTACGACGCAACCTGTCCAAGCACTCACGACGACAGTCTCGACATCGAAGTCTTCTTACTACGCTGGTGAAGTCGTCTCGATTTCTTCGGCAGTACGAAATTCAAATGGCCAAGCGGTCGCAAACGCCGATGTTCGTGTGACGGTCACACAACCGAACGGTACGACGCTTGTCGGTACAGGCAAGACGAATTCATCAGGAGCCATCACATTCACACTCTCGACGAATTCTTGGTCACAACGTGGAACGTATCAAGTGAAGTCTGATGCGACGCTTACCGGCTACACGGCTGGTTCAGCGACGTCATCGTTCCAGCTTCTCTAAATAAAAAAAAGTCGAGTCCCTTCGCTCGACTTCACTAATTGACGAATCAAGTCGTGTCATGCGACCTGATTCGTCTTTTTTATCATTTGACCACTTACAATCGTTGTGCGGTATCCATCAACCGTGTCGAAGACGTCGCAATCTGGGTCGTGGCACGCTTGAGTTCGGCTATTGATTCAACAATCTCATCGATATCACCGGCGAGACTCCCCATCTGCCCGTCAGCATGCTCCGAATCACCTGAAATTTGGAGGAAGGCATCCGTCACTTCATTGATCCGTCCCATCGTCTGCTTCATCTCTTGCTCGGTCGATAAGACGCGGCTCGAAGTCTCTTCCATCTGGTTCGTGAGACGCTTCACCAAATCCTCCACCTCTTCCGCCGCTTGTTTCGATTGACTCGCGAGCGTCCGTACTTCGGAAGCAACGACTTGGAATCCTTTCCCTTGCTCGCCTGCCCGTGCTGCTTCAATCGCGGCATTCAAGCTAAGTAGGTTCGTCTGGTTGGCAATTTGTTTGACCGAATCCGCAATCGTCATGATCTCGTTCATCAATCTTTCGAGCGCCTTGATTTCCTGAGCTGAATCGGAGAGGTCACGCGCGATTTCATCAAGGCGTCCCGCCTCCGACAAAATCGTGTCTTTCCCACTTACTGAAGAGTGAAGTACCGTCCGTAGCTTTGTCTGCGTGAGTGAACTTGAATGCTTCATATCATCTGCCCGCTCATTCATCGACTGAAAACTAGCCATGACTTCTTGTGAGAGGGCGGCCAAATCTTCACTCGCCTGCTGAATCGTTTGACTGATTTCATCTTTCACGTGTTGCATCTGGTCACGAACGACGTCTGCTTCATCGTCAAACATCTCGAGCACGATTTGTTGCTCGAAGTTAAAGATTTTCGAGACGGCCATCATCAACCTCATTTTCGAGTCCGCATCGAGCTGCTCATGTTGAATCGATAAGACGAGCGTCTCGAATATTTTTTGGAAGGCCGCCATATACCATTTCCCTTTCAGACCGATCAGATAATGCCGTTTGGCGATGGCGAGACGTCGATTGATATATGCTTCATTCAACTTCCCTTCAAACATCTCCATTATATGGTTAGAAAGAGTGAGTTTTAGTTTGTCCGATGACGAATGTTGCCGAATCAACTCTCTCATCTCGTCGATCTTTTCGAGCTCTTCATAAAACACATCAACCAACCGAGGTGTCAATTGACGTAATTCCTGTTGATACGCACGTAAATAAGCTAAATCCTCACGTTCGAGACGAATCAACTGACGTTGTCGTTCCAACTCATCGGGAAGTGCGATCAACAAGTGCTCCATTTGGGACGAGGTGTCTAAATGGATCGGCATATTTCGTTTTCGGGCAAACATCAAATAGTCCTCCTTTAATAAATAGGATTATTAATTTTCAAAATATTATAAAATTTATACAAGTTATGTTCAGTTTAGTCCGAGAGACAAAAGTTGTAAAATCTTTTTCTGAATTATAGGTAAACAAAAAACGAACCTTGCTATCGCATGGTTCGTCCACTTGCTCACTATTTTATATGATTGACGGATCCTTGTTTCGCCTCAATTGCCGCATACACTTTTCGTAACTGAACGACCCCTTCGTCAATCACTTCTCCGTCGAGCAAGACGAGCGGATAAAACCATTCATCGTCTTTAAGCGCCAGGGCAAAATCGTCCTCACTCTGTTCGAAATCGATATACTCGAAAGAAAAGGACTGCTCCGGATACTTGCGTCCGAGCGCACTTTGCAACCACTCATACGTCTCGGTCGAACTCGGTGCACCGACACAACTAGCACATTGAACCTCTGCCCCATAAACCGTGATTTTCATATTCATTCCCCCTCGAAACCATTATACAAAAATCTTCCCCACTCCCGATGACGAAATGCTCAGCGTAAATGATTGAGAAACACTCTCAAACTTGCTAGAATAAAGTAGAACGAGAAAGGGGTAGATACCATGGAAATGTTTGATCAAGTCCAAGAAGTGCTCGATAAATTGCGTCCGTTCTTGCTTCGTGACGGCGGAGACGTCGAACTCGTTGATGTCGAAGAAGGCATCGTCAAGCTCCGTTTGATGGGTGCTTGCGGCAGCTGCCCGTCTTCAACAATCACGCTAAAAGCCGGTATTGAGCGTGCGCTCATCGAAGAAGTACCAGGCATCGTCGAAGTAGAACAAGTATTCTAAGCAAAAAGGGAGACATTCGTCATCCCTTTTTTTCATGCTTCCATTCATTTAAACTCTCAACCATATAGGTCGGGAGTTTTTCTTGTTCTTGAATAAATGCTGGACCGTGTACACCTGAGTTGACGTGAAGTGTACGGATTCCCCCATTGATCCCGAATAGAATATCTGTATGATAGTTATCCCCTACCATCACGACATCCTCTTTCGTCAATCCAATCATGTCGAGTGCAATATCAATCATGACCGGTTCTGGCTTCCCGATAAAGAATGGTTCTTTTTCTGTCGTCACCGTCAACACGGATGTGAGCGACCCGTTCCCCGGTAAAAACCCTCGTTCTGTCGGAATGGCGATATCCCCATTCGTCGAAATGAATCGGGCTCCCGAACGAATGGCGATCGCCCCTCGCGCCAACTTCTCATACGTAATGTGACGGTCGAGACCGATGACCACATAGTCCGCTTTCGGTTCGTCCGTGACGTGGAACCCACGAGATTCTAAGGCGAGTCGGAGTCCGTCTTCGCCAATCATATAAACGCTTGCCCCCGGTGACATCTTCTCAATATAAAAAGCCGTCGCCATCGCACTCGTCAAGACGTTCTCTGCCTTCACATTTGCCCCCATTGAAATCAACTTATCCGCAATCTGCTGTTGTGTCATCGAGGCGTTATTCGTGACGAATAAGTATGGGACGCCCGTAGCTTCTAACTCGTTTACAAAATCGACAGCAGCTTGAACGGGCTCTATTCCTGCATACATCGTACCATCTAAATCAAACAAATATCCTTTTATCGGTTCCATCCAATCACTCGCTTTCTGGCAAGAATGCGGACACTGGTCCAAGTTCGACCTCTAAGTAATGACGAACTTGCGTGGAGAACGCTGTGAAGTCTTGTTTCGACGTCTTCACCCATTCATCGAAGCGTGATGCTTCTGCATCGACGAACTCACGGACATAGTATGCACGCAATCCGACGAGCGCCTTGGTGGCATTACCCGTCTTCTCATCGAGCACGCGTTCATCGAGCAGAATGTCGACAATATCCTCATAGCTACCCGGGTCTCGCATGATGAATCCGTCAATCATCGAGTTCCCTACGTCGATGACCCCTTCTATCAGGAGGACAGCCATTCGTTGTTTCGCAAGTTCTACTGTGAACGCATCCCCCGTCAATTGATCAGTGTGCGCTAACATCGTTTCCATTTGTTCCAGTGTCTGATTAATCTTCTCTCTATTCACAAAATACATGATGATCCCCCCTGCTGTTAATACTAATGCTTTTTCGGTCAGGAGAAAAGAATCTGTCCTATTTACATCATTTATAAAATTGTGATACACTAATCAACGGATTTAAGCCGTAAAAAGTATAACACATTTAATAGAGATAACGTGGAGGGTACAACACTATGGAACGTGAATTAGCATTAGAAATCGTACGAGCAACGGAAGCCGCAGCACTCGCATCTTCGAAATGGATCGGACGTGGGCAAAAGAATGAAGCCGATGACGCAGCTACGTCAGCGATGCGCGAAGTTCTCGGAACAGTGAACATGGATGCGACGGTCGTCATCGGAGAAGGTGAGCTCGATGAGGCACCGATGCTCTACATTGGGGAAAAACTCGGTACGACGTTCGGTCCGAAAGTCGACATCGCCGTTGATCCGCTCGAAGGTACATCCATTGTCGCAAAAGGACTCGGAGATGCGATGGTCGTCATCGCTGTTGCGGATGAAGGTGCCCTCCTCCACGCACCAGATATGTACATGGATAAGCTCGTCGTTGGGCCGAACTTAAAAGGAAAAGTCTCGCTCGATGAACCACTCGAGTCGATCATCGAAAAAGCAGCAAAATATAACAATAAACGCATTGAAGAAGTGACGGTGATCATGCAAGACCGCGATCGCCACAAACACCTTCGCCAAGCCGTCATGAACGTCGGCGCACGCGTCAAATTGTTTGAGGATGGCGATGTCTCGGCCGGAATCGCAGCTGCCGTCAAAACAAATCCGATTGATATTTTCATCAGTACAGGCGGTGCTCCTGAAGGCGTCATCACGGCTGCAGCTGTCAAAGCGCTTGGCGGAGACATGCAGGCCCGTCTTCACCCGATGAATGAAGAAGAATCTGCACGCGTCATCTCGATGGGCATTGAAGATCCGCTCCAACTCCTCACGCTCGACGACCTCGTCAAGAGTGATGACTGTATCTTCGCCGCAACAGGTGTCACGTCAGGTGAGTTGCTCGATGGCGTCAAATTCTTAACAGATGATATCGTCGAGACGACATCACTCGTCATGCGCTCGAAGACACGTACGATTCGTAAAGTCGTGGCCGAACACCACTTGTCGTTGAAACCATACTTACAAAAAACTGAAGTCAACGCCTAATCAAAAACGCCTTGCTCAATCACTTGAGCGAGGCGTTTGTTTCTTTAAAATCCTTGTTCTGTTCCGTGCACTGGCTCATTCGAATCAACTTGCTTGTCTCGAATCGAATCGTAGAACGTCGCGTATGTCGTCGAGAAGTAAGGTCCGATGAAGAAGAACCCGATCCCGAGCGTCAAGATCCCGACGAGGAACCAACCAAAGAAGGACAAGACGAGCATGAAGGCTTCCATCTTGTGCCCATCCATGAGACGACGTGATTCTGTGATCGACTCGAGTGCGGAAAGTTCAGGCTGATCGCGCAAAATGTACGGCGTAAGTGAATATGAGAATCCTTTGATGATTCCCGGTACGATGAGTAACAACGTCCATAACACGAGGAATACCCCCATCACAAACGAGGTGATGACATGTTTGAAGTAACGTGTCTGGAACGGCTTGAACAGCGTTGAGAGCGAGGCTCCTTTCTCACGTGATACGTTGAGAGCAAGCCACGACCAACCGATCGCAAGTGGGGCAATTAAAATTTGCAGAACGTTCGATACAAAGCTCAAAGTGACTTCTGTCGATGTGAACGGTTCTGGCGAGTTGACGTCCATTTCAGGCGCAAACCATTGCGGAATCCCGTTAATAATGAGGAACAAGAGTGCCAATCCGGCCATCAACCACCATTTTCCTTTCAAGGCGTGTCGTGCATGTTGTTTCCATTCAGATCTCATAGTAATCCATCCTTTTTCGTAGTCTTTCTATTAGTGTACGTGAAAAGGTGACCATACGTTTCAAAAAAACATAAAAAAAGGGAAAGGAATTTTTCCTTTCCGCTTAGCGAATCATCACATTGCCTAAAAAGAACTGAGACATGGACAAGATCAACAACAGCACCCCGAGTGATAACACAAGGTGAGATGTGACTTTGAAGACACGGCCTCGCAAGAACGAATGGCCATATTCAAAGCGACGGATGATCAACACATGAAAGAGTTCAAATAGAATGACTGCCGCCGTAAAATAAAAGGTCATCATGATATGGAAACCAAAAAAGAACATGGCCAATATCCCGAGTCCGAAGTTATGAATTCGATTATGGACGTCATCCCGATCCCCGACGGTCGTTTGTACATGTTGCATCCAAATCACCTCACTATCAAAACCAAAAAACGACGAAACTATCGTTAATGACAATTTATCACATTTTTCCAACCTCAAAACCGGAAGTCACGACTTTTTACCTAAACGAAATATTTGGAAATCAAATGTAATAAAAAAAGTGCTGACGGCTCAGCACTTCACACGTTTGATTCATCGTTCTTGTTAAACTTACGCTTCAACTTCAGTTTTTGCTTCGTTCCCCCAAAGACGGGTCCACTCTCTTCTTCGTTGATTTCCGTTTCTTTTTTCAAAACGAAATAAGGACATCCAAAGTTGCAATATTCGTATACGTAGTCCATCACGTGATCAATTCGGTTCTCATAGGTCGCCAATTTAGATTGCGGTTCATAGAATCCCTTCAATCGCAACTGACCATGCCCCCAATCACCGACGATGTAATCGTACTTATCTAGCACGTCACTATACCGTGCGATAAACGCCTCTTCATCGAACCCGTCCCGTTTTTCTTCCAAGACGGTATATCCGTGGCGATTCACTCGAATCATCGCTCCCACCTCCACTCTGTTATCATAGCATGCCCTCATCGATGCACTCTATCCTTTTCGAATCACTTCATGACGGGCGACGATTGTTTCTCGTAATACATCTCGCAGAAGTTCGGGCATGAAATATCGCTTCGGTTGGTCTGCCAAATAAGGAAGAAGCGGACCGAATGTCAACATATCGACCGTTGCGACACGATATGTCTGATTTAAATCCAATCGTTCCCCCATCACATAAGTCTGACCGTCACGTTGTTCGATTTGATAGAGACTCGGTTCTCCGAGAACGGTCCCTCTGAACCCGAGACCTCTGACATGCATATTCGTGAACGTTTCTTCATTAGTATCGTGAAGGAAACGCGACAACGTTTCACCGTCCAATGTCAGCACACAAGGGTTGATTGGATGCGGACAGATCCGATGCAACATGTTGAGCGTCACCCCACCCGGTGCAAGGCCTTCTAGCACAACCCCAGATGGAATAATCCCAACATCCGCCGCACACCATTCGACCATCCCTTCGACGAGTAGGTCACCAAGTGGAGAAGGTCCGAACCAATCGGAGGCGTATCCATCCGTCTCTGCAATCGTGACATCAAGAAGGCGTTCGGCATCTGCCCCTTCTGTGCGCAACAACGCCAACGTGTCTGGACTATCCGATTGCTGAGACAGTTCGTGAAGGCGCGCTTCTTTCGATACGATTCCTGACTCGCCAAGCGTCAGTGTGACTTCACCGACGTACTTCCCATATTTTCCGGCCTGTGCAATCAACACACCGTTCGTCATCACACCTTCATCTAAAACATGATGTGTATGCGCACCGAGAATGACATCGATTTCAGGAAACTTTTCAGCTAATCGCTCATCTCCAAAGAATCCAAGGTGACTGAGCGCGATGATGACATCACAATGCGCCAACTGTTTCAGCGCTCGCTCCGCCGCCTCGTAAGGCGATTCAATCTGCCAGCCGAGCTCTGGGTATAACTCTTCATATGGAGCGGTCACACCAAACAGACCGATCTGGAAACCATCTTTCTCAAGAACGAGCGTCTCATCGACCCAATTCGGTCGTGACCCGTCTGCTTCATATACATTCCCAAGTAAGATGGGAAATGTTGCTTCGTCATACAGTTCGGCTAGCCAATCATGAGGAAAAGTGATTCCTTCGTTGTTTCCGATGGTGACCGCTGTCGGACGGAGTTGCTCGAGCAAACGAACATTCAACTTTCCACGTGTCACTTCGGTCGCCGGGTGGGTGCGGTCGGCATGATCTCCTAAATCAAAGTACAGCGTGTCGTCAGTCCGATGTTCTTCTAGAAATGAAACAAGTTTCGGCCATTGGTCGAACTTTGAATGAAGATCGTTGTAATGAAAAATAGACAGTGTCGTCATGGCCATCCCTTCCTTCTAAAACAAACTGATTTGTCTCGGCGCGAGTTCATATTCAAGGCCAAGAATCTCAATGAGTCGCTTCGCATTCGGTGCTGCATCCCCAGCCGAGTTGTTGTTAAAGTATACATACACGTCTTTCGCATCACGGTCAATCTCACGAAGTGAGGTCGCCAATTCTTGCAATTCTTCCTCGCTATACCGGTACAGACAGCGAACATGCCGCCATTCTTGACTCGTCATTCCAGGTTTTTTGAGCCATCCTGACGTATTGCGTCCATGCAATCGAACGACCGCAACATCAGGATGCGTCACGACCGGTACGAACGGGATGCTGCTCTCTTTCGTTTGCGGTTCATCGCAAATCGTGTTGATGAACCGCTGCTCCTTCAAAAATTGAAGCGTCCGGTCCCGGAACGCTTCTGAGAACCAGGTCGGATTGCGGAACTCGATGGCAATCTCGTAATCTGACAGCTCGGCACGAAGCGTTCTCAAATAATCCAGGTGTGGCTTTGACACATCGAACCACGGCGGCAATTGAACGAGCACAGCCCGTAATTTCCCCGCTCGTTTTAACGGATCGACCGAGACGCGATAACGCTCAAACAGTTCAATCAAAGGCGTTTTCGGCTCACGATCATGTCCGCTCATTTCCCTGGAAACTTTCACAACGAATTGAAAATGATCCGGTGTTTCCCCATCCCATTTTTCGAAATTTTTCACAGGTTGAATCGCATAGAAGGTCGAGTCGACTTCAACAGTCGGGAAATGTCCCGCATATGTCGATAATTTATGTTTTCGTTCTTCTGGGGTCGTATACAGCAAATCGTGGTCACCCCATCCGGTCACACCTACATAGATCATAGCGTCCTCCTTTACGATTCTGAAATGGCGGCCGCTTTCCGTTTCGACCAGTTCCATGTGCCCATGTATGTGACGAGCAATAGGACGAGTCCCATCATGAACGGATAGCGCATATCAATATCAAAGGCGATTCCCGCCAATGTCGGCCCTAAAATATTCCCAATACTCATATAAGCGTTGTTCATCCCCATGGCAAGACCTTGCTCGTTTCCTGCAAGTTTCGACACGAGCGTGTTCAACACCGGTCGTAAAATAGATGTCGATAAGAAAATCACGAGTGTCACTGCGAAGAAGAGCATATACGTACCAGCGAACAAAGATAACAAGAAGCCAAATGAGGCGAGCGCGATGAAAGCAAGTACGACCTTGGTCTCACCCAACCATTCGACGAGACGGTCCACTGCAAACAATTGAACGATGACACTCACAATCCCCGTTCCGGTTACCATGATGGCAATCTCTTGTGGTGTCGCACTGAACATCTCACTGACATAGAGCCCAAGTACCGATTCATACGCCATCAGACCAAACGCCATGACGAGGTTGATGACCAATACGAAGAAGTACGGTTTTCGCGTCGACATGACCAGCTGCGTCGGTAAAGACTCTTTAATCTTAGGCGCCACGTATGGAGCACGGTCAGGCTCCTTAAGAAGAAGCACAGACGAAATGACAGCAATAAACGATACAATCGCTGAAACGAGCAACGGTGTCTTCAAGCCGAATTCAGCAAAAAAGCCACCAATCCCTGGTCCCACTACAATTCCAAGCGACATTGCCGCGGAAATATAACTGTTTCCTCGAGCTCGTTGCTCGAGTGTCGTGATATCTGCCACATAAGCGAAGATGGCAGGAATCAAAAGCGCTGCACCAACACCCCCGATGGCACGAGAGACGAGAAGAATTGTCAAATTATCCGATAGATAGAAGACTCCCATCGAGATGGTGAATCCGATCAGACCGAGAATGATCATGAGTCGGCGGCCGTGGACGTCCGCCCATTTCCCGGCAATCGGTGACATGACGAGCTGGGCACCCGCAAATACGGAAATCATGAGTCCGGCGGCTGTCCCTCCCTCGCCAATCATCTTTAAGTAATCCGGAATAATCGGGATGATGATCCCAAATCCGGCGACGGCGATAAACATGTTCAACATGAGAATCGCCAATTGATTTTTTTGTTTTGTCGTCAACGAATGTCACTCCCTTTTCATCTTTCCATTTTACTGTTTGAGCTCACATCCAGGCAAACAATAAGACAGAAAAAAGCCCATCCTTGACTAAAGGATGGGCGAGACTTATGAGATGCGTGATTGAGCGAGTGATTCTTGTGACGTTCCTTTCGGAAGAAGAAGCGTGATCGCATAGACGATCATCGTCGGAACTGCCCAGGCAAGTCCGATATCCGCCATTGGTAAGTTTCCAATCCAAGAAGTAACCGCAGAAGGCTGGATGCCGTTCCACGTTTCAAAGAACGAGAGAACGAGCGCCGTGTAAATTGTCGCTTTCATCGCCACACCGGGGTTTCGTTGAAGTCGTTCCGTCACCGATATGAGCACGAGTGCGATCATGACCGGATAGAGGAGCGTGAGAAGCGGCACGGCGATTTGAATCAACGAGCTCAAACCGACGAGTGAGATCATGAACCCAAACAATGTTGTCGCGATGACGACATGATGATATTTGAGAGAATCAAACTGGTTGCTGATGAAGCGTGAGAACTCTGAGATGAGTCCAACTGCTGTCGTCAAACAAGCGAGGAAGACCGCTAACCCGAGTGCGAGCATTCCGACTTGGCCGTAAGACGTACCTGCGAACGCTTGGAGAAGGCTTGCGCCACTCGTCGTTCCTTCTGCGACTGTCATATTCGCACCGATCGAACCGAGCGAGATATAGACGAGCATCAAACAGGTAACGGCAAGCATCCCTGCAGAACGAAGGAGCGAAGACGCTTCTTTTTGGTCACTCAACCCATTTGCTTTCAACGTGACGAGGACGATTGCCCCAAAGACGAGGGCCCCGAATACATCCATTGTCAAATAGCCTTGTTGGAAACCTTGGCCGAGTGCGCCCAACCATGTCTCAAACCCTTCCGCTGGAGCTCCAGGCTCTCCGAGAGGCGAGATGAGGTTTGTGATCCCAATCGCTGCGAGTAAGAACAAGAGGATTGGTGTGATGATGCGTCCGATGACTTCAATCAACTTTTGAGCACGGAGCGTCAAGAAGAACGTCAACCCGAAAAAGACGGTCGAACTCATCGCGAGTGTCAAAGTAGAAGGCGTATCGAGAAACGGGACGAGTCCCATTTCATACGTGACGGCAGCCGTACGCGGAATTCCGAAGAATGGTCCGATGGCTACATACATCAATCCTGTCAAGATAAGCGCGAGACGCTTTGGAATATAACGAGCAATTTGGTCTGTCCCACCGCCGACCCGAGCGACTGCGAACAAAGCAAGAAGCGGTAAACCGACACCCGTAATGACGAACCCGATCATCGCCGGTACGAGGTTTTCCCCCGCCAAGGCGCCGAGCTCTGGTGGGAACAGTAAGTTCCCGGCCCCAAAGAATAAAGCAAAAATCGTAAACGCTAACGGGAACAATGTCGATTTTTTCATACAACTACCTCCATACACTTGATATTCCGAACGACTTAACAAAAAAATAATAACTAAATTTTCTGACAATATATCGCTTGGTCTATTTCATTATACACACTTCCTATCGTTTGACCACCCCATCTCAAAAATTCAAGGTTTAATTTTTTGAAATGTAGATTTCATAAAAAAAATCTCCCTTCACACATAGGGAAATGTAAGCGGTTAATAGCGTATGTCGAACGAGCGAAATTCCTGATCGTTCGCTTCCGTCTCTTCGATTCGTTCGACACCGACAAAGCGATTGGCATCCTTCAACGTCTGCTCGAAGGCGTCGATTTCTTGCTCGGTTCCTTCCGCATGTAGCTCGACTGTCCCGTCACTTAGATTGCGAACCCATCCTTTGATGCCGAATCGTTGCGCGGTCTCCTGTGAAAAATATCGAAACCCCACGCCTTGGACACGTCCAGATACAATCAAACGTTTAGCAACTCTCATTCTATTTTCCTCCTTTATTTTGTCAAAGATGTTTAGAGGTCCTTACTTTAGGAAACAGTATTTAAGTAAAATAATGGAATTGGAGTGGTTGTATGAATGAATTTATTACTCTTGTCACGAACGTTTCCGACTGGCTTTGGGGCGTACCGATTATCTCGTTACTCGTTTTATCCGGTATCTTCCTCACCATCAAGCTCGGTTTCTTTCAGTTTCGTTACCCCATCTACATATTCAAGCAAACATTCGGCAGCATTTTCAAAAAGCCGAAAGGTGAAGGCGACATCAGTCCGAGACAAGCGTTGACGTCAGCCCTCTCTTCAACAGTCGGGGCCGCGAACATCATCGGTGTACCTGCAGCGATTATGTTCGGGGGACCGGGTGCCATCTTCTGGATGTGGGTCATCGCTATCATCGGCATGGCCATCAAGTTCTCAGAGAGCGTACTGGCCGTGCACTATCGTGAGAAGAATGATGCCGGCGAATTTGTCGGGGGACCGGTCTACTACATATCAAAAGGACTTCGTTGGAAGTGGCTCGCGACGTGGTTCGCCTTCGCTCTCATGATCGAACTCATTCCGAGTATCATGGTACAAGGAAACGCTGTCAGCTCGGCAGTCCGTGAGACGTTCAATGGGAACACGCTCATCACGGGGATTGTCGTCGCTATTCTTGTGGGCATCATCGTCTTTGGCGGAATGAAGCGCATCGCGAAAGTCACCGAGATCGTCGTCCCTGGCATGGCACTCGTCTATGTCGGAGCCGGACTCGTCATCGTCTTGATGAACTTCTCTGAGATTCCAAACGTTCTCAGTCTCATCTTCTCTTATGCATTCGAGCCGATGGCCGCGTTCGGTGGGTTTGCCGGTGCCGCCGTTGCTGAGACGATTCGTTGGGGCTTCGCCCGTGGACTCTATTCAAATGAAGCCGGTCTTGGAACGGCACCTATTGCCCACGCCGCGGCACAGACGGACCATCCGGTGCGCCAAGGGTTCTGGGCCGTCATCGGGATCGTCATCGATACGCTCATCATTTGTAGCACGACCGCATTCGTCGTCTTGTCTTCAGGTGTCTGGACGGCAGACGGAGTGATGGATGACCCAGCAGCGTTGACGACGATTGCTTTCAATGAATACTTCGGTTACACGGGAAGCTTACTCGTCACCATCTCACTCATCTTCTTCGTCCTCTCGACCATTATCGTCATCATCTTTTACGGCTCGCGACAAGCCGAGTACTTATTCGGTTTGACGGCAGGAAAAATCATGAAGGCCGTTTATATCGTCTCGATTGTCATCGGTTCGATTGGAGGCGCTCAGATGATTTGGAACTTCCTAGACTTGATGCTAGCGATGATCCTCATCCCGAATATGATTGCCGTCTTGCTTCTAAGTGGTGAAGTGAAACGATTGACAACCGAGTTCTTCACATCCGAGAAGTATTACAAGAAAGATATCGCCGAAGAAGAGGCGTCTTAACCAACAATCCGACTGCCTAAGCAGTCGGATCTTTTTTAGGATGCGGGCTCGACTTTCTCAATCCCTGCTTTGATAGTTTGTACCGAGGCGTCAAACTTCTGTTGTTCTTCGTTCGTCAATTCAATCTCGATGATCTTACGAATGCCGCTTCGGTCAATCAAGGCCGGTACGCCAATATGCACGTCACTCGCCCCGTACTCGCCGTCTAGGTGAGCGCCAATTGTCACGACGGAGTTTTCATTTCGGACGATGGCCCGGATGATGCGAAGCAAGCCTACCCCAATCGCATAATAGGCGGCGTTCTTATGCTCGATGATCTGGTAAGCAGCGTCGCGTACGTCCGCATAGATCGCTTCTAAGTCTTCGAACTGATATTTCTCGTTCTCCGCCAATAGTTCATCGATACTCTTCCCATAGATGCGTGCGTTGTTCCATGCGACAAAGCCCGTATCCCCATGTTCACCCATATAGTAGGCGTGGCAGTTTCGTGGCGATAGTTCGAAATAGTCTCCAAGTTTGTAACGGAGTCGTGCTGTATCGAGGACCGTCCCTGAACCGATGACGCGTTCTTTTGGTAAACCCGATGCTTTCCAGGCGACGTGTGCCATCACATCGACCGGGTTCGTCGCGACGACTAAAATGCCGTCGAACCCGCTCTTCATCAAGTCTTCGGTCACGGTGCGGACGACCTTGGCGTTTTGCTCGACGAGGTCCATCCGTGTCTGCCCAAGTTTTTGTGCGGCTCCTGCCGTGATGACGACGATATCTGCGTCTTTACAATCCGAGTAGTCCCCTGCCCAAATCCGGACCGGTGTCGGGGCGAATGAGATCCCATGATTGAGGTCCATCGCCTCTCCTTCTGCCTTGGCATGATTCGAGTCGATTAAGACGAGCTCCTCGCAAAGCGCAGCCGTGGATAATTGATAGGCGAAACTGACGCCGACCCAACCTGCACCTATGACGGCGATGCGAGTGATGTCTTTCGGGTCAATCTCATCTTTATGCGGAATACGTGACATGTGTATCCATCCTTTCTATGATTCTTTCTCTTTTTTAGCATACCCTACATATGGCATCGACATAACAAAAAAAAACGGACCCCTTTTTACAGGAAATCCGTCATTCAAGCAATTATCCAATCGAACCTTCCATCTCGAACTTGATGAGACGGTTCATTTCGACCGCATATTCCATTGGTAATTCTTTTGTGAATGGCTCGATGAAGCCCATTACGATCATTTCTGTCGCTTCTTCTTCCGAGATTCCACGGCTCATGAGGTAGAAGAGTTGCTCTTCTGACACTTTTGAGACTTTCGCTTCGTGCTCGAGCGACACTTGGTCGTTCAAGATTTCATTGTACGGGATCGTATCTGAAGTCGACTCGTTGTCCATGATGAGCGTGTCACACTCGATGTTCGAGCGTGCGCCCTTCGCCTTACGGCCGAAGTGGACGATTCCACGGTACGATACTTTTCCGCCTTGTTTCGAAATCGATTTTGAGACGATAGACGACGACGTGTTTGGTGCGAGGTGAATCATTTTAGCGCCAGCGTCTTGGTGCTGTCCTTTACCAGCGAGGGCGATTGAGAGTGTCATCCCACGTGCGCCTTCCCCTTTCAAGATGACAGCTGGGTATTTCATTGTGAGTTTCGATCCGATGTTTCCATCGATCCACTCCATCGATCCACCCGCTTCACAAACTGCACGTTTCGTTACCAAGTTGTAGACGTTGTTCGCCCAGTTTTGGATCGTCGTGTAACGGCAATATGCATCTTTGTTGACGAAGATCTCAACGACCGCTGAGTGAAGCGAGTTCGTTGTGTAAACCGGTGCCGTACATCCTTCGACGTAATGAACCGATGCGCCTTCGTCGACGATGATGAGCGTACGCTCGAATTGACCCATGTTTTCCGAGTTGATGCGGAAGTAGGCTTGGAGCGGTTGCTCAAGTTTTACGCCTTTTGGTACATAGATGAACGAGCCACCCGACCAAACAGCTGAGTTGAGGGCCGCAAACTTGTTGTCCGTCGGCGGAATCAACTTCCCGAAGTACTCTTTGAAGATCTCTTCGTCTTCTTTGAGGGCTGTGTCTGTATCTTTGAAGATGACACCTTTTTCTTCGAAGTCTTCTTGCATGCTATGGTAGACAACCTCAGACTCATACTGAGCCGAGACACCTGCCAAGTATTTTTGCTCTGCTTCTGGGATACCGAGCTTGTCAAACGTACGTTTGATTTCTTCTGGTACCTCATCCCATGAGCGTTCTGTCTTTTCAGATGGTTTGACATAGTACGTGATTTCGTCGAAATCAAGTGCCGAGAGGTCTCCGCCCCATGTCGGCATCGCCATCTTGTTGAAGTGATCCAACGACTTCAAACGGAAGTCGAGCATCCATTGTGGCTCTTCTTTCATGCGTGAGATCGTCTCTACGATTTCTGTCGTCAAGCCACGGCCTGAACGGAAAATCGAAACGTCCCGATCATGGAAGCCGTATTTATAATCGCCAATTTCCGGCATGTTCTTTGCCATATCGGTCTCCTCCTTCTCCTTACGCGTCCTCGTCTACTCCTTTTTCAAGCGCCTTCCACGCGAGCGTGGCACACTTGATTCGAGCCGGGAATTTCGATACGCCTGAGAGCGCCTCGATATCACCGAGGTCAAACGTATCCGTGTCGTACTCTTTGCCTTGAACCATTTCAGAGAAGATGTTGGCGAGTTGAAGCGCCTCTTCTACTGTTTTTCCTTTGACGATTTGGGTCATCATCGATGCCGAGGCGAGACTGATTGAGCAGCCTTCCCCTTCAAACTTCGCATCTTTGACGATGTCGTCTTCGACCTGTAGTTGAAGACGAAGCGAATCCCCACACGTCGGGTTGTTCAAGTCCACCGTCACGCCATCTTCGATGACGCCACGGTTTCTTGGGTTTTTATAGTGATCCATGATGACCTGGCGGTACAACATGTCGAGATTATTAAAACTCATAATTGAAATACTCCTTCGTTTGACGTAATCCCTCGATGAAGCGGTCGACTTCTTCTTTTGTGTTATACAAATAGAAGCTCGCCCGTGCCGTCGATGATTGCTTCAAAAGACGCATGAGTGGTTGTGCACAGTGATGACCGGCACGAACCGCGATACCTTGCATGTCGAGCACAGTCGCGAGGTCGTGCGCATGAACGTCCTTCAAGTTGAACGTGACGAGACCGACGCGATCTTCAGGACCGTAAATCTCGATCCCTTCAATCGTTTTCATCTGCTCGATTGCGTAAGACGCGAGTTCACGTTCGTGTGCTTCGACGTTTTCAAGACCGATTTCTTCTAAGAAATCGATGGCTGCCGCAAGTCCGACCGCTCCGGCGATAATCGGTGTTCCCGCTTCGAAACGGTACGGGATGTCTTTCCACGTCGATTCATATAAATCGACATAGTCAATCATCTCGCCACCGAACTCGACCGGCTCCATGTTCTTGAGGAGTTGCTTCTTCCCATATAAGACACCGATCCCAGTCGGTCCGAGCATCTTATGTCCAGAAAAGGCGAGGAAGTCACAGTCGAGTGCTTGGACGTCAAGTTTTCGGTGCGGTGCACTTTGCGCGGCATCGACGACCATGACGGCACCCAACTCATGCGCGAGTCGAGCGACTTCGGCAATCGGGTTAATCGTCCCGAGTACGTTCGAGACGTGACTCATCGCGACGATTTTCGTCCGGTCTGATAACACCGCTTGAACCGCATCGAGTGTGACACGTCCGTCCGGCGTGAGCTCGACGTATCGAAGTGTCGCGCCTTTTCGCTTGGCGAGTTGTTGCCATGGGATTAAGTTCGCATGATGTTCCATCGGAGTGAGGACGATCTCGTCGCCTTCACCGACATTCGCATCTCCGTAGCTCGATGCGACCAAATTGATGGCCGTCGTCGTTCCACGAGTGAAAATGATTTCTTCAGGAACCGCCGCATGGATGAATGAGCGGACGCGTTCACGTGCTCCTTCATACGCATCCGTTGCTTGCGTCCCGAGCGTATGGACGCCACGATGCACGTTCGAATGGTTGCGACGATAATAGTCCTCGATCGCCTCGATGACAGCGAGCGGCTTTTGTGAGCTCGCCGCGCTATCAAGATAAACGAGCGGGTGTCCATTGATTTCCTGATCTAAAATCGGAAACTGTTCACGAATCGAGGCGTTCAACATCTTAACGTACTTTCCCTTCGATGACTTCGCGGAGACGGTCTTTGACCGAATCGATTGCGAGTTCTTCGACGACAGACGTCAAGAATCCGTGGATGATTAAACGCTCTGCCTCTTGGCGAGACAAACCACGGCTCATCAAGTAGTACAATTGAACATCATCGACACGACCGACAGACGCTGCGTGACCTGCCATAACGTCATCTTCATCGATAAGAAGAATCGGGTTGGCATCCCCACGTGCTTTTTCAGAGAGCATCAAGACGCGCTCTGTTTGTACACCGTTCGATTTTGACGCACCGTGGTGAATCATCGATGTCCCGCTGAAGATTGCAGTGGCTGCGTCTTTTTGGACACCGTGAATCAAGATGAACCCTTCAGATGCTTTTCCGAAGTGGTCGGTACGAATGTTGAAGTTTTGTTTCTGTGCACCGCGACCGATTGTCACAGCTTTTGTATCTGAATACGTGTTGTCGCCGACGAGGTGAGTCTTCGTCTCGACGACCGAGTTCCCGTCGTTCATGTGACCGAGCGCCCAATCGAGGCGACCGTTCGCATAGACGACACCGCGACGATTCATGAACGTAAGTGCTGATTCAGCGAGCTGATCGACACCACCGAAGACGACTTTCGCGTTCTCTCCAGCGAATACTTCCGTCACGACGTTGACCGTATGCGGTTCATTCGTGCCAGAAAGGAAGTTTTCGATGTATGTCACTTCACTGCCTTCGTCTGCGACGAGGATCGTGTGGTGATAGAGGGCACCGTTCGCCTGTTCCATCGTGAAGATGGCTTGAAGCGGATCTTTCAATTGCGTGTTTTTCGGTACGTAGATGAATGCACCACCGTTTGTGAGGGCAGCATTCAACGCCGAAAGACGTTCTTCATCGACACGTACGCCTTCAGTCATGAAGTATTTCTCAACGAGCTCCGGATGTTGCTCCATCGCTTCTTTGATTCCCATGAACAAAACGCCTTCAGGCATCGACAATTCGTTATAGACGACATGACCGTTGCGTTCAACGAGCACGTTTGTCCGGTGGTCTCCGAGGAGTGATTCGATGTCCGCTGTCAAGCCGTCTTTTTGTTCGAGCTCGACATCTCCCGCTGTGAAGTCCCACTTATCAATCTTAATTTTTTCAACTTTTGGCAAAGCAAGTGTCGGCGCAAGTTCTGCTGCCTCTTTACGACGGTTGACCATCCATGCTGGTCCGCCGAGCGCTTCTGCACGTGCCGACAACGCTTGTGCATCCAATTCAAATTGTACGGTCATCGTACAGCCTCCTTACGCTTCTGTGTCTACTGTCATTCCGAGTTCTTGCTTCACCCAGTCGTAACCTTCTGCCTCGAGTCGCTGTGCGAGCTCTTTACCACCAGACATGACGATTTTCCCGTCCATCATGATGTGTACGAAGTCTGGCTCGATATAGTTGAGGAGACGTTGGTAGTGCGTGATGATCAAGCAGCCGAACTCTTCTGAACGCATTTCGTTTACGCCTTTGGCAACGACTTTAAGGGCATCAATATCAAGACCTGAGTCGATTTCATCCAAGATGGCGATGTTCGGTTGAATCATCATCATTTGAAGAATTTCGTTACGCTTCTTCTCACCGCCTGAGAATCCTTCGTTTAAATAACGGTGTGCCATTTCTGAAGGGATTTCGAGAAGCTCCATCTTCGCATCGAGTTCACGGATGAACTTCATGAGCGAGATTTCTTGACCTTCTTCACGACGTGAGTTGATTGCCGAACGCAAGAAGTCCGCGTTTGTGACACCACTGATTTCAGCCGGGTACTGCATCGCAAGGAACATCCCTGCTTGTGCGCGCTCGTCGACTTCCATCTCGAGGACATCTTCGCCGTTTAATTCGACGCTTCCCCCAGTGACCTCATAAAGTGGATGACCCATGAGTGCTGATGCGAGTGTTGATTTACCAGTCCCGTTAGGACCCATGATGGCATGAATTTCGCCACCTTTAATTTCTAGGTTAAGACCTTTGACAATCTCTTTTCCTTCGATTGAGACGCGGAGGTCATCAATTTTCATTTGTGGTACGTTAGACATTCGGATACCCCTTCCGTATTTTCTCGCCATAGTGAATGGCGTAGATTAGATATATTCTAATCTTAGACTAGTCATTTTTTTATTTCAAGCGACTCACCTTAGAATTCATTCTCAATAGAATGATAAAAGTTGAGAATGCTAATAGTAGGAAATCAAGACATTATCCGGCATTCTCTTCGACGAGTGCGAGGACTGCTTTCCGCTCTCGTACGGCAGCCGCGAAGAAGAAGGCACCACACCCCGTCAAGAGCGCCAAACTTCCGAATACAGGAAGCGATGACTGACCGAATGTATCGAGTAACACGCCACCGATAATCGGTCCGATTGTCTGTCCGAGTGACGTCAATCCCATCGCCCCGAAATAAGTGCCCCGTAAATGTTCCGGCGCGAGTTCATCCGTCAAGACGTCCGTCATGGTGAACATCAACACCTCACCGACGGTAAAGATGGCCATCGCGACAAATAGTACCCACTCTACCGTCGCAAATCCAATAAGCAAAAGTCCGAATGACAAGGTCGAAATCCCGAAAAAGAGTGACTTGATCGGAGAGACACGAATCCCGAAACGCATAATCGGATATTGGACGATGAGAACCGTGATGGCGTTCGTCGTTAATAAGTAGGCGAATAATCTCGAGCCTTCTTCTAATCCATCGCGTAGCGCGATGAATTGCGGGAGCGTCGAATTGAACTGGCTATAACCGATAATCGCGAAGATCATTCCGATGATGACCGCCCGAAACGTTCGGTCATCTCTCAGGACACGAAACGTCTCCGTCAAGCGCGGGCGTGCCTTGATTCCGTCCCCTTCTTCAAACGGATATTTGTAAAACAAGATAGATATAATGATCCCGTATAATATGTAGACAGCCGTCACGACGAAGAATGCAGTCTTCACACCAGTGAGTGACAAGACGACCGCCAAGAGTGGTCCGATGGCCGCGGCGATATTGATCATGAAGTAACGGACATTATAGACGATGACTCGCTGATCTGCCTGCGTCGTATCACTGATGAGTGCACGTGAAGCCGGTTCTAGGAATGATCGCGACATCCCCATCAACATCGATAGCATGTAAAACCAAAACAGTTCCGTCGCAAGTGCGAGACCAGCGAACGTGACGGCATTCAGCACGATCCCGATCAACATGAGCTGTTTTCGTCCATACCGATCAGAGAGTGTCCCCCCAAAGAAGCTCATGAACAGACCTGAAAGTGCCGTCACGGCAAAGATCGTTCCGATCACACTCGCTGAAAAGCCGAGCGTAGCCAGATAGATCGCAAAAAATGGCATGACAAAAAACGTCGCCAGTCGTGCAAAAAACGTCCCGAACAGGACGCCCCACGTCAGTGGATGAATCTGTCTGAGCTTCATCCAAATCCCCCCTTTTCTTTCATATATGTAGTGTACTTCTCTTTATGAAAGAACACTAGACAAAAAAAGACCCAGGAGGAAGTCTCCTGAGTCGAAATGACTTATTGTTTGACCGGTACGACCGCACCTTTGTATTCGTCCAAGATCCACTGTTGTGTCTCTTCAGACGTCAATACTTCGAGGAGTGCCTTGACGCGCTCGTCTTCTTCGTCCCCTTCACGCGTGACGATCAAGTTGACGTATGGTGAGTCTTCCCCTTCGAGTGCAATCGCATCTTCGAGTGGGTTGAGACCTGCATCGATTGCATAGTTCGTGTTGATGAGGACCGCATCGCCTTCTCCATTGTTGTAAGCCGTTGGAAGAAGTGCTGCTTCCACGTCCGTCTTGAATTTCAAGTCTTTCGGGTTGTCGACGATGTCAGCGACTGTCGCATCGACCGTTTTGCCTTCCGCAAGCGTGATGAGACCTTCTGACTGTAGCATCGTAAGGATTCGTCCGTGGTCAGCGACCGATGAGCTCATGATGATTTCCGCTCCTTCAGGAAGCTCGTCAAGCGATTTGTATTTTTGTGAGTAGACACCAATCGGCTCGATGTGCACGCCACCTGCTGATGCGAATTTGTAGTCTTTGTTCTCAGCCATTTGTGACTCGAGGTATGGCTCGTGTTGGAAGTAGTTCGCATCGAGCTCCCCGCTCGCGAGCGTCTTGTTCGGAAGCACGTAGTCTTGGAACTTCTTGATTTCGAGTTTGTAACCTTTTGCTTCATATTCTTCTTGTACGTGCTCTAAAATCTCAGCGTGCGGTACGTTTGACGCACCAACGATCAATGTTTTTTCATCGCCAGAACCTGTTTCTGCCTCTTCCCCGCCGCAAGCCGCGAGAACCGTGAATGCTGATAATGCCGTCAATCCGAGTACTGTTTTCCAAGTTTTCATAATGAATCCCTCCAAATGGTATATGTGTGATTATGCTGAACGTTTATCTATCTTTGTGACGAGTCGGTCACCGATGAATTGGATGACGAACACGATGATCAAGATGAGCACCGTCGCCACGAACGTGACGTCGTTTTGTGAGCGTTGGAATCCTTCCAAGAAGGCTAAGTTCCCGAGTCCGCCACCCCCAACGACCCCCGCCATCGCCGTGTAACCGACGATTGCTACGATGGTCACCGTGAGTCCCGATACGATTGCCGGAAGAGCTTCTGGAATCAAGACTTTGTAGATGATTTGCCATTTTGTCGCTCCCATCGATTCGGCCGCTTCAATGACCCCACGGTCGACTTCACGAAGCGCAAGTTCGACCATCCGAGCATAGAACGGTGCCGCTCCGATGATGAGTGCCGGAAGCGCCGCCGTCGAACCGAGCATCGTACCGAGTAGGAACAACGTGAACGGGATGAGTAAGATAATTAAGATGATGAACGGGATCGAACGAAACACGTTGACGATCGCGCTGACGAAGACGTAAATCGGACGATTCTTCAATAAAAGCGATTCGTTTGTAATATAGAGAATCAAACCTAAAGCCAGTCCGATCACAAACGTCGCCACACCTGCGACGAGCGTCATGTATAACGTCTCCCAAGTCTGCTCCATCATAATTTGCCAATCTACGTTAGGAAACATCGCTTTCCACCTCCACTTCTACGGATTGCGAACGAATCGACGCGATGGCACGATCGATTTCACTTGCTTCCCCAATCAGTTGGATGAATAGCGTACCGAGCGCACCGACTTGTGACTGGGTCACGTTCCCGCCGATGATGTTGAATCCGATGTCATGCGTCTTGAGGACGTCAGACAAAATCGGTTGTTCTGCCATCTCGTTCAAGAATTTCAATTTGACGATTTGACCGCTCGGATACCGTTCTTTAAGATGTTCGAACGTGAGCGATAGATCGTCGACCGCCCCGATTTGCTTGACGAATTCTTTCGTGATCGGTTGCTCCGGATGTTGGAACACGTCCGAGACTTGACCGGTCTCAACGACTTTTCCGGCCTCCATCACGGCGACACGGTGACAAATCTTTTGGATGACATGCATCTCATGCGTGATGAGGACGATCGTCAATCCGAGCTTCTTATTGATGCTGACGAGCAGTTCGAGAATCGAATCCGTCGTCTTCGGGTCGAGCGCGCTTGTCGCTTCGTCACAGAGGAGAACCTCAGGATTTGTAGCGAGCGCGCGGGCGATCCCGACTCGCTGTTTTTGACCGCCCGACAGTTGCGATGGATAGCTGTCCTCACGACCAGCCAAACCTACGAGCTCGACGAGTTCTTGGACGCGTCGTTTCCGCTCACTTGCCGGTACCCCGATCAGTTCGAGTGGGAAGCTGATGTTTTCTGCGACCGTGCGCGACCACAAAAGATTAAAGTGCTGGAAGACCATCGAGACGTTCTTGCGAACCCCTCGTAGTTCTTTCGGGCTGAGCTTCGTGAGCTCATTCCCGGCGACCTCGATTTCACCGCTTGACGGTGACTCGAGACGGTTGAGTAATCGGATGAGCGTCGATTTCCCCGCTCCCGAATATCCGATTATTCCAAAAATTTCACCGCGATCAATTGTTAATGACACATCATCGACCGCCTGGACACGACCATTCTTCGTATCGAACCATTTGGCGACGTTTCGTAATTGAATCAATACCTTTCCCTCCTGACAACAAAAAAAGCGCGCACGTTTGAGCAAACGTGCGCACTTTATCGTACGGACAACGATTGCTCTCATCTGTCAAGGTTTCTCACCTTGCTGGAATTAGCACCATTTCGGATTGCTCCGCGGTTGCTGGGCGTCATAGGGCCAGTCCCTCAGCCTCTCTTGATAAGAGTGTTGTGTATTCGATTAGCTTTATCATAGCGACAGCTTTTTCTGCTGTCAAATCCTTTTTTCAAAAAAATTAAAAAAAGGTGCCGTCCGAGGACGACACAGAACGTAGCACCTTGAGTCACGGAAGGACAGCCCATAGATGAAAATCTTTTGCCCGTTCAAGATTTACATCCTTACATGGGGGAGATTCACCAATCATCACTCGATCTTAGCTTGGACCGTGCGATTATACGGAACGTCTGTCTTCGCTTGATTTTTTTGGGGGACAATCGAAGGGAAAACTGACGTGTATTCGTATAAAGGTAGCAGCGGCTTCGCCAAAACGTCTTGATATCGGGAATATCGCGTCCTATTTTGTGTTCAAGTAAGATGTTGTAATGAATATACCATTCGTGAACTTTCTGTGTCAACTGATTATTTAAAATTTTCAGATTATTCTAATGTTCCTCTCTCACTTCACGAAAGAGAGGACATGTTGCACATTTTGAAACGCGTACAATCGGTCTTGAACCTCGCCATTTTCAAGCTTCAACAAGGCGGGTACGCTCATCACTTGGTAGGCTTCTAGCTCTTTTGGGATATAGTTCGCATCTCGCTTTTCGATTTTAATTTCAGGGTCGACCGCTTCGACGACCGTCAACATTTTTTCCGCCACAGCGCATGTACCACACATCGGGGCGTATATATATAAGAATCCGTCTGTAATCATTCTTCTCACCTCTCTTGTCATTATAAGGGGCGATGGATTCCCATTCAAAAATCGTGCTTTGATGAAATTTCAGAATTTTTCAATGATTCTCTTGACTCTTTCTGGTGAGAGGAATAATATGGGTTCTAACTTTATCGCTTTTGTACATAACAGCAAAGAAGAAGGACAGGTGAATGAATGATGACGGAACAAACAACAGGTACGATGAAACAGTTCACGATGAACGTCTTAAACGGTCTCAGCATGGCGATTCTGATCGCCCTCATCCCGAGCGCACTACTCGGTGAATTAACGAAAGCCATACTTCCGTATTTTCCGTCTCTTCAATTCATATTGGATGCGACGACGATTGCGATGCGGCTTCTGCCAGCCATTATCGGGCTAGCGGTCGCCATGCAGTTCGGACGATCGATTCTCGAAACCGGGACCATCGCGATTGCGACGTATGTCGGTAGCGGTGCCGTCCGAATCGACGAAGGGGCTTTTGTGATGGCCGGCATCGGGGACGTGATCACAGCTGGTGTTACCGCTGCAATCGCTACACTTCTTGTCATGAAACTCGCTCCCCACTTGAAAACGTATACGGTCATTGTTATGCCGATGACCATCATTGTCGTCGCAGGAGGCATCGGTACTTTCCTACTGACGTACATCTCCCAGATCACGACGTATATCGGTCTACTCATCATGACAATGACTGACCTGCAACCGGTCCTCATGGGAATTCTGATCGCCATGGCGTTCTCACTCATTATCGTCTCGCCGATCTCGACTGTCGGGATTGCGACAGCCATCAGCTTGTCCGGTGTCGCGGCTGGTGCGGCGAACCTCGGGGTCGTCGCTGCCGGATTCGGTCTCGCGATCGCCGGATGGCAGGCAAACGCGACCGGCACATCGATTGCCCATTTCCTCGGCTCTCCGAAGATTCAGATGGCGAACTTTGTCCGACGCCCCATCATGATGCTTCCCATTTTGGCAAATGCGGCGATTCTCGGTGCGCTCGCAGGGATTCTAAAAATTGAAGGAACACCAATCAGCGCCGGGTTCGGTGTGTCAGGTCTCATCGGTCCGGTGAACGCCCTTCACCTCATGCCGGGTGGATTCGCTCTCTTCAACGTCCTGCTCGTCATCGTCTTGTTCGGCCTGATTCCCGTCGCACTCGGAATCTTCTTCTACCGTGTGTTTGAACGGACGACTCTCGTCGAATCCGATCATTACCGACTCGATTTCGAGTAAACAAAAAGCCGGCTTCTCCAATGGAGAAGCCGGCTTTGATTATCCTTGAATCATCGCTTCGTATTCTTCTGCAGACATGAGTTTGTCGAGGTCTGACTCTTCCGTCAACTCGACTTCAATCATCCATGCGTTTTCAAACGGTGACTCGTTGACGAGTTCTGGAGAATCCGCGAGGTCCTCGTTCACTGCCGTGATGCGACCAGATACCGGTGCATACAACTCAGAGACCGTCTTCACTGATTCGACTGAGCCGAATGGCTCGTCGAGCAAAATCGTACCATCGACTTCTGGGAGTTCGACAAACACGATGTCCCCTAGTTCGCTTTGTGCGAAATCCGTAATGCCGATGCGGGCTTTCGTTCCATTTACTTCTACCCACTCATGTTCTTTTGAATAACGTAAATTTGCTGGTACTTTGCTCATCCTAACTTCCCCCTCAAATAAATTAGACTCACATCTGTATTATAGCACTTAGCCCCAAACGTCCGTAAAGGACTTTTCTGAAAATCCGACGGTCGTTTTTTCACCATTTGTGACGATTGGTCGCTTCAAAAGCATACCATTGCTCGCCAATAGCTCGAGTTGTTCGTCTTCTGATAGATTCGGTAGCTTGTCTTTGATGCCTTCGTTCCGATAGACTTGCCCGCTCGTGTTAAAGAACTTTTTGAGTGGTAGACCTGATTGTTTCCACAGTTCGGCGAGTTCCTCTTTCGTCGGCGTCGATTCGACGATATGGATGTATGTATACTCGATGCCTTGTTCCTTCAACCATTTTTCTGCCTTTTTACATGTACTGCATGGTGGATAGCCGTATAGTGTCACCATCTGTTCATCACCTCTTTCCTCAATGTAGCACACCTAGAGAATTTAAATCACGTCTCAAGCAACCGTTCAATCTCTCGCTTCATCGTTGGGTTGACCACATAGCGTTCTTCGATAAAACGTAAGATAGTCGAGGCTGCGACGCCTGACTTGCCATATCCTAATACCCCGCCCAACAGGAAAGAAATCATCTTGGGCTGTCTCGACTCGACCCGGCGTGTCGGATTGAACGGGTCCCCTTGTTCACCGATTGCCTTCAAGACGTTCTGAACAGCTGCGACTTGGACGAGCTCGAATCCCGCGAGCGTTTCGCCACGACGTTCACGTAGCAAGCCGACGTATAGGTTCGTCAACGCCTCTTCATAATAATAAGCCGCTGTTTCACGGGTGATTTCGAGGCGTGGTGTCGCAAATACCTCGAGCGCCTCGTCCCGTCGCCAGACGACACGTCCTGGCGTATAGGCGATGGTCGCCATTTCATGCAGTTCAAAGACGGCGAACTCACCATAAATGCCATCATGGTACATGATCTTATGCCCGTCCTTCGTGTTTTGGAACTGATAATGAAGCGGTTCGATCTCGAGCCAGTCAAGTCGATCGATAAAGCGCGCCTTCTGCCCATCCTCGACAATCAAAAAGAAATCGAGGTCCGAATACTCATCCAACCGCTCCGTCTCTTGTCCAATCGACCCCAATGCGAGCAGCATGAGCGTCCCGTCCCGTTCGGCTACGGACCGTCCAATGCGTTCCATCCGGTCGAGTAATACATCTCGTTTTGTCATCATCTCTCCCCCTCGTCTCTATTGTACGTGGCAGAGCTCAAAAAAAGAAAGGATCGACCGCGTCCAGTCCACCCTTTCTGTCAATTTGATTAGACGATAAACTTGTTCGCTTTGATGAGGCTCGCTGCGACTTCGCGCTTCGTGCCGATCACGTTGATTGGCTGGTAGCGGCTGAATTTCTTCATTGCCGAGAGAAGCATACGTTGCTCGTCGCCAGACGCCGCTGCGTACAACACTTCTTTCGCCATGAGTTCGACTTGCTTGAACACTTGCTCCGCAAAGATTTCAGTGTAGCGGACTTTGAGCGTGTTCTTCTCTTCGCCTGAACGGGCAATCGCTTTGTCCGTACGAGCGATGGCTGCTTCAAGCGCATAGATGGCACTGATCATGTCTGCAATCTTCGCCAAGATTTCTTGTTCGTTTTGAAGGTCTTGTTGATACTTCTGTACAGCTGTACCCGCGACCATCAAGTTGATTTTCTTCATGTTCGAAAGGAGCATCTTCTCGCGAGCGAGTGGTGAGCCATCCAATTCTTGTGGCATGTAGCTCATCAGCTCTTTTTGAAGTTTTTGCGCTTCTGCGAGGAGCGGCAATTCACCTTTCATCGCTTTCTTGAGGAGCGTACCTGGGACGATCAAACGGTTGATCTCGTTCGTTCCTTCGAAGATACGGTTGATCCGTGAGTCACGGTAGAGGTTCTCGACTTCATACTCTGCCATGAATCCGTATCCACCGTGAATTTGAACGGCTTCATCGACGACATAGTCGAACGTCTCAGAAGCGAAGACTTTGTTGAGTGAGCATTCGATCGCATATTCTGCGATCGCTTGTGCGACTTTCGATCCGTCGCGCATGTTCTCATCACCGAGTGCGTCCAAGCTATCCTGGAACAAACCACCTGTACGATAGACTGAACTTTCCATCGCATAGATGTTCGCTGCCATCGTCGCCAATTTCTCTTGGATGAGTGGGAATTGGCTGATCGGTGTCTTGAACTGTTTACGCTCGTTCGCATATTGAACCGAGAGGTCGAATGCACGTTTTGAAGAACCGACTGCTCCGACTGCGAGTTTGTAACGACCGACGTTCAAGATGTTGAAGGCGATGACGTGACCTTTTCCAACTTCACCGAGAAGGTTGTCGACTGGTACTTCGACATCTTCAAGGATGAGCGTACGTGTCGACGATCCCTTGATCCCCATCTTCTGCTCTTCTGCGCCCGTTGAGACTCCTTTGAAGTCACGCTCGACGATGAAGGCACTGAACTTGTCGCCATCGATTTTCGCATAGACGACGAACACGTTCGCGAAGCCGGCGTTTGTGATCCATTGTTTCTCACCGTTCAAGACGTAGTGCGTGCCCGCCTCATTCAAGACAGCTGTCGTTTTCGCACCGAGGGCGTCAGACCCTGAGCCTGGCTCAGTGAGCGCGTAAGCCGCGATCCATTCGCCTGTCGCGAGTTTTGGCAAGTACTTGTGCTTTTGCTCTTCTGATCCGAAGAAGACGATCGGGAGCGTCCCGATCCCCACGTGTGCGCCGTAGCTGAGTGCGAACGAACGTGCTTTCGCGAAGCGCTCCGTGATGATTGAAGATGAGATTTTATCGAGTTGGTAACCGCCGTACTCTTCAGGAACGTCTGCTCCGAGAAGACCGAGCTCGCCCGCTTCTTTCAACAATTCGACAGAGAGGTCGAACTCGTGTTTCTCGATGCGCTCGAGGACTGGCATGACGCGGTCATCGACAAATCCAGCCGTCGTGTCACCAATCATCTTATGCTCATCTGAGAAATCCTCTGGTGTGAAGAGACGCTCCGCGTCGAGTGCGTCAATGACAAAGCTACCGCCTTTAATCAATTCATGTTCTGTACGTTCCATATCCGATTCCCCCTTAAAGTAATTCGAAGACACCAGCCGCGCCCATTCCGCCGCCGATACACATCGTGACAACCCCATACTTCTCATTGCGTCGTTTCATCTCATGCAAGATCGAGACTGAAAGTTTTGCTCCCGTACATCCAAGTGGGTGACCGAGGGCGATAGCGCCGCCGTTCACGTTCACTTTCGATGGATCGATTCCGAGTTCACGGATGACACCGAGTGACTGGCTCGCGAACGCTTCGTTCAACTCGAACAATCCGACTTCTTCTAATTTCACGCCAGCCATCTCGAGTGCTTTCGGAATGGCGACGACTGGACCGATTCCCATCACTTCTGGACGGACACCGCCGACGGCGAACGAGAGGAACTTGGCCATCGGTTGCAATCCTTGACGTTCTGCTTCTTCACGGTCCATGACGAGGACAGCTGCTGCTCCGTCTGATACTTGTGAAGCGTTACCTGCTGTGACTGACCCTTTGATTTTGAAGGCCGGGCGGAGTTTTCCGAGTGCTTCGATCGTCGAATCGGCACGGACACCTTCGTCATGCTTCACGACTTTCTCCACTTCCGCGACTTTACCGTCTTCACCGAGTACGTGCTCGATGACCGTCACAGGAACGATTTCTTCTTGGAACTTGCCACCTGCGATAGCCGCTGCCGCCTTTTGGTGACTGTTGATGGCGAACGCATCTTGGTCTTCGCGCGAGATGTTATATTCGGCTGCAACACGTTCTGCCGTATGCCCCATACTCATGTAGTACTCTGGTGCCGTCTCCATGATGTGTGGGTTTGGACGGATGACGTGACCACCCATCGGCACTTGGCTCATCGATTCCATACCGCCGGCGATGATTGCCGTCGCTTGACCGATCATGATTTTGGCCGCCGCGTCCGCGATGGCTTGAAGGCCTGACGAGCAGTAGCGGTTGATGGTGATCGCTGGAACTTCGTGTGACAGTCCCCCCCGGACCGCCGCATAGCGAGCGATGTTCATCCCTTGCTCCGCTTCTGGCATCGCACAACCCATGATGACGTCATCAATCGGGCCTTTATATCCTGAACGCTCAAGCGTTGCCTTGATGGCATATCCCGCGAGCTCGTCCGAACGAACGTTACGGAACGATCCGCGTTTTGCTTTTCCGACCGGCGTCCGTGCGCCGGCTACGATGACTGCTTCCCTCATCTGTATTGTCCCCCTTTATCAGTTCCGTAGTGGTTTGCCTTTCACGAGCATGTGTTGCATCCGTTGTTGTGACTTCGGCTCCCCGATGAGGCTTAAGAAAGCTTCGCGCTCGATGTCAAGGAAGTACTGCTCATCGACGAGCGTACCGTATGCCAAGTCGCCACCACTGATGACGTGTGCGAGTTTCTTCGCAATCTTCAAATCGTGCTCTGAAATATAACCACCGTAGAACATTTCGTACGCCGCGAGTTCGAGCGTCGCTTTACCTGTTTGACCGACGACCGGTAACTTCTCACGAACCGGTGCCGTGTACCCGTCAGCCAGTTCAAGGACCGTTTGTTTCGCATCGAACGTCAAGTGGTCGCGGTTCATCGAGATGCCGTCGACCGCACGATGGTAACCGAGTGCTTTCGCATCAAATGCCGACTTCGATACTTTCGCCATCGCGATGTTCTCGAACGTCTGTTGCGCAGCCTTCTCGATGTTTTGCATCGATTTTGGTGTCTGCTCAAGGAGTCGACGGTACGTGTTGACGTTTCCGCCCCCACCAGGGATGAGGCCGACACCGACTTCGACAAGACCCATGTATGTCTCAAGTGCGGCTTGCATACGGGCTGCCGGTAAGCTGATTTCCGTTCCACCACCGAGCGTCATACCGTACGGTGCAGCAACGACCGGACGACTTGAATAACGAATCTTTTGAACGACTTGTTGGAACTTGTTGATGATCCAATCGAGTTCGAACCAGTTCTCGTCTTCGGCTTCCATGAGCATCATCGCAAGGTTCGCACCGACACAGAAGTTCTTGCCGTCGTTGGCAAGGACCATTCCTTTGAAGTCTTGCTCGACACGATCGATCGACTGTTCGATCATCTGCATGATGTCGACACCAATCGCGTTGTTTGGTGATGTGAATTCGAGTGCGACCACGTCATCACCGATATCGACGAGGCGTGCGCCACCATTTTCTAAAATGATGCCGTTTGATTTTGCGAGCGGCTTAAGTTTCAATTCTTTCGGATTGACGGTCTTCTCGACATACGTCTTCGACGCTTTATCGTAATACTGGTCTCCCTTGTAGAATGACGTATTGCCTGCAGCAAGCATCTCATCGATCCATGCCGGGACGTCATAGCCTTCCGCTTTCATACGCTCGACTGATTTCTCAACACCGAGGGCATCCCACATCTCGAACGGTCCAAACTTCCAACCGAAGCCCCACTTCATCGCATCGTCAATCGCAACGATCGTATCGGCGATTTCACCAGTGAGACGTGCCGAGTAAGCGAGCGTCTTCGCCGTGATTGGCCAGAGCAATTGGCCGACGCGACTTTTGTTCAAGATGGCACCTTTCAATTTTGCTTTCGAGCCAGGAAGTGACTTGATTTGATCGAGCTCAGGACCTGTAATCGCTTTCAATTGTTCGTATTCGAACGTCTGAAGATTCAACTCCTGGATGACCTTGCCTTCTTTCTTATAGAAGCCTTGACCAGCCTTTTGTCCGATCCAACCTTTTTCAACGAGTTGCTTCATTTCTGTCGGAACGTCGAACGTGTCCTTCTCTTCCCCTGATTCGAGTGTCTCGTAGACGTTCCCCGCCACGTGGACGAATGTGTCGATTCCGACGACGTCGAGTGTGCGGAAGGTCGCTGATTTTGGACGACCGATGAGTGGACCTGTGATCGAGTCCATCTCTCCGATTGAAGCGTTTTGCTTGAGCATCTCTTCAAACGTGACGAGAAGACCATACGTCCCAATCCGGTTCCCGATGAAGTTCGGTGTGTCTTTTGCTTCGACGACACCTTTGCCGAGACGATCTTCAGCGAAACGTGACATGAAGTCGATGACCGGACGGGCTGTCTTCTCCGTCGGAATGAGTTCGAGCAACTTCAAGTAACGCGGTGGGTTGAAGAAGTGCGTGCCGAGGAAGCGTGATTTCAATCCTTCCGGAAGGGCACTTGCCATCGCTTCGATTGAGATCCCTGACGTGTTCGAGCTGAGAATCGCGTCTTCACGGATGTAAGGTGCAATCTTCTCGAAGAGTTGTTGCTTCACGTCGAGACGTTCGACGACGACTTCGATGACCCAATCCGCTTCTTTCAAACGCTCTAAGTCATCTTCTAAGTTCCCGACTTCGATGAAGTTGAGATGTTCGGCTGTCGCGAGTGGTGCTGGATTTTGTTTCAATAGCTTTTGACGGTTTTCTGAGGCGATGCGATTGCGTACTTCGGGCGACTCGAGCGTCAACCCTTTCGCTTCCTCTTTGGCTGTCAATTCACGTGGTACGATGTCGAGCATGAGCGAACGAATCCCCGCGTTCGCCAAGTGAGCCGCAATCCCCGCCCCCATTACTCCTGAACCGATGACGACCGCAAAACGAATTGAGTTCGTCAAACGGAGGTCGGTTGATTGTTCGATGTGACTCGTCATAGTGTTCCCCCCTAAAATGAGAATGAATAGTGATTCATTTCACGCGTAAAAAAAATCGCAATCACCATCGTGTTTACTCTTCCATCATAAATGAATGAACATTCATTCGCAAGCGTTCATTTTTCAATTTCATTCCATTTTTTGAATGAACGATTAGTTTTTAATGTGTGTGGTATAGACAACAAGAGTCAAATTTAGAAAGGGGAATGTATACATGCATGATAATCGTTTAAACACTGTCGGTAGCCGAAAGGACTTTGAGTCGTTTAAGAAGAAAGCCCAAGAACAGTCGCACCAACCGGGAATCGATTCGAAGATGGAACCTTTCCCGATCTATGAACGGGAAGACTATAAAGGAAGTGACAAGTTAAAAGACAAGGTCGCGATCATCACCGGTGGGGATTCCGGGATCGGAAAGTCGGTCGCCATCTTCTTCGCCCATGAAGGTGCGAACTCCGTCATCGTCTATAAAGACCAAAACGAACTCGAGGACGCGGAAGCGACGAAAGAACGGATTGAGGACTTAGGTCAAGCCTGTCTCTTGCTTCAAGGCGACCTCGGCGAATCTTCTTTCTGTCAACGAGTCGTTGAAGAGACGCTCGAGACGTTCGGTCGAATTGACATCCTCGTCAATAACGCTGCCGAACAACATCCGCAGGAATCGCTTCTCGACATCTCGGACGATCAACTCGAGAAGACGTTCCGCACGAATATCTTCAGCATGTTCTACTTAACGAAAGCAGCGCTCCCCTACTTAAAAGAAGGAGCGAGCATCATCAATACGACCTCGATCACAGCCTATGAAGGAAACGACCAATTGATTGACTATGCGTCAACGAAAGGTGCCATCACGGCATTCACCCGCTCGCTCGCCAAAAACTTGGCGGGCAAGAAGATTCGCGTCAACGGGGTCGCCCCGGGACCGATTTGGACACCGCTCATCCCTTCAACGTTTGACGCGGAGAAGGTGAAATCGTTCGGCGATTCAGCAGAGATGAAACGACCGGGGCAACCGGCCGAACTCGCACCGGCGTATGTCTATCTCGCAAGCGATGATTCGACATACGTCAGTGGTCAAGTCATCCACGTAAATGGTGGAACCGTGATTAATGGATAATGGATCGAAGATTCAGTTCGTAGCTGAGTCTTCTTTTTGTGCAGTGCATCCAGAAGAACATCAAGAACTTTTCTTTTGGCTGTCCGATCAAATCGGTCCGAAGTTTTGGGTAAGTGAGGACGAGAACAAGAAATCGTAACACCTCCGCTACATAGAAGACCGAACGCATCGACGTGATCCATACATCAAAAAGCACGAACATCCTCGACGGATGTTCGTGCTCATTTTATTTCTTCACCATTCCCTTTAACACGAACGCCACGTTTGCCGGGCGCTCTGCGAGACGGCGCATGAAGTAACCGTACCAGTCACGACCGTATGGCACGTAGACACGGACTTTGTATCCTTGGCGCACGAGCTCGAGTTGACGCTCGACACGGATCCCGTATAACATCTGGAACTCGAACTGGTCGAGTGGAATGTTGTTCTCTTTGACGTGCTCGATAATGGCGTCAATCATATGGTCATCGTGTGTCGCGATGGATGCGTAGTTCCCGTTCGCAAGATGGAGTTTGACGAGCTTCACGTAGTTATAGTCCACGTCCTCTTTTTCAGGGAACGCGACCGTCGCCGGCTCTTTATATGCCCCTTTGACGATGCGGAGGTTCGGCTTGAGCGGCGCAAGATGATTGATGTCATCTTCCGAGCGGTACAAGTACGACTGGATGACCGTTCCAAGACCGTCAAATTCAGACTTCAGCTTTTTGAACAATTCGAGCGTCTTCTCACAGCGCTGCTCATCTTCCATATCGATGGCCACAAAGACCCCGACTCGTTGTGCGACCGTCAAAATTTGACGCATGTTGTCTTCAATCAACTCGTCCGAGATATCGAATCCGAGTGACGTCAGCTTGAGTGACATATAGGCGTCTAATTGCTCTTCTGCCATAATTTCAATCGCACGCATGATCTCGTCGCGATTCGTATTCGCCTCTTCGACTGTCTTAATAAATTCCCCGAGATGATCGACCGTGACCGACAACCCTTTCGCGTTCAATTCGCGAATCGTCGGGACAGAAGCCTTAAAGTCTTCCCCTGCTACAAAGCGTGATGCACCAAATCGTAGGCCATATTTCTTTGCCAAACTGTTGAGTGTTTTGTTTTGTGACATGTAGATAAATCCATCGCGCAACACTTTTTCCATCTGATTTTCCCCCTTACTTTTACACCCATCTATCTCTATGATGATGTCTGCAATTATTATGACACACAAACGTCATTTCGTCTGTATTTTTGTAACCGTTTGCAGCACTTTCTTCCCAACTTTTCAAAAAAGACAGGCGCCCCGTAGGACGGCTGTCTTATAGGCTTGTCGAAGGTGCGACATAGAGTAAAATACTGAGGAAGATGAACACGCTTCCCGCTAGGACGAACAAGTGCCAAATGGCATGGTTGAACGGCAGTTTTTGCCATACATAAAACACGATGCCGACCGAATAGGCGATCCCCCCTGCGAGGAGAAGCATGAACCCTTGATGACCGAGTGATTCATACAACGGACGGATGGCGATGATGCAGATCCAGCCAAGTGCGAGGTATGTCACATTGGACACCCACATGTACTTTCCGGTCGAAAACAGTTTCCACACGATCCCGAGAATCGCGACACCCCACACGATCCCGAACAACGTCCAGCCGAGCGTCCCGTGAAGGGTCACGAGTGCAAACGGCGTATAACTTCCGGCGATGAGTAAGTAAATCCCCGCATGGTCGAACACTTGCAGCACCCGCTTCGCCCGTGGATGCGGAATGGCGTGCATGAGTGTCGAGAAAAGATAGAGTAAAATCATCGATGCCCCGAACACACTGACCGCGGTGACGTTCCACGTGCTCCCACTCTCTGTGGCGCTCATGACGAGCAAGACGAGGGCGACGATGCTGAAGATGACTCCTAAGCCGTGCGTGATCGCGCTCGCAATTTCTTCCCCGAGCGTGTCGGCATGGAGCATCTCTTTGAGTTGTTCTTGTTTCATGTGCTCCCACCTTCCGTAACTGTTCCTTCTAGTATGGACATTTCCCGATTTTAACGCAATCAAAAACACGGGCTACCGATTAGCCCGTGTCGAGATTATGCGACTTCTTTCACCGGAACGTCACATTCCATTTGTGCTGCCCGCATCGCGCGTGCCCGTTTGTGGAACAAGACGAGAAGCGTTAACGTTCCGAGTGTCGAGATGACGTACGGAAGAACTCCGTCCAGCTTGAAGCCGATCGGCGCCGTCAAAATGTAGAACCAGACTGCATATAACATGAACGTCCCCGGAAGGAGCGCGATGTAGTGGTTTTTCCCTTTAATGTAAAGGTACATCGCCCCGACGAACAGTGCGATGACCGCCGTCGTCTGGTTCGCCCAGTTGAAGTATTGCCAAAGCATTTGGAAGTCCATGTTCGTGAGCACGTATGAGATCGCGAAGAGTGGAAGCGCGATCCAAAGACGTGACGAGAACTTTTTCTGTGCGATTGACATGTAGTCTGCGATAATCATCCGTGCGCTACGGAATGCCGTGTCGCCTGACGTGATCGGTAAGACGATGACTCCGAGAATCGCGAGTGTCCCGCCGATGCTGCCGAGCATGAGTGTCGCCACTTCTTGCACGACGAGTGCCGGAGTGCCCGCACTGATGAGTCCAAGCAATTCACCCGGCTCAAAGATGGCCATCGCCGCTCCAGCCCAAATCATCGCGATGACCGCTTCGGCGATCATCATGCCGTAGAAGATTTCACGGCCGTTGCTTTCTTTCATCGTCGTCCGCGAGATGATCGGCGACTGTGTCGCATGGAAACCAGAGAGCGCCCCACATGAGATGGTAAAGAAGAGGAGCGGCCAGATCGGCAAGCCGTCCGGATGCATGTTCGTCAATGTCATCTCTGGAATCTTGTATCCTTGAGCGAACAAACTGACCGCGATCCCGATGGCACTGATGACGAGTAGTGCCCCGAAGAACGGGTAGATGCGTCCGATGATCTTATCGACCGGGAGAAGCGTCGCCAAGATGTAGTAAGCGAACACAGCGAAGATGACGATGGTGAGCGTCGTTGCATTCCCATCGAACAAGTTGTTGATCATGTTACTCGGAGACGTGACGAACACCGTCCCGACAAGAAGTAAAAGTAAAAGTGCAAATCCATTGACGATATGGCGAAGTGAACGTCCGAGAAACTTCTCCGCTAGTTGTGGCAAGTGTGCCCCGTTATTTCGAAGGGAAATCATTCCTGTCAAATAGTCATGAACCGCACCGGCAAAGATCGATCCGAACACGATCCAAAGGAAGGCGACCGGTCCATAGAGCGCCCCCATAATCGGTCCAAAGATTGGTCCGACACCGGCGATGTTGAGCAATTGAATCATCGAGTTCCGTTTTTTGCCCATCGGCACGTAGTCGATGCCGTCCTGAGACGCATAGGCGGGCGTCGTCCGCTCTTCCTTGATGCCGAACGTCTTCTCAACGTAACGACCGTATACCAAATACCCGACCAAAAGTAGTGCGAGTGCGACGAAGAATGTAATCATCTGTCAGTCCCCTTTTCCGTACATATGTAGCCGAAACCCCATCAGCTCTTCGGTTTACACGTGTCATGTAACCGATTACATGTTTGATTATACATAAGAGTTAATGGTAATGTAAGGGCTTTCATTCACATTTTAGACACTTTTATTCGACAAAAAACGACGCCCGAATTGGACGCCGTTCCGTACTTATTTCAAGTTGAGAGTCGATTGTTTTGCACCAGAACCGTTCGATCCGCTTGCGATGACTTTGTAAGTCCCTTTCGTAAGGCCTTTTTTGAACGTGAACGTGTACGTTCCTGTCCAGCTCGCCTGTACTTTGGCGACTTGCTTGCCTTTCGCGTCTTTCAAGACGACCGTCGCACCTGGCGAAGACGTCCCCGTCAGAACTGTCGTATTGGCATACGTCAAACGTTTCGAGATAGCTGGCGTTCCGACAAATCCGTCTCCGACGACTTTCGTTTCCGTCATCGTCTTCCCATTCAATTCGCTTTCAATCGTCAATGACTGACGGAGTTTGAGTGGCTTGACCGTCAAACGGTACATCCCTTCTGCATCGGCTGTCGTCGTGGCGAGAACCGTTTGGCCATCTTTCAATGTCACGTTCGCATTTGGCGCTGTCTTACCGGTCACGACTTTCGCACCCGGTTTGATGACATCGACCGAAAGCGTCAAATCAACCGGTGCTGCTTCGAGCTCCGTCGTATAAGTGCGGAAGAGACGACCTGCTGCATCTTCACGTGTCGCGTCCGTCGCTTCGATCCCTTCGTAAAGGTTCAAGTACTGCTTCCCTGCGTCCGCTGTATCAAATGTTACCGAACGCTTCGCATCCGCGACAATCTTCCAGTTGTTGTCGGCTTTGTAGTCCAACTTGTCTTTACTCTCGACAATGTAGTCCGAGATGACGTTACGTGTCTCATACGCTGAGCGATAGACAATATTCTTCCCGCCACCAAGACCTGGGAATGTTGAAGAACCTGCGCGATAGTTGTTCGTTGCGACCAAGAACTCTTGGTCCATCTTGATTGGTTGTCCATTGTACTCGACGTTCTTCACGCGGTTCGCATTCTCGTTGACGAGCTTTCCGCCGACATCGAACTTCGCAGGACCCGTGACATCAATCTCATACGTCAAACCGTCGAGAATGTCGAAGTTGTAGCTACGGAATTGAAGGTTGAGTAAGTTTTCGCCGTCTTCTTCGATTTGGTCAAACGCACCCGCTGACATCTCGAGCCAGTCCATGACATCTTTCCCTGTCACTTTGACGACTTCGAGCGTGTTCGGATACACGTAAAGGTCCGCAACGTTTTTCAAAGCGATTTGCCCTTTCGGGATATTCGTATAGTAGCTTGCATCCGTCAATTCACGTCCACCTGCTTTGAACGGTGCACCCGCTGACAAGAGCGGCAACTCTTTATATGCAGAAAGTTCTGGGTTCGTTTCGAGTTCTTTCTCGACATACCACTTCTGTGCGTTCGTCACGAACTGAACCGATGCGTCGTCACGGACGAGTGCGAAGTAGCTCTGAATGTCATCTTGAATCTCACCGACCGGTTGGTTGATGTAGTCGATCGTCGCCAAATGGTCGTCTTCGATCAACGCTTGAATCGTCGGGTCGACCGCTGTATCTGCCTTCACCGTATCGAGTGCCGCTGACGCATCGACGATTTGCCATTTCCCTTCTACGAGTTCAAGTTCGAAGTCGATGACGCCGAGGTCCTTCCCTTGGTTGTTCGCCATGACGACCGGTTTGCCATTGATTGTCCCTTTTGTCATGTCGACATTCGGGAATGAAGCGAACATGCCTTTCGCATCCGGGAAGCGACCGTGTTGGTGCCCCGTCATGACCATGTCGAGTCCGTCAATCTTCGTGAGCGCGTATCCGACGTTCTCTTCGCTGTTGAGTTGTTCGTCCGCGAGCGCCGCACTCTCACCGATGCCTGAGTGCGCGAGGGCGACGACGACGTCCGCTCCCCGGTCTTTCAATTTCTGAACCGCTTCACGTGCGGACGGGATGATATCCTCTGCCGTCACACGGCCTTGAAGGTTCCCCGAATCCCATGACATGATTTTCGGAGGGACGACTCCGAACACACCGACCTTGATTGTATGTGTTTCCCCATCCATGTCTGTGACCGTTCGTTCGATGATTTGAACCTCTTGTCCATCCACGTTGAACTTCGAGACGATCGGGTTGCCTTCTAAATCTTTGACGTTCGAGTTGACGAAACGAAGTTTCCCTTTCGACCCTTCCATCGCGTTGTATAAGAATGCGAGACCGAAGTTGAATTCATGGTTCCCGAGTGTGACGGCATCGTAGTTGAGTGCTGCCATCGCCTTGTACATCGGATGTTCGAATGCTTCATTTTTATCGACTTGGCTCTCACGGACGTAATCGCCAAACGGTGTCCCTTGAATCGTGTCCCCGTTATCGAACAAGAATGTGTTCGTTTCCCCAGCGGCTGCACGATGTTCATTGATGAGTGTCGCGACTTTCGTCAACCCGATCGTGTTGTCGACCTTGTCTTGGAAGTAGTCGTAGTTCGTGATGTTCGTATGTAAGTCTGTCGTCTCTAAGAAACGGAGCTTGACGATATCCTCGTCCACTTCTGCCAAGACGTTCGGTGCCTGTAGCGGCAAAACGGTTGGTAACACGAGCGCGGTCGCGATCGACCATTTCAATGCGGTTTTCATGTGATTGTCCCCTTTTTCTGGTTGATAATTGTCTAACCATACTCAATATAACACCAGCCGTCTTGCCCTCCTATTAAAATTTCGTATAAAAATAGACCTAATTTCCTTTACAAAAATTAGGTCTATCCTCCTATTATTGTTTGATACGAACAGTAAACGGTCCATCGCCTTCAATTTCTTCAAATGTGACCGATACCGGGTACGCATGTTTCCCGTGAACCGGCTCTTCGAGACGAATCATCGTGAAGCCGACCACGTCCTCCCCACTCACGAGTTCAAGCGGGAGCTTCTCGACGTTCAAGTGACGGTCATACCCGTTGCGGAGGAGAATCGTCGCCTTAACGTCCGTCTCTTCTTTCTCCACAGACACAAGCATCAAGTTGAATTCATTCTCTCCGACCGGTGGCGTCGAAATGTTCGTCCGCATGAGCTGTCTCCATTCTGATAATGAAAACTGTGCTCTCATTTCTTCTGAAATCACTTGCAACGGATCAATCGGATTCATTTGGAAGACGAGCCGCAGTGTATCACTTAATTCGACCTCACTAAAAAGTTCATTAGGAAAGAAATGAAGATATACCGGTTTACTCGTCCATGGTTCAAACTTTGGTAAATCAATACGGCTTAAAACTTTTCGACCAAGTGGAAGATGATGTTCATCAAGTAATAAAACTGGAAGTTCATCGATTTCAAAAGAGCTCGGCAGCGTATTTCGGAATAAAGCAACGGTAGACATCCCTTCATCAATACGTTCAGCGTGCAAAAGTTCGATTGACACTTGATTTCCCATTAGACTTGGAAGTCGTTTCGCATGATAACGGAAGACGTACTCGTCCTCTTTCGGGATCCCCATCGCATCGTCGATCACGAGCGTCAATTGGCGCCCTTCCTCTTTATTTCCTGTCTCAATCTGTTTACGTTTACGAAATCCTAGCATTATACTTCCTCCTCTGCCATCTCGGCGAAGTAACGGTCGAGTTGGCATAGTTCCGTCGTGACATCCCGTGCGATATTGATATATGTCTGTTCGAAGATTTCGAGTCCTTCTTTTCCGAACTGACGGCTCGGGTCTTCCTGACCGTAGCTACGAAGACCGATTCCTTCTTTCAATCCGCTCATCGTCGTCAAATGGTCCGTCCACTTCATGTCGACGGCACGGAGAAGCGATTCTTTCGCGAAGAGGACGATGTCATCCTGTTCGAGGCGTGACGCCGTCGTAGCGATGATCGTCTCCATCCAGTCGTTTAAAGCATCCTTCAGTTCACGTGTATCGGCGATGTCATTCGCCCATGTCGGCTCCTGCATCGTCAAGTAGCGCAAGTCTTCTTTCAACTCATCGATTGGCCATTCCTCAGGTACGAGTTCATCCGATACATGCATGTCGATGCTATTCTCGAGGGCGAGACGCATCATGCCGAGGACGTTTTTCGTGATGGCATCCGCATCGGCGTTGACGGCCTGGTTACGAATCGTATAGATGATATTCCGTTGTTCGTTCAACACGTCATCGAGTTTGAACAAGTAGTCCCGAATCGAGACGCCGAGTCCTTCGATCGTCGTCTGCGCATATTCGATGATTTCGATCGCATCTTTCGTTGAGACCTCACCTGTCGCACTCGGCTTCAACTTTTTCTCCACGCGTTCTAGTTTCTGCGCCGCATAACGTTTCACGATCTCATCTTCGAGCGAGACGAAGAACTCGGTCGCACCCGGGTCGCCTTGACGTCCCGAACGACCGCGGAGCTGGTTGTCGACACGTTTTGACTCATGCCGCTCCGTTCCGAGGACGAAGAGACCGCCCGCTTCCTTCGCTTTTGCGTCGAGCGTGATGTCCGTTCCACGTCCGGCCATGTTCGTTGCAATCGTCACTTTGCCGAATTGACCGGCGTCCGCGATGATATCCGCTTCCTGAGCGACCGTCTTCGCGTTCAACACGTCATGCTCGATTCGCTTCTTCTTCAAATGCTTGCTGATGGCTTCCGATTGTGCGATCGAGGTCGTCCCGATCAAGATCGGTCGTCCCGTCGTATGCAGTTCCGCTACTTTCTCAGTGACCGCCGCATACTTTTGCTCGGTCGTCATGAAGATGCGGTCCGGATGGTCGACACGTTGACGTTCGCGGTTCGTAGGCACTTGGACGACGTCCATGTTGTACGTCTTCAAGAACTCTTGGCGCGACGTCTGGGCCGTCCCCGTCATCCCCCCAACGAGCGGATACATGCGGAAATAGTGCTGAATCGTAATCTCCGCCGTCGTCTTGTTCTCTTCGGTGATGGTGACGCCTTCTTTCGCCTCGAGCGCCTGATGCAACCCTTCCGACAGGCTTCGTCCTTCCATGATGCGTCCTGTGAACAAGTCGATGAGTTCAATCTTGTCTTCTCGGACGATATAGTCGACGTCAAGCTCAAACAAGACGTTCGCACGGAGCGCCTGGACGAGATAGTGATAGAGCACCTGGTGTGAGGCGCTGAACAGGTTATCGATGGCGAACAGTTCTTCAATCTTGACGATCCCTGCTTCCGTGAACGTCGCAGATTTCGACTCGAGGTCGACCTCGTAGTCGGTCTCCTCGAACTCAGAAATGATCTGTTGTGCCAACTGTTTCAACCGGATATGTGACCGGTCCTTCTGCGCGATGATGAGCGGCGTCTTCGCCTCATCGATCAAGATGCTGTCGACTTCATCGACGATGGCGAAATGGAACGGACGTTGGACCCGTTCTTCCGGCTTATGGACAAGGTTGTCACGCAAGTAGTCAAACCCGAACTCTGTCCCGACCCCATACGTGATATCTGCCTGATATGCGGAACGCTTCTCGTCCGCTTCGATGTCTGGTACGTTCAAACCGACCGTCAACCCGAGGAAGTCATGGATCTTCCCGATCTGTTCCGCGTCACGTCTCGCCAAATAATCGTTGACCGTGATGACGTGGACGCCTTTTCCTTCGAGCGCCTTGACGTAACTCGGCAAAGCGGCGACGAGCGTCTTCCCTTCCCCCGTCGGCATCTCCGAGATGTTCCCTTCGAGGAGGGCGAACCCACCGATGAGCTGGACGTCATAGTGACGCATTCCGAGCACACGGACTGACGCTTCGCGGACGAGAGCGAACCCTTCTTCCGCGATGTCGTCCACTTTCTTTCCATCCAAGAGACGTGCTTTGAGCGTCTCCGTATATGTACGCATCTCGTCATCCGAGAGGGCTTTCATCGTTGTCTCTAATTCATTAATACGCGCGACCCGTCGTTCGTACGCTTTCAAACGCCGGCTTTGATCATTCGTTAACTGTTTTACAAATTGGATCACACTAATAGCCTCCATCTTTCTATCAATTCATCACTTACATACCTGTCTATTATAACGAAAATCGAACCAATTCGGAGACTTTTTTACGAAAACTTCCTAAAAGTTGGTTTTTTGACACGTGAAAACCTATAAATTTTGGTTAATTTTCAAAAAGTATTTGTAAAAATATTTTCAATTCACTATTTGAGATGACGTGAGACCGTGTTACGATGAAAAAAAAACAGAACATTTGTTCGTAAAAAGGAGTGGTGACGATGCGCAGACGAATCTTTTGTATCGACAGCGTCTCGTTCTATGCCAGTTGCGAGTGTGCCGCGCGCAACAAAAATCCTTACAAGACAAAGCTCGTCGTCCTCTCGAACCTCCAGGACAGCGGGGCACTCGTCCTCGCGGCGACCCCGAAGATGAAGCAGCTCGGAATCAAGACCGGGTCACGCCGCTTCCACATCGACCGCCTCCCGTGGCACGAACGACGGGACGTTTTGTATGCCGAGGCGCGGATGAGTCATTATTTGAACGTTTCCATTCAAATCATCCACATCCTGCATCAGTTCGCCCCACCCGAGGCGATTCGCGTCTATTCGATTGATGAGACGCTCGTCGACATGAGCGGGACAGAGCGGCTGTTCGGAAATGACGAGCACGTCGCCCACCTCATGCGTGCGACGATCTTTCGCTATACAGGCATTCCCGTCACCATCGGCATCGGTCCGAACAACGTCCTCGCCAAGCTCGTCCTCGATTTGCATGCGAAAAAGAAGGGGGTCGCCACGTGTCTCCTCCATGACGTCGAACGGCTTATCCACCCGGCGCCGATTGAGAAGATGTGGGACGTCGGCACGAAGATGGCGATCCACCTGCAGCGGCTCGGCATCTGGACGATTGGGGACTTGGCCCGCTACCCACTCGAATCCCTTCATGAAAAGTTCGGTGTCATCGGTGCAGAACTTTGGCATCACGCCTGGGGCATCGACGAGTCGCCGACCATCCTGCCGGCGAGCTCCTTGTTCGGTGCGAAACGGATGCGACCGAAGTCGATCGGACACGGCATCACCCTCATGAAAGACTACACGACGTATTCCGCAATCCGGCTCGTCTTACAAGCGATCGCGGTCGAAGTCGGCATGCGAACCAGGCAAGCGGGACTCGTCGGAGGGACGATCCATCTCGGGGTGCGCTATACGCGGACGAGCGACCGGGCTGGCTTCAGTAAACAAAAGAAGCTCCCCCGCTTCACAGCGGACGAGCAAGAGTTTCTCCCGATCTTATTGCAGCTATTTTTAGACGGCTGGGAAGAGACGGAGGCCGTCCGTTACGTCTCGGTCGCTCTCGGCAAGCTCGAGCCACGGAGCGATCACGTCCAGTTATCGTTCTTCGAAGACGAATGGGCGAAAGCGAAACGGCTCGACTTCCTCGATTTGATTGACGGCCTGAACGTCCGGTTCGGTCGCGGCACGATCCGACCGGCGTCGAGCCTACTAAAAGACAGTCCGCTCCGGACGCGCCAACGTCTAATCGGCGGACATAAACAAGGAGGCGATTCCTCATGAGCAAGACCCGCTATCGTGACCGGGGTGAGTTAAAATGGATCCCATTTCTCATGCCCGAGCACGTCGCCCTACTGAAACGTTATTATGCACAAATCCAAAAGATTGAACTGCCCGACTTGGACGAACAACTCCTCTACCTCTGGCAGACCGAACTCGAACGGGCCATCCGTGAAGGCGACCAAGTCGAAGTGACCCTGTTCGTAGACGGCTTGACGACAAGCATGCGCGGCTACGTCCATGCCATCTATTACGCCGAGCGCGAGGTCGAGCTGTTCGACGGCAAGGTGCGCCGTGTCCCGTTCGGCGACATCTTGTCCGTTCGTTAAGATGCCTCGATCGCTTCCTGGGTCGTCTCGAACGTTTCAATCCCGTCGAGTAGCCCATAGTGAGCAAGCGTCGCGCGGACCGATGGCGACAGATGCGCGAAGATGACATGCCGGTCGGCTGCTTTCAGCTCGGTGACGACACGACGCAACTCTTCGACCGCGGTCACATCGATGACCGGACAGCGGTGAAAGTTGAAGATGAACACGTTCGGTTCCCGATGGATGTGATGGAGGACGTGCTCGAACAACTCGACCGCACCGAAGAAGAGCGGACCTTCGACACTGAAGACGATTTGGCCGTCTCGCGTGACGTACCGTTCTGTCCGTTCACGCACATCGATCGTATCGGCCATTCGTTTCGCGAAGAGTGCGAGCGCACAGATGACGCCGACCTCGACGGCGACGACCAAGTCGACGAATACCGTCAATAATAGCGTGACGAGTAAGACGAGCGACTCGGATGAACGATGACGCAACATCGCCATCACATGATGACGTTCGGACATGTTCCAGGCGACCCGCATCAAGATCGGAGCGAGTGCGGCGAGTGGCACATAACTCGCAAACGGGGCGAGGATGAGCACCGCAACGAGGACCGTGATCCCGTGGATGACACCGGCACGTCGGCTGACCGCTCCCGCCTGAATGTTTGTCGCCGTCCGGGCGATGGCACCTGTCGATGGAATCCCACCAAAGAACGGTGTAATCACGTTCGCAAGCCCTTGCCCGAACAGTTCCTTGTCCGGCTTCATCTTCGTCCCCGCCATCCCGTCGGCGACCGTTCCCGAAAGAAGTGACTCGAGCGCACCGAGGAAGGCGATGGCGAACGCGGACGGGAGGAGCGTCGTGATCAAGTCTAGGTCGATTGTGAGCCAGCTAAATGTTGGCAGTCCACTCGGGATACCGCCATAGGCACTTCCGATCGTCGCGACCTCATCCGGGATGAGGACACTGACAAACGTCGGGACGAGCATCGCCATGAGTAAAAGGGGTAAACGGAACGGCAGCTTCGGGACGAGCCAAAGGGTCAAAAAGCCGATTCCGGCAATGACAATCGGCCAAGGGCTCGCTTCGGGCAACGCCTGACCGAGACGAAGCAAGTTCTCGTGAAAATGTGGTGCCTTCTCAAACGTGACCCCGAACAACTCATCGAGCTGGTCGACGAAGATGACGACGGCAATCCCAGCCGTGAAGCCAATCGTGACAGCACGAGGCATGAAACGGATGAGCCGTCCGACCCGAAGCACGCTCATGAGGAGCAGCAACACACCGGCGAGGACGGTCGTAACGAGTAACCCCTCATATCCGTATGCGAGGACGACACCCGAGACGATCGGGATGAACGCTCCCGTCGGTCCGGCAATTTGGAACGTCGAACCCCCGAACAGGCTGACGAGGATTCCGGCAAAAATGGACGTGTAGAGCCCGTACACCGGCGGGACTCCCGAGGCTATGGCAAATGCCATGGCGAGCGGGATGGCGACGACGCCAACTGTAATTCCGGCCGAGATGTCCTTTTGCCACATCTCACGTGTGGAGAGTGAGTCTTGCATCATACATTCCTTCTTTCCAATCAGTTCAAAAGCGAGTTCAGTGTACGCCTGGAAAGAGGGCTTGTAAACGGTTTGAGAAAAACGTTAACAGAATGTACAAAAGAAAAAGACGCACCTTTCGATGCGTCTCCCTTCAATTCGTCGGAGCCTCTACGACTTGATCGCCATCTTCCGCGTCTTTCGCCAGCAACTTCACATGACGACCGAATAACCACATGACGACGAGATGGGCTTTCGCCTGCGTCTTCGTATAGAACCACCACGGGAGGGCCGGTACGAACTCATGGATGGCGACGAGTCCTTCATCCGAATCCGGTAATCTCCGGAACTCGAGACGCCCTGTCTTATCCTCTTCACTTAACTTGACGAACTTGCCCCCGTCAATCGCAAAGGATGCCATATCGTCCGTCGCTTCCTGTTCAAGCGATAGATGAAGCGCGACGAACGACGGATCGAGCAGCGCGATCTCCCAATCATCGTCTTCTTTCGTCGTCTGAATGAGTGGATACATAAAACGACCGAGCCACTCGAAGTACGTGTCCGCCATCCAAAGCGCCGACTTTTCTTCCGGCAGACCGAACCGCTGAATCGAACGGACCGTATACGATTTCGGTTGCTTTTTCTTCTTACCGCCCGAGGACTGCTTCTCTTCTTCCTCAAGCGCATGTTCGACCGCCTGTTTGAACGGAATCTCTCCCTGACCGATACCTTCGACCGTATCTTCTGCCACCATCGCGTGCCCCATGCTCTCGACGAGCGGATAGACGGTCGCCTTCGGTTCACCCGTGACCGCCATGACCCACAGGCGCGACAGTTTGATTGTCGGGAACGGGAAGTCAATCAAGATGCGACGCTTATCCATGACTTCGGCCGTCTGTTCGATCATCTTCCGATACGTCATCACCTCGGGACCCCCGATGTCGATATGACGGTCATAAAGCGACTCGACACCGACGACCGAGATGAGCGCCTGAACGGCTTCACGGATGTCGATTGGATGTGTCTCCGTCTTCGTCCAGCGTGGCAAGATCATCGTCGGCAACCGTTTGACGAGCTTCGCTAAAATCGGGAACGATGAACCTTCCGGACCGATGATCAGTCCCGCTCGAATCGTTGTTACCGGTACTCCTTGTCCGCCGAGGATGCGTTCGACCTCGAGTCGACTCTTCAAATGACGCGACAACGTCTTCTCTTGTTTCGGGATGATCCCACTCAAATAGACGATTTGCTCGATATCGTTCGCCTTCGTCGCCCGGGCAAAGTTATCGGCAATGAGCGCGTCCATGTCCTCAAACGTCGCCTGTGTCAAGCCGCCATCCGGAATCATCGAGTGTACGAGGAACATCGCGTAATCCGCGCCCTCACATGCTTCTTTTGTTGCCTCATATGAAAACAAATCACAGGCACGCCACGTGATATGGGCCTCATCTTCTTTATTCTTCGTCGATCGCGATAACGCGATGATGTCATACTCTTCCTTCAGCTGCTCCATCACGTTCGAGCCGATATAGCCGCTCGCCCCCGCAATGACAATCGTTTTTCGCATAATGGTCACTCCCCTAATTATTCGCATAGAGGTAATGTACCCTTCTTTTTTAAAAGATAAATCAGTCTAAGTATGTAGAGCCTGCTCGACCGATTCATACTAAAATGAGAATAATTAGAAAAAGGAGGGATATTCATGGGATTTTGGTACTTTCTTTTGCTTGGATTGGGAGTAATCCTCATCGTGCGAGGGATTGCAAGTAGCGCGAAACAAGGTGGACTGATTTTAGTCGGACTTGTGATGGTCGGGGTATCCATATTTATGTTCCAAGATGGCAGTGCGGACTTGGTCGCGAATTGGTTGGATCAAATTACCGGTCGATAAGTCATGTCCTGCGGATCACAGCAAGATAAATTGACGATCCGATGCTTTGTATGAAAAAGACAAGCATGACAAAGTAGATGAAATAATACTGATCGAAAACTTGAAAAATTGCGACGAGGGCGACACCGGCATAGACACCAATCGACAACATCGAATAAGAAATCGATTTGACTTTTAAGGCGAGCTGTCGCCCTCGTTCGTCTTGTGATTCGATTTTTCGTTCAAAGTTCGCCTTATAAAGTTCTGAGACAATTACACCAACAATCAAGACAAGAATTCCATACAACAATACTTGATCCATCTTCACTCCTCCTCATATGTAAATAATGCGGGTAGTTCTTCATCGAGTACCGCCGCAATTTTGAACGCAAGGATGAGCGACGGGTTATACTTGTTTTTCTCAAGTGCAATAATCGTTTGACGACTTACTCCGACTGAATCAGCCAATTGCTGCTGGGTCCAGCCTTTCTTTGCACGACTGAGGAATATTTGATTTTTTAACGTCACCATCGCCTCCTCATTGTATTCAAGTTCAGTGTAAACTATTTTTTACTAAATGTTAAGAATATATTACATAAAAATGATTAACCAAATATACCCTTTAGTATGTGGCTATTATCTCAAGTTGAATCGTCTGAAATGACACTACATTACAATGTGACTTTTATATGGAAGGAGCTCGACAATGAAACAGTTCAAACGAGTAGGTGTTGTGGCGTTATTCGCCTTGATTGGATTTGCTCTTTTCCATTATGCGACCGAGTCGAAGACAGGTTCCGCTGCATGGACGACAGAAGCTGCGACACATCACTTCAAAGATATCTTAGAAGCGCAGCGAGAGGCGATTGAAGCGCATACTCCTCTTGAGAATATCGAGCGAACGAAACTGTCACACGAAGATGACGTCGTCCGGCTCCTCCTCGGTCAGCGGGATTGGGTCGAGCAATTCCACTATACGATTCAGGAGGTACAAGTGGACGAAAAAGGTGGACTTCTATACGCAAATGCTTATGTGACAAGAAATCTTCAATTTGAGAGTGGTGTCACGACCGGGCTTGGTGACGAGATGACGATTCAATTGAGGTCTCCGAATGAGACGATCGAAGAGGTGGAGCTCGACAATCATAGCGTGACACAATCAGGCCAACCCTTTTTCAAACGCTGGATCAGTCGAGTGTTTGACTGAACAAATCCCACTTTCCGATTGGAGAGTGGGATTCTTTTTTAAAACGATAAATCTAAACCAGTACCATCATCAAGAAGTTCTCCGTTTTTAGCGGTATAGTCAACACGAATCTCGGCTCGCTTCAGGATGTCGTTCTCTTGTAACGCAGACATCCACGTCCGAACGCGCTCTTCGTCATCGGCTTCCGGCTCCCGATGAAGCGTCAATATGATTGTCGGCGAAACGTCGGCTGTCTGATAGGTGATTGGATTTGCCGAGGAGACATCGAGTTGTCGGATACTTTCTTCGTCATATAGGACGACATAGGTGACGTCTGCACCAAACGCCGTATCAATCGAATCTTCAATCGCCTCTGTGACCGCATCTTCCCATTTGGATGAGAGAAACGTATCAACGATTTCTCCGGTCGATTCATTCTCGTAAACATAAAATTCCGTTCCCGTCACCGAATCCACCACAATCGCCGCATACTCAAACGGAAAGTTTCCCATGTTGTCGAATAATACGTCTTCTGTCACTTCAGCATCTTTGAATCGCTCGAGTACATATGATTCAGCCATCTTCATCACTTTTGCTTCCTCATCGGGATCTGGTTGCATCGACCGATAAAAGGCAAATACTAACCCCGCCACCCCAATCACAATCACACCAAATCCGGCCAAAAGCCACTTCAAGTAACGTTTCATGTCGACTCCTCTCATAACTGTTTGTTCATGGCGATGGACGCTTCTTGGAATCCGAGTCGTTTATATAATCGCTGTGCGTCTGGATTCGTACCGAATACACTTAGTCCAATGGATGTTGCGCCAAGTTCTTCTGAGGCAACTCTTTCAAGTTTCTCAAACACTGCTGTCGCATACCCTTGCCCACGGTAGGTCTCTTCAATCAAAATGTGATAAATGAAGATGCGTTTCGATTCAGCTTGAAACGCATACCACAAAATTCCGACACGAATATCTCCGTTCATCACATGAACAATCGTCTGCCCTTCCCCGGGTTGATTGTCTGGGAAGAGGTCCCGAATCAATTGAGTCGATTCCTCTTGTGCCAACACCATCGGAAGTTGATAGTTGCGCGCGACATCTTTTGCATAATCGTCAATCAACCAAGTCACATAATTCGCGATTTCTGGTCCCGTCATCCTGGCAAAATGAATGGTCATCTGTTTACCCCTAATCGTTTTCCCTTAGTGTAACATACAATTTTTGGAATCACTGTTTCTAGTGAAGTTCAGGATTTTGTAAGGTTGCCGCAGATTATATGTAAGGTGCTCCCTTCATACTCGGAAGAGGAAATTGAAAGGAGACATCTATATGAAAGCCACACCATCACATGAACGAATCAATGTCCTCGATACACTACGAGGCTTCGCCTTATTCGGGATTGTTTTTATGAACATTCTCAGTTTATTACGTCCGAGCGACCCAAACACCGTCATGGAACATTACTATATATACGCCCTTCACATCTTCATCGACGGGAAGTTCTTTATGATCTTCTCATTTTTGTTTGGCGTCGGGTTCTATCTCTTTATCCACCGAGCAATAGAACGTGGAGATCGCGCATACGTTTTATTTACGAAACGATTGCTCCTCTTACTCGGCTTGGGCTTGATTCATATGCAATTTCAGCCGGGGGAGGCGCTAACGATTTATGCCGTGAGCGGGCTGCTCCTCCTGTTCGCATACCGTCTTCCTCGGTCAGTTAATTTGATTCTAGGTCTGATCGGACTAGCTGTACTCGCTTATACCGGCACGAAACTGTTAATGCCGCTTGCTCTCATCTTGCTCGGGCTTGCAGCGGGGCAGTATGAAGTGTTTCGTCACGTCCATACGCACCGGGTACGTTGGCAGGTCGGACTGGTCGTTACCGGTATTTTATCCGCCGGATTTGTCTGGCTACAATATACGAATTTACCAAGCTTATCGTATTTCAATGTCGGCTACACCCCGACTAATGAAGAAATTCAAGCATATATCCGTATGCTCGACTATTCGAATTGGTCAGCTCCCTTTTTAGCGGCGTTCTATATCACCATCCTTGTCAATATGAGTCAACTACGGACGACACGTTCCTGGTTCGCCCCACTTCAAGCGTTTGGTCGTATGGCGTTGACGAATTACTTGCTTCAGACTGCACTTATGGTGACTGTTGCTACATTCGGACAGATGTTCACAACGATTAAAACAGGACTATGGGCAATCGTCATCAACGCCGTATTGATCGTATTCAGTATGGTATGGCTTCGCCGTTTCACATACGGACCGATGGAAAAGGTATGGCGACTTGGGACGTACTCTCGTTTCGGACAAGGTATCCTATCGTCAAAATAATATAATGTTGAGGAAGGACGGCTGTCAAAAGTGTTCTTCCTCAATTGTGTTTGCAGGAGTGAATTCAATTTCATATGCTTCACCAAGCTCTCCTTGTAAACGCTTCGAAAGTAAGTCTCCTTCACGATTATGTTGCTCCACCTTGATTTCCCATCCTTTAGCAAGTGCATCCGTGTCCCAGTCAATCCATTCTCCGAATCGACTAACCCATTCATAGAAATCACGCTTCAATTGGTCAGAAATCGTAAACTCATTCAATTCTATATTGTATCGACAGGTCGTACACCATGTCGGGTCCGCCCCCACATCCGCCTCTATAGTGATTCTTTTCAAATTTTCACAATCACAAATCCTTTTCATTCATTCGCCCCCAGGTTTAAGGTTAGATTCTGCATACGTATTCAAAATTAGGAGGATATCCTTTTGATTTATTCAGTCGAGAAACGTAGAAATGAGAATGGTGTGCAGATTATCTTTCATACAATTGATGGCTTAAGTGGATTAGATGAGACTAGTTGGTTATTCCCTTATTCAGTGACACGAACTAAAGAAAACCATTGGTCTACGCGAACAAATGATTTTCTAGGTTTAATATAAAGTGTCTTTAGCAACTTCATTTGTTGGATCTAGAATAAGAATTTTTTCCGCGATGGACTTTGCTTGTTCATCACTTACAATCTTTTCTGGGACGATGTTCAGAAATAACAGGTTCTCTAAGCGCTTCACATCTGCAGCATCAGTCAAATCCACGGCTCTTTGAGCATGGTATAAGGAAGAGGTATAAGCCCCTTCAATGTGGCAAAGGGGCTGTGATAGGACTTGAAAAGCTAAGTCATGTAATTTATCGTCCTCTGTGTCCAATAACAGATAGACGAGTACGGAGTAATTCGACAGATTTTCATTATCATACGCCAAAGTTAATAAATCATTTTTAAATGTTTCAAAATCAGTAGTTTGATAGATGTCTTTTACTTCTTTAAACCGGCCTGACACAATTAAAGTTTCTAAATTATTTGACACTGTTTATTCACCTACGCATTACTTATTTCTTTTTCTCCATGGATTATGGTAATGATGCATTTGTGCACTTACAAAGATTAATTTTGGATATAATGGGTTTAAATGTTAAAATTAAAAATCGAAGGGGGACTTTAAATGATCAAAAAAATCTTATGGGTACTATTGATGATGGGGTTAGCTCTATTTATTATTACTTTACAAATCAATCGATTGGGTGAAATGACACCGGAGATACAAATGACATTATTTATGTCGCTGGGAATTGTTGTCGTATTATTTATTCCACCACTCATCATGTCGTTCTTTTCAAATCCAATTATTTCATATCTAAACATTGCATACCAGGGAGTAATCGCTATATCTTTTTTAGGAATGTTGCCTGTTGGTTTTATGATTCCAAACGGCATGTTTACAGCGATTATAGCATTGCTTGGGGTCGGGATTAGCTCGATGAGTATCATAACAATTTTAAGAACTAAAGAACTGAGTATTAGAAACTAACATACAAATATTCAAGTGAAAGTTAAAAGTGATGTGCTGATGTCTATGCTGTTCAACTATAGTGAATACTAAAACAAAAGTCGGACCGGTTTAATTAGGTTCGACTCTTTTCATGCCTTCGGAGCCCAATTGTTTTCATAGCCATTTTGAACGGCAAAGTGATACAAATGAATGAGTTTCGATTCTTTGTATGTAGACATGTGTTCTGCCGTACGCAGTTCATGATTTCGTTCTACCAAATTGTAAAGATAATCGATATTCGCTAACCGATTATTTTTACTCGTATTACATGTCGGGCATGACAGCACAAAATCTCATGCCAATCGACATCTTCCGTGTCTTTTGCCAGTAACTTCACATGACGACGAGATGAGCCTTGAACGGCTCCACAGATTTCGATTGGAGGTGTTTCCGTCTTTGTCCAGCGTGGCAAAATCATCGTCGGCAACCGCTTGACGAGCTCGCTATAATCGGGAACGACGAACCTTCCGGACCGATATCAAACCACAAGCCTGGAAAACCTATACCAAATGAAGAAAGACGACGTTTGATGAAAAACTCGAAGTAGCGCTCGACTGCATCAGCCAGAACCGGAGCTTTCGTGAGACCGCAGAAATCCATCGGGTCTCGTACCAACAGCTCTATCTATGGGTGAAAAAATATGACCATGGAGGGTCAGACGCCCTACTCGACCGACCGAAGATGGCACGCTCACGTCTGAAAAACTCGTTCAGGTCGAGATGAGACGCTTGGCGAAAGAGAATGAATTTCTCCGTATACAGAACGACTACCTAAAGAATTGAAGGAGGTCGAAAGGGGGCAAAACTGAACCAGATCAGGTATTCGCATGAATATGAATCGATTCGCTGCCTTCACTCCGAATGCGGTCATTCGGTGGCCCGACTATGTGAAATCGCCGGAGTCTCGAGGGCAGGGTACTACAGATGGTTGAAGCATCAACCGTTCATACGTGAAATCGAGAATCGCCAGGTTCTCGAAGAGTTGCGAAGCATACATCAAGAAACCAGAGGCATCTACGGGTATCGGACGAATGGCCCTGAACATTCGCAGACGGTTTAATCCGTTCTTACGTCATCGGGAGATCAAACAACACCAGCCTCGTCTTCGAAACGCTTCATCAGACCCTGCAGGACGACCCAGGCGCGACGCCCCTACTCCACCATAGCGACAGAAGGTTCTAGTATATCACGAGGACCTTCGGCCGAATGACAGTTGAAGCGGGTATCACCCAAAGCATGTCCCGGGTGGGAAGGTGCATTGACAACGGACCAATGGAATCCTTTTTCAGTGCACTCAAATGCGAGAGTTATAGCCTTCAGAAATACCGTACTTATTAAGATCTCACCGAGGTAGTGACCGAATACATACGTTTCTATAATCAAGACCGATTCCAAGAACGACTAAACGGCCTCAGCCCATTAGAATTCAGGGCTGAAGCCGTCTAAACGTTTTTTATTATTTCCACTGTCTACTTGACGGAGAGCAGTTCAATTTTAGGCTTCCTTTTTCATCATGCGGCCACTTTCAATATTCAGGGAGATTCATATTATATAAGGAAAAGACACAGGGCCGCACCTAGCCGATCCATCTCGATAATTTTCAAGAGTAACACATAAAAAAACTTTTTAACCTAATGTTAAGAAATAAATTTTAAACTGTTGTTGACATTTACAATGAATATATCTTCTATATAGACCGTAAACAGATTCGTCACTTCAAAAAGAAAATGATAAAAAATCTTACTCTACTAATTCCAACACTTTCATAAAATTTTCACATTAATTCTTTCAAAATAAATTCAATCTTTTTTATTTTATTTGGGTAAGTTACACAAATATCTCTATACGTATCTTTATCAAAAGATAATAAATATGATCTGTATCCGGCTAAATAATTTACGATGACATTACGTCTTCCTTCAATATTAGAGGGTAGGCTAGGAAAGAAGTCTTCTAAAGTAGTAATTCGATTTAAATACTCATTAAAGTTTTTAGGTTTTTTCTTTTTCCCATCAAGATTTTCATAGGCATATATTAAAGTGTTTACTTTTTTAAGCTTATTTCTTGATAAGGAGATTCGATTTGATACCACATATCCGTTAAGTACAATCTGTTCTTTTGTTTTTTTAATTTTACTTCTATTGAGTTCAAGACAATTGTCTTTTAAAATTTTTGAAATCATTTTCACGAAAAAATCTTTATGTAGTCGACTGTCATTTGAAGAAAATAACATGTCATCAGCATATCTTGTATAACTAATATTAAATTTACGACAATAGTTACGAATCCTTATATCTAACCTTCTGAAAACAACGTTAGATACTTGTGGAGAAGTTACAGCACCTTGCGGCAAGCTTCCATTTAAAGTGACTATATCAATTATAGTATCAAGAACATGGGTCTTTTCATTAATATCAGAAATAATAATATACTCGTCCAATACATCTTTTATGTTTTCACTTTTTAAAGAAGGAAAAAAATCCTTAATATCTAATCTTAAATAAAAATCTTTTTTCAAATGTTCTTTTAAAAAATCTAAGTAATTCTTCCCTTTAACAAATCCACAAACACAATTCGGTAATGGGATATATATCAAAAAGTTATTTAATAGATTCTTTTGAAATGCAAATAAATCACTTTTTGAATTGATTGCATTAATATTTCTTACTTTATTATTTATAGATAATTCAAAACTATTATATGCATCAAGTTTATTAGTTAGAGACAACGGGAGGGAAATCGATTCATAACCTAATATTTTTTTATAGAAATAACTTTCTTCGTAAATATTAATATTATTACCCCCTGAATAAATTGTAAGAATGGAGTAAGTACCTTCTGAAAATATTAATCTTGTGCGCAAAGCAAATGCTGCGTAAACATCGATGAGCAAATAGCGACATTGACTCCTTGGATTTTAAATATATCACCTAGAGTTTTCAAGTCTAGGTGACTTTTTCGACAAGGTACCCGTAAAGGGAAATTGCTACTTACTCCATTACAAACTCTAACTTTTTAATTATATCAGTTAATTCTGGAAATAGAAGAGAAAACTGTTTTTCCTTTTCTTTTTCATTGAGATTGTTGTAAACATATTCTATGAATTCAACAACCCAACCTGATCCTTTTTTCACTTTTTGCAAATTCAAAGCATCTATGTAGCCATTTTTCATCGCATTATCGGGGAGACTAGATATATGTGCACTGTTTAATTGAACTAAAGTATCTAATTTCCCTTCCACTATAGTTCTTAGAATATTTACTTTATACCTCACACTTCCGCTTTTCTCGATAAGTTCTTTTAGTTTATCTTTTTGAGAATATCTAGAATAATCGCTAGTAATCCAAGAAATAAAGAAAGTATAATTTTCTTTATTAATTAATACCCCTTCGATAGTCGTTTCGACAGGATATACATTGTAGTATTTACAATAATTTTTCACAAGAGTTCTAAATGTTCTATAAAGATCATCATCGAATGTAAAAGTACTTTCGTTAATATTAAACTTGGTCTTAGACGAAATACCATTAATCCTATTTCTAACAATCCGAAGTTTCCTTTTATAACCATAGTGAAACATTTCTTCTTGGATAATTTTCTGATTTTTCAAAGGATTATAAATATCGCCGGTAATAGTAAAATTTCTAGTTGAATCACGAAAATTTAGAATTTTATCTGAATCTAATAGCAATAAATGTGGAATATTCATTTTCCTTCTATGTGGGTGCGAAATATCCAGCGTAGTATTATTTGAGTCGTATGAGAATATCTCAATACGCTTTAACACCGGGAAAATTTCTTTTAAAACTCTACTTGTGAACAACTCGTATTCAGTTATACCTTCGACAAACAAGATACCACTAGAAAAATAATAGCTTGCTTCCTTATCAGTAATTACTTTATTCAATCTAGAATCTTCAAAAGCTTTGACTTTTTTTATAATAGTTGAATTTTTTTGTTGTATTAATTGAAATATATTAACCTTAGATAAAGACATACTATTTTTTACAACTCTAGATGAATGAGTTGATAACAATGTCTGTACTCTAGCTTCATTCAAACTTATGAAGTTTACTAATTCATCTATTAAAGTAGGATGTAATCCTATTTCTGGTTCATCTAAAATTACTAGTGGATGTTTGAATTTATCCTTATGTAACAAATTTAAGACCAAATAAAAAATTCTGATATAATTAAATGAATTTGAACCATTCGAATAAAAATCTAGTCTATTATCTTTATAATTAAAATTTTCTCCACCAAATATAAACTTGTACAACTGTTTGAATTTATCACTATTATTATATGGAATAACTCCATATCCATAGTCCTTTAATTCATTTTGAAGTTGTAATAAATTATCAATATACTTTCCTCCATAAATTTTTTTCAATAAAGTATTTAGTTCGAAAGAGATTGTATCTTCATGTAAACTTCGTTTTTGCCCTAGATCACCAATTAAATCCCAAATATTCTCCCAATCCAATAAATCTATATTTCTAACATCTATAAAATAAATAGGAAATAAATATTTAATAATTTTTCTTATCTCATATGAATGACTCCATATTATTTCGTTGTTTTTAAACTGAGTAAGAGTGAGTGTAATAGTCTTCCCTTCATCTAATTCACATGAAATTTTCTTGAAAATTTCATGCTCTAAATCGCTCGAGTGAATAAAATTACTTAAATCATATTGAACAGATATCTTTGCATAATCGTTATAAGGGTTCTCTTTATCAAAAATATCAGTCAAAATAGTGTTTGTTGTAAGATTTTCAAAAAAGTAATTCAAATATTTTTGCAAATTAGTTTTTCCAGACCCATTTCTCCCTAATAAAATATTTAGCTCTGAAAATGTAAGATAGCAATTTTTTATACTACGTACATTTTCATATTTTACTGTTTGAATTCCCACTAAATCCCTCCTCAAATTTAAATTTACTTCCAATAAATTATCCTTACATACATCATCCATAAAAGAATTGAAAAAGTATACACATTTTCCACCTTTTTTGTAGTGCCTCTATAAGAAATTAAAGGATAAGAAAATTATTCTTCAACATTTCATTTAATTAAAAATCAAAATAATTAGTTTAGCAAATATTTTATAAATATAGACAGCCAGAATCATCCCCGCTCTCAAAAATAATTGAATTACAGGGTTCTACATTTGTAGGTTACATATTAAACCTCAAATACTATCGATAAACAGGTTTTTCAATATCTAGGATTAGTAAATTGTTTAAACAAGAAGAGGGCTATCCATGCAAAACACACGCATGGATAGCCCTCTTCTTTCAATTCAGTTCTTATAAAAGAACAATTTCAAGTCAGTTCAGCTATCTAATTATTCACCAGATTGTTGCCTATTCTTTTGCTTCTGCAAATACGCTTCACGAAGCTGGTTCAATCGTTCTTTCTTGTTCGAGACAGTCGGCTTTTTGCCGTCTTGGTACTTCGCCGCAGCTACTTTGCTTCTCTTATCTAATTGATATTTTCCCATGCGCTTCACCTTCCTTTCTTCATGGCTTCAATCAAAAGCAAAGACCCTCTAATCTCAATGAAATTAGAAGGTCTTCATGAAAATCATTGATCGCAGTCGTTACAGACTGCTTCAAAATGGAGACGGCGGGAGTCGAACCCGCGTCCGAAGGCATCGTAACGTATGCTTCTACGTGTGTAGTTTATCTATTGAATCTCGATGTGACACTGCCGATAAACAGGCGTTGTCGCATCCAGTCTGTTTCATCTCTTCTTCGCGCCCTCAGACGGCGAGGTTGAAGCGTAGCTTGCTTAGTTTGAGACCCTGAAAGTCATCCACACAAGCGATGGATGTCAGGATCCGCAGGGCACTTAGGCTGCTGCGAGTTGTGTGTTAGTTTTGCCAGTTATAGGCGTTTGCGTTTTAACGAGGCCGACCCCTCGACACGCCACATACGACCGACCTACCCCCGTCGAATCCATAACGTCCCCGAGGTGGTAATTGGTACTCTATTTAATATACCACAATTAGGATCCGTTGTCAGTATTTTTGCCGATCGCGCATCGCACGGTCGACGTCACGCTTCGCGTCTTTCTTCTTCAAGTCCTCACGTTTGTCGTACTTCTTCTTCCCTTTTCCGACGCCGAGCAGGCACTTGGCGAACCCGTTCTTGATGTACACCTTGAGCGGGATAATCGTGTAGCCGTCACGCCCTGAAGCCCCGATGAGCTGATTGATTTGCTTCTTATGCAACAATAGCTTCCGGACGCGGAGTGGGTCATGGTTGAAGCGGTTCCCCTGTTCGAACGGGCTGATATGACAGTTGTGAAGCGTCGCCTCGCCCCCGTCGAACCGGACGTACGCATCCGCGATGTTGATCTTCGATTGACGGACCGATTTGATTTCCGTCCCTGTGAGCACCATGCCCGCCTCAATCGTATCTTCGATCGCGTAATCGAAGAACGCCTTGCGGTTTTGGGCGAGTGCGTTCGAATCTTTATTCTTGGCCATACACATTCAGTCCTTTATCTACAAGATACGGAGGAAGGGATAAGCCCTTCCCCGTCAGCGACGTTTCTTCGCACCTCGTTTGGCGTCGCCTTTTCGTTTGTGCTTGTCTTTCTTCTTCAGGTCGAGTGCCGAACGGCCTTGGGAAGACTTCTCCCCGTCTCGTTTCGGTTTCTCACCTGGTTTGCCCGGCTTGCCAGGTCTTCCTGGTTTGCCGCGCTTCTTCTTGTCGTCCCGACCGCGACCGCCACGACGGTCTTTCTCGTCCTTCTTCGGACGACCGCCTTTCGCTTTGATCGTTGTCGGTTGGCGACGGCTTGACTGTTCCCGTTTCGGCATTCCAACGACCGTGAAGTCGATCGTCCGCTCGTCTAAGTTGACGGCATCGACTTTGACACGGACGGCGTCCCCGATGCGGAATTGACGTTTCGTCCGCTCGCCGAGCAACATGAGCTGTGATTCGTCAAAGTGGTAGTAGTCATCCATCGACTGGAGACGGACAAGCCCTTCGATCGTATTCGGAAGTTCGATGAACATCCCGAAGTTCGTGACGCCGGCGACGACACCATCGAACTCTTCACCGAGATGGGCTTCCATGTATTCGGCTTTCTTGAGCGCCTGTGTCTCGCGCTCTGCGTCGACCGAGCGACGTTCCCGTTTCGATGCCTGTTCGGCGATCGCCCCGAGACGGTCCTCGTACTTCGCGATCGTCTTCTCCGACAAATCGTTGTTGAAGACGTACGTGCGCATGAGACGGTGGACGATCAAGTCCGGATATCGACGAATCGGTGACGTGAAGTGCGTATAGAAGTCTGTCGCGAGTCCGAAGTGACCGAGCGAGACGTCGTCATATTTCGCCTGTTGCATCGAACGAAGCATGATCGTGCTGATGACCGGCTCTTCCGGTTCCCCGTCGATCGCCTTCAAAATCTTTTGAAGCGTCTTCGGTTCGACCGTCTGCCCTTTGATGCGTTCGATGTGAACGCCAAAGTTTGCGACAAAGTCGAAGAAGAAGTCGAGCTTGTCCGGTTTCGGATTGTCGTGGACACGATAGATGAACGGCACGTCCATCTTGTGGAAGTGTTCCGCAACCGTCTCGTTGGCTGCGAGCATGAACTCCTCGATCAACTTCTCGGCGACCGAACGTGGACGAAGCACGATATCCGCTGGCTTCCCTTCCTCGTTGACGACGACCTTCGCCTCGGCGAAATCGAAGTTGATGGCACCGCGCGAGTTACGGCGTTTCCGAAGGACTTCCGCAAGCTCGGCCATGAGGTCGAACTCACCGATGAACGGTTCGTACTTTTTCAATGTCTCTTCGTCATCACGTTCGATGATCTCACGGACGTTCGTATACGTCATCCGCTCCGTCGTCTTGATGACACTCGGGAACAGATCATGGCGAACGACCTTCCCGTTTTGTGGGGAGATCTCCATGACGCAGCTGAGCGTCAAGCGGTTGACGTGCGGGTTGAGGGAACAGATCCCGTTCGAGAGTCGATGCGGCAGCATCGGAATGACACGGTCGACGAGATACACACTCGTCCCACGTTCGAACGCCTCGACGTCTAGTGGTGAGCCCTCTTTCACGTAATGTGAGACGTCGGCGATATGGACACCGAGCTCGTAGTTGCCGTTATCGAGTTTTTTGACGTGGACGGCATCGTCCAAGTCTTTCGCATCTTCGCCGTCAATCGTGAAGATCGTCTCGTCACGAAGGTCGACGCGTCCGATGAAGTCTTTCTCATCCGCTTCGTCCGGTACCGCGTTCGCCTGAGCGATCACGTCCTCCGGGAACTCCGTCGGGATACCGTGCTTATAGACGATCGACAAGATGTCGACGCCAGGGTCGTTCTTATGCCCGATGATGCGGACGACGTCACAGGCACCGGCGAAGCGTCCGTCCGGATACTTCGTGATGCGCACGACGACTTTATGTCCGTCGACGGCACCGAGTGACTTGTCCGGGTTGACGACCGGCCAGAAATTGATGCGTTTGTCATCCGGCTCGATGAAGGCGAACTGGTCGAGTCGACCGCTCGGGAGCGTATACGTCCCGACGAATTCGGAGAGTCCGCGCTTCAGTACTTTCAATAAAATCCCTTCCGTCTTGCCACGGTTGTCCTCGCGTTTTTTGACGAGGATTGTATCGCCATGGTAGACGTCCTTCAGTTGGTCGGGCGGCAAGAACACATCTTCCGCTTCCCCTTCGACCGACAAGAAGCCGAAGCCGCGCTGATGAATCGAGATGATCCCCGCGACTTGTCCGAGCGTGGCGAGCGTCCCGTAACGGTTCGTCCGCGTCCGGCCGATGGCGCCCTCTTCCTCGAGGGCATTCAATGTGCGAATGAGCTCTTTAAAGTCATCCGTCGACGCGAGCTGTAATCGCTCGGTCAGTTGATCGACAGAGAGCGGTTTCTCGCTCGCCTGTAGAATCTCTAATAATTGGTCACGTAAATTCAACGTGACACCTCCTTCTTAGACTGACCAGTCTAACGTTTCGAGAAAATCGAGCACGTCCTGGTGCAGTTTCTCTTTTTCTTTGTCAAGTGTGATCACGTGTCCCGAGTTCTCATAGATGAGCAACTCTTTTTGGAACGTGTTGACCGCCTCGTAAATTTGATTCGCCGATTCCGGGTCGATCATGTTGTCTTTGGCGCCTTGGACGACGAGTGTCGGGACGAAGATGTCCTCGAGCTTCGACGCCGTGTCGCGGACGAAGGCACGGAGGTCTTTCAATGTTGGCATCGGTTTGAACTCTGCCATCTCCTGCTCGATCTGTTCCGGCGACTTTTCTTCTCTACCCTTATATTCTCGGGCATATGCCTGGACTCCTTTATACAAGCGGTCCTCGGCATCGATTCCCGTCGGTGCGCACATCGGGATGACCGCCTTGACGTCTTTCTCCTCGGCGAGACGGAGCGACATCACGCCACCTAACGAGAGTCCGCAGACGACAATCTCCTCATGACCTTTGTCGACGAGCGTCTGGTAAGCGTCCAAGACGTCATCCCACCAGTCTTTCGGTCCATATTGGAGTAATTCTTCCGGTGGGACGGCATGACCACGATAGATCGGTCCCATACATGTGTATCCTTCTTTTTGAAGGAAGCGACCGAGCATGCGGACATCCGCGCTCGATCCAGTGAAGCCATGTAACATCAACACGGCACGTTTTCCGCCCTCGAAGAAGAACGGTTTTGGTGCTGTCACTTTCATTTTATCTGTCATCTCCTCGTATCTACATTATTCCCAAAAAATAAATCGAAAAAACAAAAGCTGACCGCCTCACGTGAAAATCGAGAACGATCAGCCTTATCATCATAATGATGCGACTAGTAATCCTAAAATGAAAAACAAAGTGCCTAGTACAGCTGCAGTTCGGTTCAAAACAGCATCGAAGCCGCGTGCTTTCTGGCGTCCGAACAACTGCTCCGCGCCACCTGCAATCGCTCCAAGACCTTGCGACCGACCTGACATGAGCAGTACGACGACAATCAATAAGACAGCCACGACAAGTAGGCTGATTGTAGCGATCGTTTGCATAGTAGTCAGTTCCTCCTTCTATTTACACGCCTTTTATTATATAGAAGTTATCAATAAAACACCAGCATTCAAATTATCGGGACGGGTAGCTGAACCCTTCGCCGATGACTTCCTTCACCTGGTGGATGACGACGAAGGCGCGGTCGTCCGTTACTTGGACGATTTTTTTGAGTGGCGCGATCTGACGTTTGTCGACAATCATATACAACATGTTCTTATCCTGCTTCGTGTAGTAGCCATGTCCATGGATGATCGTCGCTGAGCGTCCGAGCGTCTCCGTCAAGACGACAGCGAGCTCTTCTTGCTTGTCGCTGATGATCGTGACGGCTTTGCGGATGTTGAGACCTTCCGCGACGAGGTCGATGACCCATGAGCCGATAATGATGGCGATGAGCGTATAGAGGACGACTTGTTCCCCTAAGAAGAAGCCAGATGTCGCGACGACGATCGCATCGATGATGAACATCGAGACGGCGACACTCAAGTGGAGATAGCGCTCCATGAGACGGGCGATGATGACGCCCCCGCCGGTCGTCCCGCCGACACGGAGCACCATGCCGATCCCGACCCCGATCATGATTCCGGCATAGACGGCCGCAAGCAGTTTGTCCTCGGCAGGGCTGCCCCAGTCATGTGTCAGACTGAGGAAGAATGACGTCGCGATGACGGCGATGACCGAATAGACCATTGTCCGACGGTCGAGCAGCCTATAGCCGACGATAAAGAGAATCCCGTTCCCGATGATCGACGTGAGCCCGAGGTCCCAGCCGAATACGTAGTACAGGATGATCGTGACCCCGAGCAGGCCACCTTCCGAGAAGTCGTTCGGTACGGTGAAGTAGTTGACCCCGAACGAAAGAATGAAGGAGCCTGCGATAATCCAGGCGATGTCCTTCACCGAGATGGTTTGTAGCTTGCGCCATACTTGTTGGCGCAATAGATGTTGTTGTTGACGTTTCATAAATGTCCTCCCTCCATAGAAAAAAGACCGCGGCAAAAGCCGCAGTCTTAAGATTGTACTGGCTTTGGCGCACCGTCTCTCATAATCGGCAACTTGCGCTCCGCGGCGTTCGCGTAGACGTTCAAGAGTGCCTCTTTTTCCAAATCCCAGTTATATTTCTCACGCGCGGTCTTCGTGTTCTCTTTGACACGCGCATAGAGTGCTTGGTCTTCAATCATCCGGTTGACGCCGTCCGCGATCGTTTGTGGATCGTGCGAATCGACGAGCACCCCGACATCGTTCCCCGCAACGACCCGTTCGATTTCAGGGAAGTCACATGAGACGACCGGTACTTCGGCCATCAAATACTCGAACAATTTATTCGATGAGGCCGAGTAGTGGTTGAAGCAAACGTTGTTCAATACTTGGAAGCCTAAGTAGGCGTTCATCGTATAGTAAGGTAACGCTTCGACCGGTACTTTGTCAATCATCTTGACGCGGTCGCCGACCCCTTCCGTCTCGATTAACTGTTGAATCGTCGGTTTAAGCTTCCCGTCCCCTATCATGACGAGCGTGCCTTCTTTGAAGTCTTTCGCCGCGAGCACGAGCTGTTCGAGACCGCGTCCCGCTTGAATGCCCCCTTGATACAAGAGGATCTTCTCGTCTTTCGGCAAATCGAGGAGTGCATGCAAGTCCTTACGGAGCGAGAAGTCGAGCGGACGGTAGAACGGATAGTTGTGGAGCACGTACGGATAGAATCCGTACAACTCTTCGTTGTGTGCTGCACGCGTATGGTTCTCGACCATCATCGTATCGACGAACGGCAAGAGCCAGCCCTCGAGGTTACTTTGAATATAGCCGTAACCCGTACGGTCCGTCTGTACCTCGTGCGAGTCGTAGACGATCCGACCTTTGTTGAACACTTTTCCAGCGAGGAGTGCCTGCGGGAGCGTGTTCAAATCGTTCGCATGGTAAAAGTCATACGATTTTTTCGTCGAAGCGAACACCATCTCGAGCATCGCACTCGCGTTGACGATTTGCTTACGCACTTGCGGCAACAAGACCGTCCCGACGGCCGCTCCGAGCGCGAGCATCGTGAACGGCGCGAGTAAGAACAACCCGGCACCGACGAGTCCTGCTCCCACTTTACGTTGGGGTTTTTCAAAAATCCATTTTTTTAGTTTACTAGCCATTTTCATTGCATTGATCAAGATGGGTGGTTGACGCTTCACGCGGATGACGCGGAAGCCTTCCGGACGCATCTCTTCTTTTGGAAGCTCTTTATTTTTCGGATCTTGAAGCGCGATCAAATCGACTTCATAACCTGCCTCGGCGAGTGCCGAGCACTCACGAAGGACGCGCGCATCATTCGTAAAATGGTTCCATACAAACATACATACTGACTTCATCGTGTTTCCTCCATCACTAACTGTTGTACGACTTGATCTAACACGTCGATATTCTCTTCCCAACATAAATTCTCTTTGACGTAACGAATCCCGTTCGCCCCGAGTGCCTCCCGTAAGTCCGGTCGGTCGAGGAGTTTCCGTAGGATTCGCTCGATCTCATCGATGTCACGCTTTCGTGACACGTAGCCGACTTCCGCCGCTTCAATGACACTCGCCGCATGGCCTGACACTGCTGCGACAATCGGTTTGCCGACTGCCATATAGTCGATGAGTTTCCCAGGGATGACCGTATCGAACACTTCTTGCTCGATTAGACTGACGAATGCGACGTCCGCATTTTTAATCGCCTGGAACGCCTCTGTCCGTGGCATCGCCTCGAGGAACAAGAAGTTTTGGAAGCCACGATCTTTGATCGTCTGCTTCAACTCTTCTTTCCGATAACCGTAGCCGATCAATTTGAAATGAATCCGTGGTTCGTCTCGGAATCGTTCGGCAAGTTCGAGTAACAACGACACATCCTGGGCAAGACCCATGTTCCCGGCGTATAAGATCTCCATCCGGTCGTCCGGTGGGATCGTCCGCTCGAGCGTTCGCTCCGCTTCCCGGATCGAGTTCGGCATGTAGTGAATCTTCTCGTTCGGCACACCTCGCTGACGAAGATAGCTGCGGAACCCTTCCGAGTTGATGATGACTTCATCGGCGACACGATACAGTCGTTTCTCCATCCAAAAAGCCGGCGTGAGCACCCAATCGTACTTGAAGACGCCGACACCTTTCACCGATTCTGGCCAAAGGTCACGGACGTCCAAGATGAACGGGACACGATACTTTCGTTTCGCATAAGCACCGACAAACGCCATAAAAAAAGAAGGGGTCGTCGCAAAGACGACGTCTGGCTTCAATTCGAGCTTACGGACTTCCCGGATCCCTTTGACCATCTGTTCGAGGAATAGGAAAAGACGACTGACCATGTTAGACGTATGTTTCCGTTTCTTCGTGATGAGTCGCTTGATGAACGGTTGGTCGTTTAACTCCCGGTCGTTCCAGAAGCGGTCGTCCTGATACATATCAAAGCTCGGATACGAAGGGGCGGCCGTGATGACCTCGACTTCATACCCGCGCTGCTTCATCAAATGCGTAATGTTTTGCATCCGGTTGCCGGCACTGCCGATCTCCGGATAATAGTTTTGACACACCATAAGCATTGTTTTCAAAAATAACACACCTTACTGTTGATCAAGTTCGTCCAAAAGCCGTTTCAATAGGGCATGGACGTCATCTTTTAAATCAGGATCGCTGAGCGCGTGGCAAATCGTCGTCTCGACGAACCCGATCGGCTCTCCGACGTCGTAACGTCGACCGTCAAATTCGTAGGCGAAGACCGTCTGCGCCTCATTCAAGCGTGCGATCGCATCCGTCAATTGAATCTCGCCCCCGGCTCCCGCCTCTTGTCCCGCCAACGCCTCAAAGACGTCCGGTTTCAAGATATAGCGACCGAGGATGGCGAAGTTCGACGGGGCCTCATCGATGGGCGGTTTCTCCACGAACGTCCGCACCGGGATGAGCTTCCCTTCGACGGCAAGTGGGTCAATTATACCATATCGGTTCGTCATTTCATACGGGACACGCTGCACCCCGATGATCGAACGATCGTGGGCCTCATATTGGTCGATCAACTGCTTCGTCGCCGGCACATCGGATTCGATGATATCGTCCCCGAGCAAGACGGCGAATGGCTCGTCTCCGATAAACTTCCGAGCGCACCAAATCGCATGACCGAGACCTTTTGGCTCCTGTTGGCGTATGTAGTGAATGTTCGCCAAATTCGAGGAATGTCGGACCGATTCGAGCAAGCGCGTCTTCCCTTTCGATTCGAGGTTCTGTTCCAGTTCGAGCGCACGGTCGAAATGGTCTTCAATCGCCCGTTTGTTCTTCCCCGTGACGATGATGATGTCCTCGATGCCTGAAGCGACGGCTTCCTCGACGATGAACTGGATCGTCGGCTTGTTGACAATCGGCAACATTTCTTTTGGCATGGCTTTCGTGGCAGGAAGGAAGCGGGTGCCGAGACCGGCGGCTGGGATGATGGCTTTACGTACTCGTGTCATAAGCATGGGCTCCTTTACTCGTTATGTAGAGAGTATACCCAAATTTTGTGCAAACTGACACAAAAGAGAGGTCATGACAATGTTGTCATGACCAATCATCATTCCGGTGCGATTTGAGATAGTACCAAATGCCGAATCCAATGAGCAATACCAAGAAAAGAAATCCGAGCATCATCACGAAAATCGCCTCCCCATTCATGCTTCACTTTCTATATTCCCGCTTCAGATTGTTTCAGAACCACTTCTGTCCATGCGTTCGAATAAACCGAAGTTCCTCTTGGTAATGATCGTAATGCCCTTCGTCAATCATCTTTTGGAAGGCGACGTCTCCTTCCGTAGCTTTTCGTTTCATCAAGAGACAGAGCGCTTCAATCCGTTGTTGTAACATATCGAACAAGTCGACCTCCGCTTGCTCCCAACCATAGGCTTCGAGAAACAACGATACCCGCTTGTTATAGATCGCATCGTCTCGATCGGCATCATAATAGATGACTTCCCCTGTTTCAGCTTGATGGCGACGACTGAGCGGAACGAACGTATAAAGGGCATAGACGATATCCCAAGCTCTCGGACCTGGCGCAGCCAAATCAAAGTCGATGATTCCTGCCACTTTTCCTTCATGGAAAATTGTATTGTAGACAGCGAAGTCGTTATGACAGATGACCTCTAGCGGTTGAGGCGTGTTGTCAATCGGTGACCAATCTGACGACCACTCAAAATCTGTCGATGCATCATGTATACGTCTCATTAGTCGTGCAACATCCTGAATCGCCTCATCGGACCACATGTAGGACTTCAAGGGATAGTCTGCGGTTTCTCCTTCCAAGTAAGTTAACACTTCTCTTCCTCGATCATCGATTCCAATAAAACGCGGCACTCCGGAAAGTTGCTTTGCCTCCAAGTGACGTAACCATCGATGAATACGCTCGCTGCCTTCCTTTTGAGTGCGATAGACGTAATTCCCCTTTTTATAGACAGTTGACACGTTCCCACCGCTCAACCTTTTTTCTTGTTCATTCGATTGATCCATCCAATCTCCCCCTACCCTTTATCAGTCACGTTCAGTATACAGCAACACAGGGTGTCGACGACGAAAAGTTCCGACAAATAGCGATCGTAGCCGTCGAAGCGGCACCGTGACTCTTGCAGGAAAGCAATCTCGCGGAGACCCCGCAAGCGCATAAGCGCGAGGAGGCTCCGTGGATTGCCTGCAGAAAGCATCGGTGCCGCAAGACGGGTTGACGACCGATCACAGTTTTCCCACCGTCGATTAAACGGTTATTCCACACAAAAAAAACAGGCCCGCCGATTGGCGAGCCTGAAACAATCAATCAATTATTTTTTAAGGTTGTAGAACGACTTGATACCGTCGTATTTCGCTACATCGCCGAGCATGTCTTCGATGCGGAGAAGTTGGTTGTATTTCGCGATACGGTCTGTACGTGAAAGTGAACCAGTTTTGATTTGTCCAGCGTTTGTCGCAACAGCGATATCTGCGATTGTCGCGTCTTCTGTTTCACCAGAACGGTGAGAGACGACTGCTGTGTAACCAGCTTTTTTAGCCATTTCGATCGCGTCGAATGTTTCTGTGAGCGTACCGATTTGGTTAACTTTGATGAGGATCGAGTTTGCGATTCCTTTTTCGATACCTTCAGCAAGTTTAGATGTGTTCGTTACGAAGAGGTCATCCCCAACGAGTTGAACTTTGTGTCCGATTTTGTCTGTGAGAAGCTTGTGGCCATCCCAGTCGTTTTCGTCACAACCATCTTCGATTGAGAGGATTGGGTACTTGTCAACGAGCTCAGCGTAGAAGTCTACAAGCTCAGCAGTTGTGAGTGACTTGCCTTCGCCAGCGAGTTCGTATTTACCAGTTGATTTATCGTAGAACTCAGAAGATGCAACGTCCATTGCGAGGTAGACGTCTTCACCTGGTTTGTAACCAGCTTTTTCGATCGCTTCAAGGATAACTGTGATCGCTTCTTCGTTAGACTTCAAGTTTGGTGCGAAACCACCTTCGTCACCGACAGCTGTGTTAAGACCCATACCAGAAAGAACTGATTTGAGGGCGTGGAATACTTCAGCACCCATACGGAGCGCTTCACGGAATGTAGGCGCGCCAACAGGCATGATCATGAACTCTTGGAAGTCCACGTTATTGTCCGCGTGCGAACCACCGTTGATGATGTTCATCATTGGTGTTGGAAGTGTCTTCGCGTTGAATCCACCGAGGTAAGTGTAAAGTGGGAGACCGAGCTCATCTGCTGCTGCGTGAGCTGCTGCCATCGATACACCGAGGATTGCGTTTGCACCAAGTTTTGCTTTGTTTGGTGTACCGTCGAGTTCGATCATTTTCGCATCGATTGCGTTTTGGTCGAATACATCGTAGCCGATGAGTTCTGGTGCAATCGTGTCGTTCACGTTCGCAACTGCTTTCAAGACACCTTTACCGAGGTAACGTGACTTGTCGCCATCGCGAAGCTCAACTGCTTCGTGCTCACCTGTTGATGCGCCTGATGGGACGAGGGCACGGCCGAAACCGCCGTCTTCTGTGAAGACTTCTACTTCTACTGATGGGTTACCGCGTGAATCTAAAATCTCGCGTGCGTAAATTTCTGTAATCATTGACATGAAAAATCGCTCCTTTTCGTTTGAAAAATAGTTGTATTATTTTGTAACGATTGACGAACCAGTCATTTCAGCTGGTTGCTCTCCACCGAGAAGGTGAAGAAGCGTTGGGGCGAGGTCGCAAAGTGCGCCGTCGAGAACTGGTTTCAGTTCGACTCCCTCTTTTGTGACGATACATGGAACAGGTTCCGTCGTGTGCGCCGTCATCGGTGAGCCATCCGGGTTCGTGACGATGTCCGCGTTCCCGTGGTCCGCTGTGATGATGGCCGCGCCACCTTTAGCAAGTAATGCGTCCACTACTTTACCGAGGCATTCGTCGACCGCTTCGATTGCTTTCTTCGTCGGCTCAAGCTTCCCTGAGTGACCAACCATATCCGGGTTTGCGAAGTTGATGATGTATGCATCATACTCATCTGACTCGATACGCTCGAGCAAACCGTCCGTGAGCTCATATGCGCTCATTTCTGGTTGCAAGTCGTACGTCGCGACTTTCGGTGAAGGGACAAGGAGACGATCCTCACCTTCAAATGGTTGTTCTTTTTGTCCGTTCAAGAAGAACGTGACGTGTGGGTATTTCTCTGTTTCTGCGGCACGGAGTTGTTTGTATCCTTGCGCAGAGAGTGTTTCCCCGAGTGTGTTTTTCAAATCTTCCGGTGGGAACACGATATCCGTGTCGACCTCATCCGAGAACTTTGTCATCGAGACGAGCAAGATGTTCTCTGGGTGTTTGCTTGAGAGTTCGAAGCCTTTGAAGCCTGTTTTCTCTTTGAACACTTTTGCGAGTTGGATCGCCCGGTCCGGTCGGAAGTTGAAGAACATGATGGCATCGTTGTCCTGGATTGTCGCGACCGGCTTGCCATCTTTTTCGATGACAGTTGGTAACACAAACTCATCCGTCAAATCGTTCTCGTAAGACTTCTGGAGAACTTCGACTGGATCCGTGCCAACTTCGCCTTTACCGTTTACGAGGACGTCGTATACTTTCTCGACGCGCTCCCAACGGTTGTCACGGTCCATGGCATAGTAGCGACCAGACACGCTAGCGACTTGACCGACACCGAGTTCAGCAAGCTTTTCTTCTGTTTCCTTGAGGAAACCAGCTCCTGATTTCGGATCACAGTCACGACCGTCCGTGAACGCGTGAATGTACACTTTTTCGATGCCGTGGAGTTTTGCGAACTCAACGATGGCAAACATGTGATTGATGTGCGAGTGAATCCCGCCATCTGATACGAGACCCATGATATGGAGGCTCGAATCATGTTTCTTCACATGACCTGCCAAATGGTTCATCGCCTGACGGTCGAATAACGAACGGTCTTTGATTGCGTTGTTCACGCGTGAGAGTGACTGATAGACGACTCGGCCGGCACCGATGTTCAAGTGACCGACTTCTGAGTTCCCCATCTGTCCTTCCGGAAGACCGACGTACTCGCCTTTTGCGTTTAAGAGCGTATGTGGATACTGCTCCCAGTAGCGATCGAAGTTCGGTTTGTTCGCAGCCATGACTGCGTTTCCGAACGATTCGTCACGCATCCCGAAACCATCTAAAATGATGAGTGCGACTGGTCTAGCCATTTAAATCGCCTCCAACAATTTGAGGAACGAAGCGGCTTCAAGTGAAGCACCGCCGACGAGTGCGCCGTCGATATCTTCCTGTGCCATATACTCTTTGATGTTCTCTGGTTTTACAGATCCACCGTACTGGATGCGTACTGCAGCCGCTACGTCTTCACCGTAAAGACCTTTCACCACGTCGCGAACATATTTACAAGAGCTTTGTGCGTCTGCTTCGTCCGCTGATTTCCCTGTACCGATTGCCCAAACTGGCTCATACGCGATGACGAGTTGTTTGACTTGGTCAGCAGAAAGGTCAGCGAGACCGCCTTCGACTTGTGTTTTGATGACTTCTTCGAACTTGTCGCCTTCGCGCTCCTCGAGTGTTTCACCGACACAAACGATTGGCGTAAGACCGTGTTCGAACGCTTTTTTCGTTTTGCTGTTGATGAACGCATCCGACTCACCGAAGTACTCGCGACGTTCTGAGTGACCGAGGATGACGTAAGTCACGCCGAGGTCAGCGACCATCACTGGGCTGATTTCGCCAGTGTAGGCACCGCTATCTTTGTCGTACATGTTTTGTGCACCGAGCTTCAAGTTTGACCCTTTAGCTGCTTCTACCATTGGTGCGAGGAAAAGTGCTGGAGCACCAATCGCTGCATCTACTTTGTCAGTAGATGGGATGTTGTTTTTTACTTCCTCAACGAAAGCAACAGCTTCCGAGAGTGTTTTGTTCATTTTCCAGTTACCTGCAATAATCGGTTTACGCATCGATAACCCTCCTCTAAATTACTTGTCGTTCAACGCCTCGACACCTGGAAGTTTTTTGCCTTCCATGAATTCGAGTGACGCGCCGCCACCAGTTGAGATGTGACTCATCTTGTCAGCAAGACCAAACTTGGCTGCCGCAGCGGCTGAGTCGCCACCACCGATGATTGAGTATGCATCGCTGTCCGCAAGTGCTTGAGCGACACCTTTCGTTCCGTTTGCGTATTTATCGAGTTCGAATACGCCCATCGGTCCGTTCCATACGACAAGTTTCGATTCGCGAATCGCGTCCGCGTAAAGTTCGACTGTCTTCGGTCCGATATCGAGACCCATGTGATCCGCTGGGATCGAGTCGATATCGACTGGGCCGACATACGTTTCTTCGCCAAATTCTTTCGTGATGACGCAGTCGACAGGCATCAAGAATTTCACGCCTTTGTCTTCTGCTTTCTTCATGAATTGACGAGCGAGGTCAAGCTTATCCTCTTCAAGGAGTGACGTTCCGACTTCGTGTCCGAGTGCTTTCGAGAACGTGTACGAGAGTCCGCCACCGATGATGAGTGTGTCAACGATGTCAAGAAGGTGGTCGATGACCCCAATCTTATCCGCTACTTTCGACCCGCCGATAATCGCCGTGAACGGACGGTCTGGGTTTGAAAGAGCTTTACCGAGAACTTCAAGTTCTTTTTCCATCAAGAGACCAGCAACGGCTGTGTCCACGTGGTGCGCAATCCCTTCAGTTGAAGCGTGTGCACGGTGAGCCGCGCCGAACGCGTCGTTGACGTATACGTCAGCAAGTGCTGCGAATCCTTTTGCAAGTTCAGGGTCGTTTTTCGTTTCACCTGGGTAGAAACGAACGTTCTCTAAAACGACGACATCGCCTTCAGAGAGGTTAGCGACCGCTTCTTCTGCGACCGGACCGTATGCTTCTTCGACGAGCGGTACATCTTTTCCGAGGAGTTCAGCGAGACGCTTCGCTACTGGAGCAAGTGAGAACTCAGGGTTCTTCTCGCCTTTTGGACGGCCGAGGTGGCTCGCAAGGACGAGTTTCGCACCACCGTCAAGCAAGTGCTTGATCGTTGGAAGTGCGGCTTGGATCCGAGTTTCGTCTTGGATGACGCCATCTTTGAGTGGAACGTTGAAGTCAACGCGGCAAAAGACGCGTTTCCCTTTTACATCGATGTCACGAATAGACTGTTTGTTCATAACTTTCGCCTCCATATGTCGTGCGTGTCATTTCATAAATAGAGCGGAGAACAATCTCTTGTTTCCGCTCCTATTTGATTCTATTTAGTTCACGAAATTACTTCGCGATGTTAGCGAAGTGCTTAACTGTGCGAACCAATTGTGCAGTGTAAGACATTTCGTTGTCGTACCAAGAAACTGTTTTAACGAGTTGCTTGTCGCCAACTGTCATGACTTTCGTTTGAGTCGCGTCGAAGAGTGAACCGTATGTGATTCCAACGATGTCAGAAGAAACGATTTCGTCTTCAGTGTAACCGAATGACTCGTTCGCTGCTGCTTTCATTGCTGCGTTTACTTCGTCAACAGATACTTGCTTGTCAAGTACAGTTACGAGCTCAGTGAGTGAACCTGTAGCAACTGGTACACGTTGTGCAGCACCGTCAAGTTTTCCTTGAAGTTCAGGGATTACGAGACCGATTGCTTTCGCAGCACCTGTTGTGTTAGGAACGATGTTCGCTGCAGCTGCACGCGCACGACGGAAGTCACCTTTCGGGTGTGGAGCGTCAAGCGTGTTTTGGTCGCCAGTGTAAGCGTGGATTGTCGTCATGAGACCTTCAACGATTCCGAACTGGTCTTGAAGTACTTTAGCCATTGGCGCCAAGCAGTTTGTTGTACAAGAAGCACCTGAGATAACTGTTTCAGTACCATCGAGGATGTCGTGGTTTGTGTTGTAAACAACAGTTTTCATGTCACCTGTAGCAGGAGCCGAGATAACAACTTTCTTCGCGCCAGCTTTCAAGTGAAGCTCAGCTTTTTCTTTTGAAGTGAAGAATCCAGTACATTCGAGAACGATGTCTACACCGAGGTCTCCCCATGGAAGTTCTTCAGGGTTACGGTTAGCAAGCGTGATAACTTTCTCTCCGTTTACGAGGAAGTGATCGTCGTGTACTTCAACTTCTCCGTCGAAACGACCTTGAGTCGTGTCATACTTGAGAAGGTGCGCAAGCATCTTCGTGTCTGTCAAGTCGTTGATTGCAACAACTTCGATTCCTTCGTTTTTGATGATCTCGCGGAATGCCAAACGACCGATACGTCCAAATCCGTTAATACCAACTTTTACTGCCATGTTAATTTCCTCCTTAGGGTAGAAGCTATTTATTGAAGAGCCAACGGGGGGTCAACTCTTTAATAACAAGTTAATAATTCTTTCGCCGCACCTTCGTCTGTGACGAGGATGATGTTCGACGTGTGTTTCGCATAAGCGGCGATTGCCTGTGCCTTCGATTTTCCTCCGGCAACCGCGATGACGGCATCCATGTCATCCAGCTCTTCGAGTTGGATTCCAACCGTCTTGACGCGATGGACGATCTCACCTTCAGCATTGAAATAATATCCGAATGCCTCGGCGACGGCGTCATGCCGTTCAATCATCCGCAAATGCTCCGGTGATGCGTGACGGCGCTTTGCCATCGTTTCTGCCTCACCAATTCCATGTACCACAATTTGCGCCGCTCTAATCATTTCCAACACATTTTTGATGCTAGGTTCCTCCACCATCCGGTCGAACGTTTCTTGTGATACTTCATCCGGAATATGTAGAAGATGATAGTCTGCGTGGGCCCGGTCCGCCATGCGTGAACAGACGGTGTTCGCCTGAAGTTCAAGCGTTTCGCCGAGACCTCCGCGTGCGGGCACGAAATGCATCGGGCGTTCTTTTTTATCGGGCGACATCATCGCCGCGACCGATGCCATCGTCGTTCCTCCCGTTACCGCAATCACATTATCATCCGGTGCGAGCCGCGCTTTTAGTTGCGTGACCGCCGCCCGTCCGATATCGCGTTGGACCCAGAATGTCTCATCCGAGTCACCCGGTACGATGACGACTTGGCGAACCCCTAATTTCTCTTCGAGCTCTCTTGCCACTTCTGAGATCCCAAGAAGTTCTCCCATGATCTCGTGCAAGTCTCGTAAGACGTTTCGTCCCGTCTCACTGAGGGAAATTCCTTGAGTAGCGACGTAAAGAAGACCTTGATCTTTCAAAAAGTCGACTTCTCGTCTGAGTACCCGTTCGGTCAGTCCCAAGCTCGTTGCGAGTGTCCTGCGGCCAATCGGCTGCATCAAACGGACATAATGTAAGATATCGTAACGATGTCGGAGCGTATCGAGCAGGTCAGGGACAATTTGCTTCTGAACGTGAATCAGTTGCTGGATCATGCTCATACCCCCTCGACTTTCAGTGTGGACAACTTTTGTCCCACTTTTTTATTTGCGTCCCACCGCTACGAGTTCATCTTATCAATCACTTTTCCGTCTGGCAACCCCTTCAAACGTTTTTTTTCGATGTAAGCGTATACTTAACAAAATCTTCAACTTTGTTGTCATCATATCGCCCTTGACTGATGACTACACCTTCATGTATGAGAACGGGGATTTCAAAGAGGTACTTTGCCTCGAGCACCTCATCCCCGGTGATGTCGATCTGTTCGAGTTCAATCGGGTAATCTTCCTGTAACCATTCGAGCATGACGACCGCCTCGTCACATAGTGAGCAATTGTCACGTTTATATAAAGTAAGTTTCATTTTCGTCATCCCTTCCATACCTGTCGCTCGCGCTCGCGCGAATTACCGAATCCAAGCTCTTCCCGATAGTTCGTCACCGTCCGCCGGGTCACTTGATAACCGTATCGAATCAATTCATTCGCAAGCGCCTGATCACTTTGTGGTGCCTTCTCTCGTTGAATCAGTTCTGCGAGTGCCCGTTTAATCATAAATGGCGAATGCCCGCGACTTGTAGACCGAACAAAAAAGTGTCGCCATTCCATGATGCCACTCTCGGTCTTGGCGAACTTCCCTTGGATGGCTCGTCCGACCGTCGATTCATGTTTTCCGATGAGCTGCGCGACCGTACGTCGGGTCAACGGATTAAGGACAAGTTCCCCTTTGAGCCACTCGGTCTGACGTGCTTCAATGATTGACCAAATCTCACGCAGCGTTTCGTTCCGCATCGAAAGGGACGTCATCCACCATTTCGCCTCACGGTCATTCCCGACACGCGTCTCGTCGAGTTCCGGACTAAGCCACGTCGTGACGAGTGTCCCCTCTTCATAGCGTACCTCGACTTCCGGAAACACGTGACCCGTTTCTTCATATAATAGAGGACGTTTCGGAAGTGTCGCGACGATTCGTTCGAGTCTTGCCAATTCCTCCTCTGAAATAGCAAGAGCAGTCGTCATCTGTTGAGGACTCACCCCACTCTCAATCGCTTCGAATACATCGACGATGCGAGGGTCCTCATGTTCGATCGCATGTCGATATTGACACTCCCGTTCTGTTCTCGCCCCGATCCCCGTCGGTTCAAGAAATAAAAGCGCCTGCCTCGCCTGTTCGATTCGAGTGACGTCGACACCGAGTCGTGTCGCCAACACCTCGTTCGCATCCGGCAATAATCCCCGATGGTCGAGCAAGAGGACGAGTTGTCGTCGCAACACTTTCTCATCCTCACTGCCGCTACCCTCATGAATCTGTGTAAACAGCTTCTCCTCAAACGAGCTCGCCGCATCTGCAATCCAATCGATGCTCCCGCTCCCGATTTGAATGTTCGTGTTATGTCGTGCAAGACGCGCAAGCCGGAATGCGAGCGCAAGACGGTCCGCCTCAAGGACCGGTAACCGCTGCACGAGGTCTTGCGTCATCTGTTGTTGCTGGATTTGTTTTTGCTCCTGCCGTTGCATCGTTCTCCCCCCTCTTTTCTATTGTATCGAACCCGCTTCCGTCGCGCTCAAAAAAGCTATGTGAACAGGATTGCTTTTTCAATAAAACAAATGTATAATAAATTCGTGTCACAGATATGCACCCGTAGCTCAGGGGATAGAGCACTGGTTTCCGGTGCCAGGTGTCGGGAGTTCGAATCTCTCCGGGTGTATCAGATGTAGAGGTCAGGCAGATTGCCTGGCCTCTTTTTCGTTTTACGATAAGAAAATCGTGGAATAGGTGAAAAACGATGACTATCGTTTGACCATCATTGACTATACAGGTATGATGAAATTACAACCTACATAAAGGAGGCAGATTCAATGTTAATTCCAACAGTTATCGAACAGACAGGCCGTGGGGAGCGCGCGTATGACATCTACTCACGCTTGCTTAAAGACCGCATCATCCTTCTCGGAAGTGCGATTGACGACAACGTCGCGAACTCAATCGTCGCACAGCTCCTCTTCCTTGCGGCTGAGGACCCAGAAAAGGACATCTCACTCTACATCAACAGCCCAGGTGGTTCGATCACAGCGGGTATGGCGATCTATGACACGATGAACTTCATCAAGCCGAACGTGTCGACGATTTGTATCGGAATGGCTGCATCGATGGGTGCCTTCTTGCTCCAAGCCGGTGAAAAAGGGAAACGCTTCGCATTACCGAACGCAGAAATCATGATTCACCAACCGCTCGGCGGCACACAAGGCCAAGCGTCAGACATCAAGATTCACGCAGAACGCATCATCAAGATGCGCGAGAAGTTGAACCAAATCATGGCAGAAAACACTGGACAGCCACTTGAAGTCATCGAGCGCGATACAGAGCGTGACTACTTCATGGCAGCTGACCAAGCGAAAGACTACGGTCTCATCGACAAAGTCATGACACGTTAATTTTCCGAAAGACACACAATCCTAATTGGATGTGTGTCTTTTTTATTGACTTCTGAAACCTGCAAGTTAAAAAGATATTGACCCTATTTTCTGAACAAGAGACCTATAATAAATAGGAATATATAGATAATGTAGACCAAATCGGGAGGTTTATTTTGAAAAAATTATTACATTTCAGTTCAATTATTCCGTTTGATGATTCGGATAATCATGCTTCATTACCGGAATATTGGATGCATTCACCTGAAGCCATATGTGCTCTTACTAAAGATGATGAAATTTGGTTCGTCAACTCTTCGTTCGAAAAGTTGCTTTCAGAATCCATCGAAGAATTTGTTGAAATACTGTCAAACGAATTGGACCCTTTTGCGGAATCCATGACTTCGTTACACGATGGGATTCAAGTTCGTCTTCAACCGTCGAATCGTCTATTTCAATTGATGCCCGTCCCTATTTCTGTTCACCCTGAGATTACCTTGGTGTTCTCGGTGATGGAGCGAACATATGAAAATGAGCTCGCACAAGAACGCATGCGCTTTGATGCTTATCGTCAAGTTTTCGGCGACATTCACGGTCTCGCCCTCTTTGAGTTCAATTTAGAGACTCACTATTTCGAGACATTTGGATCATTGAAAGATATGTTCGGACTTAGCACTATTTCATCGGATACACATACACCGCTACTCTTCAAACAGTTACTCCATCCAGATGATTTAAATGTGTATTTAAAGATTCTTGGTGAGTTGATGATCGACCCTGAGATTGAGATGCGGGAGTCTGTTGTTCGAATCTTTCATTTAGAAGAATCGCAATACCACCATTATGTCGTACGTAGCCATTTATCTATGGATCGAAAACTACTTACATGCGCGGTGATGGATCAATCGGTCTACCAAACTGACAATGAGAAGATTGAGAAATTCAATCAGTTTATCGAAGCCGGGATGATGGAGTTTGATTTTCAGAGCGATACGTTCCAACACGTTTCTCCTGGCCTATTCCGTATGATTGGATTTGAGATTGAGCCTTCTGATATCACGCTCGAATTTTGGAAGCAGTTTCTTCATCCAGAAGATTTGGAACGACTAACCTCATCACGTCATGAGACGTTACAAGGAGAATCCGCTACTTACATATATCGCGTTTATGTAAAGGATGAATTGAAGTGGGTGGAAGAAAAGCGTGAACCTATCTGGAATCAGAATAAAAATGTAACCGGTTACCGTTCCTATTTGAAAAATATTACGCGACTGCAAGAACAGGAGCAAGAAATCACCACATTACGGACAGTGGACCCGATTACGGGAATTGCCAATCGAGATACGTTAAAGACACATATCGAAGAACTATTAGAAGAGGCGCAATCCGTCACGATGATTGGAATTTCCTTCAATCACTATGCGGAGGTCAAACAAACACTAGGCTTTGAATTAGCGGATGAATGGAATGCCGTAACGATTGGCACGCTCCAACCTTACGTTCCTGATGATGCCTTATTAGCTGTCATTCATGAAGATTTATATTGCATCGTGATTCCTAGTTATTGGACCGATGAGAGAGTCCGGCGTTTCGGTGAAAAGTTGACCACCTTGTCCGAACGCGCTTACAGCATCAGTGAGTATGAAATCTTCCCACACGTTTCCGTCGGTGTCTGTCGCTCCCCACATGACGGGATGACAGCGAACGAACTGATTGCCCATACCGTTCAGGTGACGAATCACGCTTACACACAGGGACATTCCAATCTGGCGTTCTATTCATCGAGCGTTGACTTGCCATCCTTGCGTCGCTATACGTTGATCAATGATTTACGCACCGCCATCAAAAATAGGGAGCTGTTTGTTGTCTATCAACCGAAAGTCCATGCGTGGACCGGTGAAATTGTTGGCGCTGAGGCACTGATGCGCTGGACACATCCGACTTGGGGACCTATCTCGCCTGCTGAATTTATTCCGTTGATTGAGCACAACCAACAGATTGTGGAATTGACGGACTTTTTAATCGAGGAAGTCTGTCGATTTATGAATCACCTACCGACATGCATCCCGATTTCAATAAACATCCCGGCTTCCTATTTTTATCTAGATAACTACATGCAACAACTTCAACAATCCTATACGAGACACAACATCCTACCTCATTATTTAGAAATCGAAATTCCAGAATCGACGCTATTGGAGAACCGAGATCGAATGAAGTCCGTGTTTGAGACATTGAATGCATTCGGCATCACCGTGTCATTTGACGACTTCGGTACCGGTTATTCTTCACTCGCGTACGTACAGGATTATAATATCCAAATCATGAAGATCGACCGAATTTTCGCACACGGCATCCATCAAAATGTGAAGTCACAAGCCATCGTCCGTAGCTTGATGTATATCGCAAAAGAATTTGGCATGGATATCGTCGTCGAAGGTGTAGAATGTTTCCGTGATTTGAATTGGTTGCGAGACCATGGTGTCCAAACGATTCAAGGTTATCTCTTCAGTCCACCGGTCGAGAGCGAGCAGATGATTCGTCTCCTTGATCAAACGTATTTGCCTCCGACGGAAGTGAGTTCACTCGAGGGCCATACGATGCTGATTCCCGTTCAAATGATTTTTTCTCGCATCCAATCGTTCACGTCCGATTTGGGTCGAGCACCTGCTCTAGTGTCAATGGAAGATCGTAAGTCGTTCAAATTATATACGACCTTGTTTTTACCGCCGAACGATTTTTTACAGTTCTCCATTCTGATGAAATCGCAGGACCAACCGATTCCTGTCAACATCATCGGAACTCCCGACTTCGAGGACGGGATTTACACATATGAATTAGAGCCAATTGAACAGAGTTTACTAGAGGGCACTACTGAGCACGCCTTCCATCTCACTCCGGAGCAAGCTAAAAATACGTTACATCTCCATCATTTTCTCTAAAAAAAGAACGCATCGATGGATGCGTTCTTTTTTCTATTCGATGGGCATCCAAATCTCAATGATGTCGTCCGCTCCACCTTGACCGTGAATATAGCGCTCGAAGTCGACCGCGTCTCGTAGCGTCACGTCTGGAACGTTTACTAGCTGCTCATACGTAGACGGAATCATCGGGATGCCTCCCTGCACCGTCGCGACGATATAGTTCCCTTTCGTCAGTTCGACACTTCGCGCACTTTCTCCCGACACCGGCTTCGTCATCCCCGCGACATAACCGTTCTCCTGCGGGAGACAGACCCCGTACGACTCGTCTGTCGTCAATTCTGGTTGAAGTTTGGCCCACATGTTCGGGATCTCCTCTAACGTACCACCATATCCATAGACTGAAATGGCTTCATTCAACATCTCATATCGAATCTTCATGTCGTTCCCTCCTGATTGCATCAATCGAATCTGCCTCTCGATTCGATGAAGTCGTTCGATTTCTGCCTGGACTTCATCCAATCGTGTTTCTAGTAATGTATCAACCGGTAGACCCGATTGAATTTGTTCTAGACGGAGTCCAATTTGACGTAATCGTTTGATTTCACTTAACCGTCGAATCTCTTCCATCCCGTACATTCGATACTGATTCTCGGTCCGCGTCGGGCGGACCAATCCGCGCGCTTCATAAAATTTGATCGCCTTGACCGACAATCCGGTCACATGGGCGACTCTTCCGATTGGAATCACTGTTTCCCCACCTCCTACGTTCACTGTACAGTCGCCCCTTAGAGGCAGGTCAATCATTAGTTTTCAGGGACCCGGACACCGAAGACGTATCGGCTATCTCCTCGCGACCACTCTCCGCCGACTTCATAGAGATAGATGCCCGGCTCATCCGGAACGACGAGTTCGGAAGAGACGAGTTCTCCATCCTCGATTCGATTGAAACTCGATGTCATCGGTTCTGCATGATAGACGACATCGATCCGGTCTCCCGGTTTGACAGTGATCAGTTGAAGATCGTCCGCTTCCGGTAGTCCGTAATCGGCGCATGTCGCTTGATTGCCGGTCTCCCAACAGTACGTCGATTGTTCCACTTCTGCCGATACCGAACCAACCCGAATCGTTGGAAGCGGCGGCTTGACACTGTCCTCTCCATCCCCAAATAAGGTCATGGCGAAATAAACGATTCCCGCCCCGACAAGTACAAACAGTAAGATCATCCACACACGTCGATTTCGTTTCACGGTCTCATCTCCTTTCTTCACTAGTTCCCTATCACGAGATAAAATCCCTACTCTAACAAAAAAAGACCCACTTTCGTGAGTCTTGTGCGTCATTTCGGGCGACGCAGTCCTTTCATCATATAACCGCCTTTGAAGTCGATTGGGTCAAATGCGACGAGGAATGCTTTCGGTTCATGCTTCTCGACGAGTTCACGCAGTTCTTTCATCCGGGTACGGGCTGCCAATACGTCAAGACGGTAACGGACCCCGTCACGTCCTTGCCCTTGATAATGCGTAACTCCATATCCGTTGTCACGCATCTGTTGGATGAGTTCCGCTGGATATTCTTTCGTATGGACTTGAATCATGTTGTAACCGATAGCGAGTTTTCGTTCGACGAAACCGCCAAGTAAGATTCCGAGCCCGAAGCCGACCGCATACACGATCATACCGACCGTCGTCAGATCCTGGAACACGATGCCGAGCGCAAAAATATAGATGAGCGTTTCTAACGTTCCGAATAGACCGGCGATGACGGTCTTCCCTTTCACGAGCATGATCGTCCGGAGCGTTAACACCGGAACGTAGATTAGTTGTAGCAGTAGGATGAGTAAGATTTGACCCATTTGATCGACCTCCGTTCCAATTCATTATCACCACTATTCCAAATTTCTGAAAGAGATGCAACTAAAAAAGGCTGACCGGAGTCAACCTTTCACTTAGTTATCTAAATTCTTTACGCTCGTGAGCAACTCGTAGTCCTTACGAATGACTTCGTAGATTGCGTTCTTGTCCCCGTTCAACAACTCTTCCGCACGAAGCTGGTTCAAGAAGAGGCTTGTAGCGAACGTGACGAGTGCACTTTTCGGAATTCCGATTTCTTTAGCACGCTCTGTGATGACCTGGTCGAGCTTAGCGTCAATCGTGAGCGATAATCTTTTCTTTTCATTCGACATAATGATGAAGCTCCTTTTACTCGCTTTTCATAAAACCTATACACAATTGCTTATTATATAGGAAGAATGGTTTTGGCGCAACCGCATCACGAGGATGCGATCTCATCGCCGCTGCGCACGCGCTCGGCAATCTGGTCAATTTTACGAAGTCTATGGTTGATTCCTGACTTCGAGATCGGACCGGACTCGAGCATCTCCCCGAGCTCTTGTAACGAGACGTCTTGATGCGTGACGCGCAGTTCGGCGATTTCCCGCAATTTTTTCGGTAAAACGTCGAGTCCGACCGTCCGCTCCAAGAACTTGATGTTCTCGACTTGGCGCAATGCCGCACCGACCGTCTTGTTCAAGTTGGCCGTCTCACAGTTGACGAGACGGTTGACGGAGTTTCGCATATCTTTGATGATTCGTGCGTCTTCGAACTCCAACATACCCCGGGTCGCCCCGATCAACTTGAGGAAGTCCGAAATCTTTTCACTTTCTTTCATATACAGGATATGCCCTTTTTTCCGTTCGAGCGTCTTCGCATTCAACTCAAACCGGTTCGCCAAATCACGTAGTGCCTGGTTATGGTTTTCGTACAAGCTATAGATTTCGAGGTGGTACGAGGACGTTTTCGGATGGTTGATTGACCCGCCTGCGAGGAAGGCGCCACGCAAGTAAGCGCGCGCTAAGTTCTCGTCCCCCGTCATATCCGAGTTCAGTGTCCGAATCATCTCGTAATTCTCTCCGAGGATCTCAAGATCCCGAAGCATCGTTTCCGCATGCTGTGACACTCGGACGATGTAGACGTTGTTCTTTTTCAAACGCATTTTCTTCCGTACGAACAAGTCTAACGGATGGTCGTAAAGGCGTTTCATCAACGAGTAAATCCGCCGGGCGATCGAGGCGTTCTCCGTCGAGACATCTAAGGTCATACCTCGTCCAAGGGCGAGCGAGATGACCCCGTTCATCCGAACGAGTGCCGACAGTTCCGCTTTCGCTTCCGCGTCGGTCACTTCGAGTTGTGTCAATTCTTTCTTCACATCTGAGGCAAAGCTCATCGAGTCCCCCTCCTTTCTATCTTTCCAACAATCTTTATTTCAGTTCCAATTCTTGAAATGAGCGCGGCTTCTTGATGCGGAGTACCCGCTGCATGACGAGTCCGGCGATGGCGTCGGAATCATGACGGATATACTCCCGATTATAGTCGACGATGTCCCCAGCGAGAACGTTCGTCCCATAGTTCCGGAGCTTCTTCCGATCGAAGCGGACCTCTTCCGATCCATCCTCACGGTAACGCTCCAAATACTCTTCTTCAATCGGTTCGTTGTTGACGACAATCGTGTCAATCGATGCCTTCCCAAGGTACGACTCGATGACTTTCAAGTGTTTCATCGCGTCATAGCCTTTCGTCTCACCTGGTTGCGTCATCACGTTACAAATATAGACGACCGGGACTTTCGAGCGGATGATGGCTTCCCGTACAGCTGGGATGAGCAAGTTCGGGATGATACTCGTATAGAGACTCCCTGGACCGAGCACGATGACATCTGCCTCTTCAATCGCCTCGACGACGCCCGGGGCCGGTTCAATGCCTTCTTCGAGTAAAAACATCCGTTTGATCGGTTGCTCATGAAGGGGGATATTGGATTCCCCTTGGACGATGGTGCCGTCCTCAAACTCGGCTGCGAGGGTCATGAGCGTCTCAGTCACCGGCAATACTTTTCCTTGTGCGTTCAAGAGCTGCGACATGACATCGATTGCTTTGACAAACGAGCCTTCGCAGATGTGGGTCGCCGCCGTGAGCATCAAGTTTCCAAGGGAATGCCCTTCTAAACCAAATCCCGTATCGAAGCGGTATTGTAAAATCTTATCCATTAACGGTTCGACTTCCGACAATGCCAAGATGACATTACGGATATCGCCCGGAGGCAACATATGAAACTCGTCACGAAGACGTCCCGAGCTCCCCCCGTCGTCCCCGACCGTGACGATTGCCGTGATATCGAGTGGATAATGTTTCAACCCACGAACGAGAGTGGACAATCCTGTCCCTCCCCCGATAGCGACTACTTTCCGATCTCGTCTCATGTCACTTCTCCTTCGTCGCGTGAGCGAGGTCTCGGTGGACCGTCTTCACGTTATAACGTTCAGCAAAGTGCTCCGACACTTTCTCAGCGAAGGTAATCGACCGATGCTTCCCACCGGTGCAACCGAACGCCACGACGACTTGCGTCTTGCCTTCCCGTTTATATTGCGGGAGAAGGAACTCGAGCATGTCGATCAACTTTTTATAAAATGCTCGTGCCTCCGGATGAGACATGACGTATTCCTGTACTTCTGTCGTCTGACCCGTGAGTGGACGGAGCTCAGGGATATAGAATGGGTTCGTGATGAAGCGAACATCGAACAACAAGTCGATATCGAGCGGAACCCCATGTTTGAAACCGAATGACATGAAGTTGACTGTGAACGGGATCCGTTCTTCATTGAATTGTTGGAGGATGCGGTCCTTCAACATCTGAGGCTTCAATTCACTCGTATCATACAGCGTGTGAGCCCGATCACGGAACCCTTCTAACAGTTCGCGCTCCATCTTGATGCCGACAAGTGGCGCATCTTCCGGTGCGAGCGGATGGGACCGTCGCGTCTCTTTATAACGGCGAACGAGCACGTCGTCCCGCGTCTCTAAATACAACAGGTGCGGATGCACATTCTTTTTTTCCAAATCGTCGATGACGATGAATAAGCTATCGATAAAGTCTCGTGTCCGTGTATCGATGGCGACCGCGATTTTCGGTCGGACCGAGCTGATGACATCAATCAATTGTGGCAAGAGCACCGGTGGCAAGTTGTCGACACAAAAATAGCCGAGGTCCTCGAAACTATTCATGGCGACCGACTTTCCAGCCCCGCTCATCCCACTGATGATGATCAATTCTTCTAATCCTTTAAAGTCTTCCATCTCGCTGACGCCCCCTTAAAATTGACAACCGAGCCGTGTGTGTAGCTCTCTCCATCTAGTATAACGAACGTCCGAAAAAAAGAGAAGGACCGCGGTTCCCCGCAGTCCTACCTTCTTGAATCATGCGTTTTGTTCTTGCAACGATTCGAGGAGCCCCTCGATGAAGTGTTGAGCATTCTGAGCGGCAATCGACCCGTCGTTCGTCGCTGTGACGACTTGACGGAGCGTTTTCTCACGGACGTCACCGGCCGCGAAAATCCCTGGGATATTCGTTTCCATCGCCTCGTTCGTGACGATGTAACCTTGTTCGTTCGTGATGCCGAGGTCTTGAACGAATCCTGTAATCGGGTTCATCCCGATATAGATAAAGACGCCGTCAATCTCGTGGTCTGTCTCTGTCCCGTCAACTGTGCTGACGAGACGAGCTCCACCGACTTTCCCGTCTTTCTCTGTGATTTCTTTCAATGTGTGGTTCCAAATGAAATCGATTTTCTCATTGTCGAACGCACGTTTTTGAAGAATCTTCTGAGCGCGAAGCTCATCGCGACGGTGAACGATCGTCACCTTGTTCGCAAAGCGTGTCAAGAAGACACCTTCTTCAACAGCCGAGTCGCCACCGCCGATGACGAACAAATCTTTCCCTTTGAAGAACGCTCCGTCACATACCGCACAGTACGATACGCCACGGCCACCGAGTTCTTCTTCTCCCGGTACGCCGATTTTCTTATACTGAGCACCAGAGGCGAGGATGATTGCACGTGCTTTATAGTCACGGTTGTGCGCATGCACGATTTTATATTGTGTTTCATCCGAGATGCTTTGCACGTCCCCATATGCATACTCCGCACCAAACGCTTTCGAATGGTCGAACATTTTTTGAGACAAGTCAGGACCAAGGATGCTGTCATAGCCCGGATAGTTCTCGATGTCTTCCGTGTTGGCCATCTGACCACCTGGAATCCCGCGTTCAATCATAAGTGTTGAAAGGTTCGCACGTGAAGCATATAGCGCAGCGGTCATTCCGGCAGGACCGGCACCGATGATAATGACGTCATAAATTTTTTCTTCTGTCATGTTGATTCCACCTCTGCAAGAAATTGATTGCCTTTAGTATAAGAAACCTGTAAGGGTATCGTCTATCTTTATGCTTGTTCGAGTGTCCGTTTGAACGAACGGACCGTCTCTGTCAACGTGTCGACCGAGAGATGGAAGGCGTTCGCACAATTTTCGAGAATCAATGCGTCCCGTTTCGTATAAAACATCCAGACGAGCGCAGCGGCCGATGCCGTTACGTCCATGAATGATTCATCAGACAACAGAAGGGTCGCGAAACGTTCATAGAAGTCGCCCTCTAGGCTCATCCGTTCCGCTTCTGATACATGTGCTTCAGCCAAGACGAGCGCATCAAACGCACGCTTGATCCGGACGTCTCCTTTGAACGGTTGCTGACAAAGGTCGGCACGACACATCTCTGCGAACGCACGGACCGTCTCGTTTTCCGTCACCGCATTCGTGAGCGCAAGCGCTTCGAACGCTTCGTCATCTTTTAAGTTGGCGATGATTCGGATAATCTCGATTCGAGCCAAGTCGCTCTCTTGACGCAATCCTTGGACGAGCGCCGAACGAAATTCGAGGTTTTCTCGGATGTCGAAGCTTTGTTTCTCTTCAAACTGTTTCATCTCTTCATTGTTCAAGTAGGTGGCTGCCTCTTCAAGTCGTCCTGTCTTATAGGCAGACACGCTGAGCCAATGCCCAAACAATGGGTCCCCACGGAATCCGCGGTCTTTCAATAGACGTAGTTCTTCATATGCACGGTCGTAATGTCCGACAAGCGCGAGTGTCGTCGCTAATTTATAACGTAAGTCAAATTGGAGTGGACGGACACGTGTGAGCGGTGTCGACAACTGCAGGGCCACTTCCGATTGACCCGCTTCATGGAGCAAGAGAATCGTGTTCAAGATTGCATGCAAGTTGCCTGGATTTTGGTCGAGCACGTATTCGAGCGTCCGGAATGCCGCTTGGTCATCACCAAGGTAAAAACTGACGACCGACAGATTGTTGTATGCTGGCCAAAACGATGGATATTGACCGATGAGACGCTCGAGTGTCGCCTTTGCCGCAAACAATCGTCCTTTATCGATTTGACGCTGCGCTTCCGTATGCCACGTGATCAATTCGTCTTCTTCCTCGTCCTCTAACTCTTGTTCGAGTTCGATCAGTTCAAGAAGGGATTGCACGGCTTCCCTGAAGTGACCTTTCGTGTCACGGGCGAGATATTCGGATGCATAGTGCGCCGCTTCCTCATATTGAGAGACATAGGCACAGTTGCTTGCTAAGTGATACAGTGCCTCTGTTGCGGTCTCATCGAGCTCTAATACTCGTTTCCACACGTCATTGGCGTGGTAGACCTCCCCTACTTCAAATAACAGTTCTGCGTACTGTTTATGATAGTCGACGCGATGCGTGGCTGCCGCTGTCGCTTCAGCCATGAAAAAAGTCGCTTCATCCAGGCGACCTTCACGTAACGCACGACGACCTCTATAGTAGTGGAGCTCCGCAGCGAGCGGAGATTCTGGTTCGGGTAGCGTCATTACTGCTTCATAGTTCGCTTCCATATTCTAAATCCTCCACATCATCTCTAAATCTTTTTTTAGTTGCAGGGATAAGAATACCGCACTCGAACAGCGAGGGCAACTGAAAAAGTTAAAAAAAATTGCGACTATATTCCCTCTATAATGAATATTTTTTACTAGGTTCAAAAATTGTTTTTGAACGAAAATATGATAGCTTCATTTCTGTACATTTATCCATGAAAAAGCGGCATCTCTTTAAAAAAAAGTGATACCGCTCAAGTATTATTGATTCTGTATGAACAAAATACTCATGAAAACATTTTGCGAAAAATTGTGTCAAATATGTGTCAACGATTGAAGCTTTGAACCGATGACCCGCTCTCCTGGTAAGACGTCACGGTGCACGACCGCGCCCGCGCCGATGACGGCACCGTCCCCGATGGTTACCCCTGGCAGGATGGTAACGTTCGCACCGATCAATACGCCATCACCGATGATGACGTCCCCGATCCGATACTCGTCTACGAGATACTCATGACAGAGGATCGTCGAATTGAATCCGATGACCGTATTGCGACCAATCGTGATACGTTCCGGGAACATGACGTCCGGTGTGACCATGAGAGCAAGGGCACTATATTCTCCGATATTCATCCCGAGGAACGTCTGGTAAAGCCAACGCTTTGCCTTCACCGACGGAAAGTAACGACCGACCAGAACGACCGTCGTGTTTTTGAAGACACGCAGAAAGCGAATCGTCTGATACATTTGCCAAAGCGGATTCGGTCCCTCGATGTGATATCGTGTCGTCTTACGCATGAATACTGACCTCGTCTAGCCACGCCTCGAAATGTTCCATCGAGTCGATGATGACGTCCGGTTCGAGCGATTCGAGGAATGGACGCCCTTTGAGGGCCCAGCCGACAGCGACCGTCTTCGTTCCGGCATTTTTCCCGCTGAAGATATCCGTGTCGTTGTCTCCGACCATGACGGCGCGTTCTGGTGACGAGTCGAGTGCTTGTAGTGCACGCTCGACCGGTTCAGCGTGAGGTTTTTCATTCTCGACATCATCCGCTGTCACGACGACGTCAAATAAGTGGTCGATATTGAACAATCGAAGACCGCGCTCGACTACCGGACGACCTTTCGACGTGACGATGCCCATCTTGTATCCTTTCGCATGAAGGCGATATAGCCCTTCGATGACTCCTGGGTACTCTGCGACGAGTTGGTCATGCATGGCGATGTTGAAGCTCCGATAGAAGGCTTGCATCTCTTTCCATTCCGGCTCGTTGAGTTCACGGAACGACTTTTCGAGCGTCGGTCCGATGAATCGATAAATGTCTTCATCCCGATACGTATGTTCCGGGAAATAATAGTCGAAAGTATGGCGGAAACTCGCGATAATGAGTGGGTTCGTATCGAGTAATGTACCGTCTAAATCAAATAAGATCGTATCCATTAATCAAACAATCCTTTCTCTGATGGGTCGTTGTAACGTTTCGCCTTGCGACGAAGAATCATCGTGACGATACCGAAGAGGATCAAGGCGATTGACACCATTTGCGCCGCACGCAAATCTCCGGACATGAGACTGTCCGTACGAAGTCCCTCGATATAGAAGCGACCGATTGAGTACCAGACGAGGTATGACAAGAAGATATACCCACGTCGTGGATTGCCAATCATGCGCCACGCGACGAGAAGGATGACCCCGATGATATTCCATACACTTTCATATAAGAAGGTCGGGATATAATAAGTCCCATCAATGTACATCTGATTGACGATCCAGTCTGGTAGCATGAGCGTATCTTGCAAGAAACTACGCGTCGTCTCGCCACCATGTGCCTCTTGGTTCATAAAGTTTCCCCAACGCCCAATGGCTTGTCCAAGAAGAAGCGATGGCGCCAAGATGTCCGTCACTTTCCAGAACGACATCGACTTTCGCATACAATAGACGATGACGACAAGGAGAGCACCGAAGATGGCTCCATGAATGGCAATCCCACCTTGACGAATGTCGATGATTTGTCCGAGGTTCTCTGAATAATAATCCCATTGGAACGTCACGTAATAAATGCGTGCGAAGACGATGCTGATCGGAATCGACCAGATGACGACATCCACGAGTCGTTCCGAATCATAATTGATACGTTTTGCTTCGTATAAGGCGAGGACGAGACCAAGCATCGCCCCGAAGGCGATAATCATGCCGTACCAATAGATTGGCAAAGAGCCAATCTCAAACGCCACACGATCAAATGTCGGTTCTACCATGCTCACAAGTCTCCTTCAGTATCCTGAATGGCGTTCGCGAGACGTTGCGCGAACTCTTCAGCCGTATTGATTCCCATGTTCTGTAGACGATAGTTCATCGCCGCGACCTCGATGATGACCGCCAAGTTTCGACCAGGTCGAACAGGGATCGTGAGGAGCGGGACTTCACTGTCGATGATTTTCATCGTATTGTGGTCGAGTCCGACACGGTCGTATACTTTGCCCGCGTCCCAGTTCTCCAAGTTGACGATGAGGCTGATCTTTTTATGCGACCGCACCGCCCCCGCACCGAACAACGTCATGACGTCGATGATGCCGATCCCACGAATCTCGAGCAGGTGACGAATGAGCTTCGGTGCTGACCCGACGAGGAGTTGGTCCCCCGTTTGACGAATCTCGACCGAATCATCGGCGACGAGGCGGTGACCTCGTTTGACGAGTTCAAGTGCCGTCTCCGATTTACCGACACCACTCTGGCCCTTGATGAGGACACCGACACCGTAAATATCGACCAGCACACCGTGCATCGCCGTCATCGGTGCGAGTTCCATCTCTAGGAAGTTCGTGATTTGTGATTCGATTGAGGTCGTCACCGCATTCGTCCGCATGAGCGGAACGTTTGCCGTTTCCGCTTCTTCTTCGATTTCTTTCGGAATATCGAAGCCACGCGTGATTAAAATTCCTGGCGTCTGTTCCGTACACAAGATTTTAGCGCGCTCACGACGCTTCTCTTCCGAGAGGCTCGCATAGAATGTCAACTCCGTCTTCCCAAGCACTTGCAGGCGGTTTTTGGCATAGTGCGTATAATAGCCGGCAAGGACGAGACCCGGTCGACTCAGGTCGGGTGTTGCGACCGGACGATGAAGTCCTTCCTCTCCCGCAATGACTTGAAGTTTAAAACGCTCAACAACTTGAGCGGTACGTACGATATTTTGCATCAGTATCTGCCCCTTTCACGCTCATTATTGTATCATAGCTCTTTCTAAGACGGGCTAGGGAAGTGATGAAGAACGTGTCAAAAAATTGTTGAAACCATCCTATTACGCCGTTCGTATGTAGGGTATAGGCTTACTAGGAGGTGGAATAATGGGAGGTTTATTCGGAATTGTCATCTTATTTGCGCTAGTGATTGGAATTGGGTCACTCGTTTACATCATCAAATCATTGATCGATATGTGGAAAGAATATGCCGCGACGAAAAACGAGACGATCTTGCTCTTGTTCATCTTGAACATCATCGGATTCTTCTTGTCCGGAGCGCTCATCTCCATGATTGTCGCCATCATCTTCTATTGGAATCGCTCGAAGTCGATGCGCCTTCTTGGAATCATTCTCTTGATTGCCGGACCGGTCCTCTTCATCGTGTTTACTATCAGCGCCTTCACTCTGTTTGATACACAGATGATGGATTGGCAACAGATGGAGTACGAAATGAATCTATAATCAAAAAATCCCGAAGGCTCAGCCTTCGGGATTTTCTTATTGTTGATGGAACGGATTGTTCAAATCGCCCGGGTCGACAGGATCGACCGGGTCAGCCGGTTCCACTTTATCTTCATCGAGGAATGTGGATGGCGTATAGACCGAACCGTGCTCCAAATCGATTGTACCGGTACGCGTCCCCGCCTCGACTTCGATACGAGGGGTTTGACCGCGACCCGATAAGAATTCCAGACGACGCTGTGCGACGTCCTTGCGGTCACGGATGATTTCGAGCTCATCAAGCAAGCAGTGCAGACCACCGAAGTTCGTCTCGAGCTCCCCTTCGACCTCGACGCCATGTGGTAACACGAGTCGAATGTTTCCGGCGAGTGACGCGAGTTCAAACTTGGCAGGACGAGCTGTCGCCAGTTCCGCGCGGATGTTTCCGTTCCCGGTCTTGAGGGAGGCTTTATCGTACTTCCCACCGACGATGACGGCACCGTTTCCGGTCCGAACGTGAACGAGTTCCGCTTCGACACCTTCGACCTCGACTGTCCCATTACCAGTGTTCAGTAATAGTTCGGATGCATGCACGTCATGGAGCACGACACGCCCGTTTGCGGTTTGCACACGAACGTTCTCGACATCGAGACCATCGGCACGGACTTCGCCGTTCAACGTCTGAACAAGAAGGCGGTTGAAATGGTGGTGCGGGACGTACAGTTCCACGTGGGCTCGGACGAGTTTGTCACGGAGCGAAACGACGAGACGATCACCAATGACAGAGTGCTTAACCGCAGACTGTAATTGTTCGAGCGCCTTATCCGCATCTTGTTGGCGAAGCGGACGACCCGTGACAATCAGTTCACAATCTTCGGCATCAGACGAAACAATCGTAGCCGACGCGTTGAACAGGTCGAGCGAGATATCGCTACCTGTGAACGGGAACGACTTCGAATACGTCACTTCCGGACCAAAGTTCGAGCTGAATGAAAAGTCGCTGTCGCGAAGTTTCGTCACGAGCCCTTCCACTGCAGATGTCAGTTTCGTTGTGAGCGATTCAACCGAATAGGCATCGACCTTTTCTGTATCCTGTCGCTCTTCAAGCGCTTGAACCTGTTCCGGTTCAAGTCGCTCGAGACGTTCGAGTTGCGTCATCGCCTCCTCGATCGTCATCTTGCCTTCCTTCACTTGCTGGAGAATCAGTTCACGCATTTCTTGTTTCACGTTCGTTTTCCCCCTTCAATTTGGTTGCACGTCAATTACCTTCCCGTTTCTCACCATTTCTATACTTATTTCTTTTTTCCTGCTTTCGGTTTCACTCGGGCTGCATCTCGTTCGAGAACCGGCTTCAAATACTTACCGGTATACGACCCTGACACTTCCGCGACTTCTTCTGGTGTCCCCGTTGCGACGATGAGTCCGCCACCATCTCCACCCTCTGGTCCGAGGTCAATCAAATAATCGGCCGACTTGATGACATCGAGGTTATGCTCGATGACGAGCACCGTGTCCCCGTTCTCGACAAGACGTTGCAACACTTTCAACAAGCGCGCGATGTCGTCGACGTGAAGACCGGTCGTCGGTTCGTCCAGAATATAAATCGTTTTCCCGGTCGACCGTTTATGAAGTTCCGAAGCGAGTTTGACACGCTGGGCTTCCCCACCCGAAAGTTCCGTCGCCGGCTGACCGAGTTTCATATAGCCAAGACCGACGTCATAAATCGTTTGAATCTTCCGCTTGATTTTCGGAATCTTGTCAAAGAATTCGAGTCCTTCCTCAATCGTCATATCAAGGACGTCTGCGATCGTCTTTCCTTTGTACTTCACTTCGAGCGTTTCACGATTATAGCGTTTCCCGTGACAGACCTCACACGGAACGTAGACGTCAGGAAGGAAGTGCATCTCGATTTTGATGATCCCATCCCCACGACATGCTTCACAGCGCCCGCCTTTAACGTTGAAACTGAAACGTCCCTTCTTATAGCCGCGCATCTTCGCTTCATTCGTCGAGGCGAAGACGTCACGAATATCATCAAAGACACCCGTATACGTGGCCGGGTTCGAACGAGGGGTCCGTCCAATCGGGGATTGGTCGATATCGATGACCTTATCGATATGCTCAAGTCCTTCAATCTTCTTGTGCTTGCCTGGCTTCGCTTTGGCCCGGTTCATATTGTGCGCGAGCGATTTGTAGAGAATTTCGTTGATGAGGGTCGATTTACCCGATCCCGAGACCCCTGTTACGGCAACGAACATCCCGAGTGGAATGGACACGTCGACGTCTTTTAGGTTGTTCTCTTCTGCTTTGACGATCTTTAAGAAACGTTCGTCTGGCATCTTCCGTTCAGCCGGAAGTGGGATGAACTTCTTCCCGGCAAGATATTGACCGGTGAGCGAGTTTTTATTTTTCATCAGTTGTTTCGGCGTCCCGGCCGCAATGACCTGTCCGCCATGTTCTCCTGCGCCTGGTCCGATATCGATCAAGTAGTCGGCTTCCATCATCGTGTCCTCGTCATGCTCGACGACGATGAGCGTGTTGCCGATGTCCCGCATCTGTTTGAGGGTCGAAATCAACCGGTCGTTATCACGTTGATGAAGACCGATGGATGGTTCGTCAAGGACATACAAGACACCCGTGAGCCGAGACCCAATTTGTGTCGCAAGACGAATCCGCTGCGCCTCCCCACCCGAGAGTGTTCCAGCGGCACGAGAGAGAGTCAAGTAGTCGAGACCGACGTTATTCAAAAAACTGAGTCGTTCCCGAATCTCTTGGAGGATGAGACGGGCGATGGCGATCTCTTTCTCGCTCAACTGCTCGTTGAGTCCTTCAAAGAACGCGAGTGCGTTCACGACCGATTTCTCCGTCACTTGCCCGACGTGCTGACCCGTGATCTTGACGGCGAGCGACTCTTCTTTCAAGCGATAGCCGTGACATGTCGGACACGCATGTGTCGCCATGTACATTTCCATCTGCTCACGGATATAGTCGGATGTTGTCTCCCGGTAACGGCGCTCGATGTTACGGAGCACCCCTTCAAAGAAAATGGTATTCGTCCGCACTTGACCGAAGTCGTTCTCGTAGCGGAAGAGGAACGATTCCTCCGAAGACCCGTTCAAGACGAGGTCCTGATCACGTTTTGATAGGCGCTCGAACGGCACGTCCATGTCGATGTTGAAATGCTGGCACATCGCAGCCAAAAGTTGTGGATAGTACTGGGAACTTGTCGGTTGCCATGCTGCAATCGCCCCCTCTTTCAACGTCTTCGATGGGTCCGGGATGACGAGTTCTGGGTCGACGTCTAGTTTCGTCCCAAGACCATCACACGTCGGACATGCACCGAATGGCGAGTTGAATGAGAACATCCGAGGTTCGAGTTCGCCGATGGAGAACCCGCAGATCGGACAGGCGTGATGCTCACTGAAGAGAAGCTCGGTGCCATCCATCTTATCGATAATGACACGGCCGTCCGCAAGACGTAATGCCGTCTCGAGTGAGTCGGCGAGGCGCCCTTCGACGTCAGGTCGGACGACGAGGCGGTCGACGACGACTTCAATCGAATGCTTCTTGTTTTTATCGAGCTCAATCTCATCCGTCAATTCAATCGTTTCACCATTGACACGGACACGGACGAATCCCTCTTTCTTTAACGAGTCGAATACTTTCACGTGCGTCCCTTTCCGACCCGACACGATTGGCGCCAAAATCTGGAGTCGTGTCCGCTCCGGCAACTCCATCACCTGGTCGACCATCTGCGAAATCGTTTGACTCGAAATCTCGATGCCGTGGTTCGGACAGACCGGTTTCCCGATTCTTGCAAACAATAGACGAAGGTAATCATAAATCTCGGTCACCGTCCCGACCGTCGAACGCGGGTTACGACTCGTCGTCTTCTGGTCAATCGAGATGGCCGGGCTAAGTCCTTCAATCGTATCGACGTCTGGCTTATCCATCTGTCCAAGGAACTGACGGGCATAGGCGGATAAGCTCTCGACGTACCGACGCTGTCCTTCCGCATAAATCGTATCGAACGCAAGTGACGATTTCCCGGAGCCGGACAAGCCCGTCAAGACGACGAGCTGGTCACGTGGGATATCGATGTCAATATTTTTTAAATTGTTGACGCGTGCCCCTTTGATGACAATCGCATTTTTCTTTTCAGCCATTTAATTCCCTACCTTCAACTCCAAGATTAAGTCACGCAATTCGGCCGCGCGTTCGAACTGGAGATCGCGTGCCGCTTGCTTCATTTCTTCTTCCAACTTGGCAATCGCCGCCTCGCGTTCGGCCGGCTTCATCGTACTGAGCGATTCGAGTGCTTCCTCTTCCGCCTCGACCGTCGCCCGAATGACCCCTCGGACGTCTTTTCGAATCGTCTGCGGGGTGATGCCATGTTCTTCATTATAAGCCTGTTGAATCGACCGACGACGATCCGTCTCTTCGATGGCACGCGCCATCGAGTCGGTCATCTTGTCCGCGAACAAGATGACATGTCCGTTCGCGTTACGCGCCGCTCGTCCAATCGTCTGGATGAGCGAACGATCTGAACGAAGGAATCCTTCCTTATCGGCATCGAGAATCGTCACGAGACTGACTTCTGGAATGTCAAGACCCTCCCGCAACAAGTTGATTCCGACGAGCACGTCATATTTACCGAGACGAAGGTCACGAATGATTTCGATTCGCTCGAGCGTCTTGATTTCGGAGTGCATATAGTTGACCTTGATTCCCGCTTCGCGTAAGTAATCGGATAGGTCCTCTGCCATCTTCTTCGTGAGCGTCGTCACGAGCACGCGCTCGTCGCGCTTGATGCGTTCGCGAATCTGATCCATCAAGTAGTCAATCTGACCTTTGATCGGATGAATCTCGATTGTCGGATCAAGTAACCCGGTCGGACGGATGATCTGCTCAATCATGTTCGGCGTATGTTCGAGTTCGTACGGACCTGGTGTCGCCGAGATGAAAATCGCTTGTGAGACTTTCTTCTCGAACTCATCGAACTTGAGCGGACGGTTATCCTTCGCCGAAGGGAGACGGAAGCCGTGGTCGACGAGCACTTGTTTCCGTGCCTGATCCCCGTTGTACATCCCGCGTACTTGCGGGAGCGTCACGTGCGACTCATCGGCGACGAGTAAAAAATCTTCCGGGAAGTAATCGATTAACGTGTACGGGGTTGAACCTTCAGGCATCAAGTTCAAGTGTCGCGAATAGTTCTCGATTCCTGAACAATACCCCATCTCACGCATCATTTCCAAATCGTAATGCGTTCGTTGCTCGAGTCGTTGCGCTTCTAAGAGCTTCCCTTCTTCGCGGAACTTCTCAAGTTGTTCCTCAAGTTCCGCTTCGATGTTGACGATTGCCTTTTGCAATTTTTCGTCGCGTGTGACGAAGTGGGATGCCGGGAAGATGGCGACGTGATCACGGTCTGCGATGATTTCACCCGTCAACGGATCCATCTCACGGATACGGTCGATCTCGTCTCCGAAGAACTCGATGCGCATGCAGTGTTCGTCACGCGATGCTGGGAAGATCTCGACGACGTCCCCGCGGACACGGAAACGTCCACGCTGGAAATCGATATCGTTTCGTTCATATTGAATGTCGATGAGTTTACGTAACATCTCGTCACGTCCCATCTCTTTCCCGACGCGAAGGCTCAAGACGAGGCTCCGATATTCTTCAGGGTTACCGAGACCATAAATACAGGAGACAGATGCGACGATGATGACGTCATCGCGCTCAAAGAGAGCCGACGTCGCTGAGTGACGCAGCTTATCGATTTCATCATTAATTGAAGCATCCTTCTCAATGAACGTATCCGTCGACGGCACGTACGCTTCCGGTTGATAGTAGTCATAGTAACTGACGAAGTACTCGACCGCGTTGTTCGGGAAGAACTCTTTGAACTCCGAGTAGAGCTGACCGGCGAGCGTCTTGTTATGGGCGAGGACGAGTGTCGGCTTCTTTACTTCTTGAATGACGTTCGAGACGGTAAACGTTTTACCCGTACCCGTTGCACCGAGGAGCGTCTGATACCGGTCACCTCGATTTACACCTTCGACAAGCTGTCGAATCGCTTCAGGCTGGTCGCCTCCTGGTTGAAATTCAGATTGTAATGCAAACGGAATCGATTCCATAAGATACTCCTCACCTTCTCATTTCATAAGTGTCTTGATTATACCATAGACACGAACAAATATTCGCTTATTAGCTTGTAGGTTAATTCATTTTATTTCTTTTTTCATTCAATCCATTGTTCATTTCTTTTTCCTTTACTGTCTCAAAAGAAACATCTTGTTCCATCCAAATCATCACATCAAGATTTCAACAGAATCACTTTTGTGGCATAAAGCATTACACTTTTCAGATTGGACTATGTCCCTAGTAAATTGGAATGCTTGAAATATCCGAAAAAAACATCCACTTCGTGAACGTTTCGCTCTGCTTCTTAACTCTTTTGTGAAGTTTACAGCTGTAAATGTGAACATTTGTAGGAAAAAAGTAGGATTTTTTAATAACACTGTTTTAAAACGCTTACATTTTGGGCATATAATGAAGTGGTAAGTCAAATTGCATAAGGGAGAAAGGGGAGTATCACATGTCAGCATTTGTCAGTGAAATTATTGGTACGATGCTATTGATTCTGCTCGGTAACGGTGTCGTCGCCGGCGTCGTCCTCCGCCATTCCAAAGCGGAAAACTCTGGCTGGATTGTCATCACAATGGGTTGGGGTCTTGCCGTTATGGTCGGGGTCTACGCAGCCGGAATTTACGGAGGCGCCCACATCAACCCTGCCGTCACGATTGGTCTCGCGACAGCAGGCGAATTCCCATGGGCTGATGTCCCACTTTATATCCTCGCTCAGTTTATTGGAGCCATCATCGGGGCATGTTTGGTTTATGTCCACTACAAGCCGCACTATGATGCGACAGACGATCCTGGTTTAAAACTGGCGACGTTCTCGACAGCTCCAGGTATTCGAAGCACGCCGTACAACTTGATTGGTGAGATTATCGGAACATTCGTCCTTGTCTTTGCATTGTTGTCATTCGGGGCAAACACATTCGCAGACGGACTCAATCCACTCATCGTTGGTTTCTTGATTGTATCGATTGGTCTTTCGCTCGGTGGTACGACGGGATATGCGATCAACCCGGCACGTGACCTTGGGCCACGTATCGCACACGCATTCCTTCCAATTAAAGGAAAAGGATCTTCGGATTGGGGTTATTCATGGATCCCGGTCGTCGGTCCGATTATCGGTGCGATTATTGCCGCACTCATCTACGGTATTCTCGTCCCTTAACACATAATTTTGAAGGAGGAAATCACATATGGCGAAAGAAAAACGTTATATTTTAGCATTGGACCAAGGAACGACAAGTTCACGGGCAATCATCTTTGATCATGATGGAAAAATTGTCACAGTCGCACAGCGCGAATTCAAACAATACTTCCCAAAACCAGGCTGGGTCGAGCACAATGCCAATGAGATTTGGGGCTCTGTCCTCGCCGTTATGGCGGAAGCGTTCGGTTCTGCTGATATCGACCCGAATGAGATTGCCGGAATCGGGATCACGAACCAACGTGAAACAGCTGTCGTTTGGGAAAAGGAAACAGGACGCCCTGTCTATAACGCCGTCGTCTGGCAATCCCGTCAAACCGCCGACATCTGTGAAGAGCTGAAAGCAGCCGGTCATTCCGATATGGTCCGCGACAAAACAGGTCTCCTCATCGATGCCTACTTCTCAGGAACGAAAGTCAAATGGATTCTTGACAACGTCGAGGGTGCACGTGAAAAAGCTGAGAACGGCGAACTCCTCTTCGGGACAATCGACACGTGGCTCATCTGGAAACTCTCTGGTGGAAAAGCACACGTAACCGATTACTCGAACGCATCACGTACACTCATGTACAACATCTACGAACAGAAGTGGGATGACGAGTTACTCGACATCTTGACAGTGCCTAAATCAATGCTTCCTGAAGTCAAACCGTCAAGTGAAGTCTATGCGAACACGATTCCATACCACTTCTTCGGATTCGAAGTCCCGATTGCCGGAGCTGCAGGTGACCAACAGGCCGCCTTGTTCGGACAAACTTGCTTCGAAAAAGGTGAGGCGAAAAACACGTATGGAACAGGTTGTTTCATGCTCATGAACACGGGAGAAGAAGCCGTCAAATCTGATCATGGTCTCTTGACGACAATCGCTTGGGGCTATAACGGGAAAGTAGAATACGCGCTCGAAGGTTCGATCTTCGTCGCCGGTTCGGCGATCCAGTGGCTCCGTGACGGATTGCGGATGTTGAAATCAGCGAAAGACTCGGAACAGTATGCGACACGGATCGAATCAACTGACGGTGTCTACGTCGTTCCTGCCTTCGTCGGTCTCGGTGCACCGTATTGGAACTCTGACGTCCGTGGTGCCATCTTCGGTCTCACACGTGGGACAGAGAAAGAACAGATGGTCCGGGCGACAATCGAGTCACTCGCTTACCAGACACGTGACGTCCTCACGTCGATGGAGAGTGACTCAGGCATCAACTTGAAGACGCTTCGCGTCGACGGTGGGGCCGTCAGTAACAACTTCCTCATGCAGTTCCAATCGGACATTCTCAACGTCCCGGTCGAGCGTCCTGAAGTGAGTGAAACGACTGCACTCGGTGCCGCCTACTTGGCAGGTCTCGCCGTTGGATTCTGGAAAGACCAAGCCGAAGTCAAAGAACAGTGGAAACTCGACAAGAAGTTCGATCCAAACATGGATGAGTCTCATCGCGAAGCCCTCTACAAAGGATGGCAACACGCTGTCGAAGCCACAATGGCATTCAAGCCTTCAAAACTTGATGTATAAGACGAACGGGCATCCTCACGGGTGCCCTTTTTGTATGCAAAAAAGAGTACCCATGACGGATACTCTTACAGTTTACGTAAGCGAACTCTCGGGCTCGTCGGTTCCCCGACGAACAAAATTCCGAGCTCATGTGGATCGGTCTCATACATCGCTCGTTGAACGAATCGGATATCCCCGTTCAGATTCAATACTTCCAGTTTGATGTACGGCTTATGTTGCTGGAGCGCCTCATAAAAACTATGCCCTCCTGTGATGACCGTCCCGTTGACTTTATAGATCGATTCACCCGGGATGAGCTGCATCGTCTCCCCAGGTGAGTTCGGTAACGTGTCGACGATGACCGCCCCACGGTTTCCATTGATGAAAACGGGTGTCGTTCCCCGATTCTCGCGTTTGATCCATTGTAAGCCGAGCTCATAGAGGACGAATAGCGTCAATACTACATAGTCGACATATGGAATCTTAAACGCATATGAGAGGGCGAATAAACCGAGAGCGATCAAAGCGAGTACGGCACGATAATTGCTCAATCGTGCGAGAAGCGTTCCTGGTAAGGCGCCGGTCGACAATAAACTGACCCCGATGGGAATCGGAAGAATGATGGGCACCATCGGCCAGTCGAGACCGAACATCGGTGGCACGAAGACGACGAGCGGGAAAAACCAAATCCGTTTGACGACATGCCCTCCGATAAACTGCCCCCGTTTCGACAAGATCAAGGTCGGGGATGTCTCTTTTGGTCCGTTCCAACGCAAGAGAATCGCTTCCGCAAGGGTGACGAGGCCGAATGTGAGCGCATAGACCGTCCAATCGACCTGAGCGAGTGCTGCTACCCAATCACGAAGCGCCCCATATGCGACAACATCGCGTAACAAGACGACCCCGAACAACACGAGAAGAGGCAGCACCGGATTAAAGAATCGCGGATGCATCGTCAAGACGACGAGCGTATAGAGAATCGTGAACGAGACGGCCCACTCAAACGTGATGGTCGTCTCGAGTAAAATCGTCACGGCCGATGAGAGGACCGCTAACAGAAGACTCGGCCAGATGAAATGTCTCCATTCCGACTTCGGTGAGCGACGTCTCGAACGGAACATGGCCCGTTCTCGCTTGACCCGTGTCAGCGATATGTATGTAAGGGCGACGAGTGTCACCCAAAACAGCGGACTACCTAACAACGTCAATAAAGCCGTAACACCCATTCGTACAACTTCCACGCGGTCCAACCCTTTCTTTCATACAACGTTATTTTGCGGCTTCTTCAAGCGCACGATTCAATTGGGCGTCATTCGCCTCATCTTGAATCGCTTCGAGCAACTTCGCTTCGAGTGAAGAGGCTGTCTCTTCATCGACAGTTCCAGAAGCCTCGAGACCATTGTCTGTCTGGAATGCTTTCACGGCGTTCGCCATCGTGTCCCCGTAATATCCCGGCTGACCGCCTGGCTCATAGCCGATTCCAGTTAAAATTTTATGCAAGTTCGAGACGGCGTCACCGTAATCTCCGACTTGGAGCGACTCTTCTTCTGTCAGGACACGGGTCACGTTGAAGAAGTCAGGTTGCTCCACTTCAATGTCCGGCTCGATGCCCTTCTTGTTAATCCAATTTCCGTCCGGTGTGAGCCACTTGCTCGTCGTCAATTTCAAGTTACTGCCGTCCTCTAAGTCGAACGCCGTCTGGACGACACCTTTTCCGAACGTCTTCGTCCCGATGATGGTCGCGCCTGCTCCTTCTTTCATCGCACCAGTCAAAATCTCAGATGCCGAGGCAGAACCCTCATCCGTCAAGACAAACAGTTCATACGGTTTCGCTTCACGAGCGCGACCGTTTTGTGCATCACGGTCACCGTCCGCATTCTCGATTTGGACGACCGGTTTTGATGTCGGGACGAACCCTTCCGACATCTCGATGACGGCAGGCAAGAGACCTCCCGGATTTCCACGAACATCGATGATCAAGCTATCGATTTCTTCTGACTCGAGTTGCTCGAGTTGTTCGAGGAATTCATCAGCCGTCGGTTCTGAGAATTGGGTGACTTGGAGATACCCAATCTTTTTACCGTCTTTCTCTTTCACTTCAGAGAAGACCGTCTCGATTGGAATCGTGTCACGTATGATCTCGTAGTCCGCCGTCTGACTGCCACGGCGAATCGTCAATGTGACGGTCGTCCCTTTTTCTCCTCGAATCAATTGGACGGCCTCCTGTACATCCATCCCTTCAATCGACTCCCCGTCGACCGCTGTGATGATGTCACCAGGACGAAGTCCCGCCTCTTCGGCCGGAGCGCCTTTGATCGGAGCGACAATTAAGATGTCCTCTCCTTTCTTCTCCAAAGTCGCGCCGATTCCTTCAAAACTCGATTCAATCGAGTCCGTAAATTGTGACGTTTCTTCCGCATCCAAGAAATCCGAATACGGGTCGTTCAGCGCTGCGGTCATCCCGTCGAGCGCACCGGTCAATAAATCGTCTTCTGAGATGTCCTGTAACGAATGTTCTTCAATCAAATCACGTACTTGGTCGACTTTATCCCAGCCTTCCGCATTCGTTTGAATGGGAAGCGATGTGTCTGTAAACGCCATCGTCGCAAGGCCTGCACCGGCCCCAGCCACGAACGTTGTGCCAGCGAGTAGTCCTGCGGTTGAATTTTTCACGGGTTGGTCCCTCATTTCTCTTTGTAAGTCTTTTCATTAGTATAGCAAAAACTAGAGGAAAAGCGGACGCGTTCCACATATTTGGGACGCGTCCGCTTCTGTCAGTATCCAATATACGGGGCCGGGTCAATTGCGTTCGGCTGTCCCGGTGCCCATTTCCCTCGGTGTAACTCAAAATGAAGATGGGGTCCCGTCGACCAGCCGGTATTGCCAAGCGTTCCGACCGTCTGTCCCGCCGCCACTTGTTGACCGGCTCCGACTGTGATCGCATTTAAATGGGCATAGACGGTCGTCCAAATCTCACCGTTGATGACATGCGAAACGAAGACGACATTTCCATATCCGGTCGCCGGTGCCGCCTTGATGACGACACCTGGTGCGCTTGACACGATTGGTGTTCCAGACGCATTGACGAGGTCAATGCCCTTGTGAATCTCCGGCACACCTGTCAACGGGTTGTCTCGTGGACCGAACGGACTAGACACATAACCGGACACAGGACGAACGAATCCCGTGGACGTGGACACATTCGTCGGTGTTTCGGTTGGTGCGGTCACTTCTGGTGCCTCCTCGACCTCCGACTCACGGGCTTCCGCTTCTGCTTGTGCTCGCTCTTCAGCGGCACGCGCCTCAGCTTCATGTTTGGCACGTTCCGCTGCCTCTGCGGCTTCTCGTTCGGCAGTCGCAATCGCCTCTAGTTGTTCACTGATGATGCGGTTCTGTTCAGCCATGACCGCCTGCTCTTCACTGCGCGTCATCTTTTCGAGCTCGAGCTGCTCTACTTGTTCGTTCAGTTCAACCAACAGGTCACGTTTCTTCTCGGCCGTCCGGTCAAGGTCTTGCTTGGTGATGACGAGCTCGCGCTCTTTTTGCTTGATGAAAGAGAGCTGGGTACGTTGTGTCGACTCGAGCGACTCCAAACGTTCCATCTCACTCATATAATTATGTATGAGCTCCCGGTCCTGTTCAGCGATCGTGCGGGCCGTCATAGCCCGTGTCACGAAGTCGCCGAAGGAACGGGACTCAAAAATGACTTGTAAATAGGAAGTGTCTTCATGTACTTGCAAAACGCGAAGGCGCTCGTTCACGAGTTCCTTCTGGCTTTCCAAGTATTCTTCCTGAACGGAAAGTTGTTGGCGGGTCGACTCGAGTTCTGCCCGGGCTGTATCGACCTCATGCTGCTGAATGGCGATTTGTTCGCTCAATTCATTCAACCGGTCGTCGACGACGTGTATTTCCGTCTTCACGGCATCACGCTCTGCCTCGGTGATCTCGAGTTCGGCATCCGTCTCGGCCTGCGCTTTTTTCGACTCCTCCAACTCATTGGACAGTCGATCTTGTCGAGCTTTCAACGTGTCTTTCTCTGTCGCCATGACCGGCATGGCAAGTAACGATACACACAACCCTAGCGCAAGCGAACGTTTCATCCGCCAACTCCTCCTTATTTAAGTTAGATTTTCAAGAAACGACCGAGCGATGTCGTCGATCCCCAGATTCCGATGAACGCACCGAGTGCAAGTAAAACAAGCGATACTTGGACTGTTAGCGTCGATGGATCAATCAACTTAAATATATCACTATTCAATTGATCAAGCGATGGTTGTAAAGCACTATATGCAACGTCATATCCGAAATAAATGACAAGAATCGGGACGAGAGCCCCAAGCATTCCAAGGAGCAATCCTTCGATAAAGAACGGCCAGCGGATAAAGCTGTTTTTCGCTCCGACGAGTCGCATGATTTCAATCTCACGGCGACGCGAGAAGATTGTCATTTTAATCGTATTTGAGATCAAGAACATCGCCATCAATGTCAAACCGACAATCAACGCGAGTCCACCGATGCGAATCCCGTTGAAGAAAGCAAACATTTTATCGATGTAGTCTTTTCCGTATTTCACATCGTCCACATTATCGAGTGAACCGACCGATTTGGCCACTTCCTCTAGTTCTGTCGGGTCTTGTGCTTTGACGATATAGCGGGCGTGGAGCGGGTTGTCTTTTTCGACCGTTCCGTATGCAGCCGCATCATCGCCGAGCTGGTCTTGGAACTTCGCTAGCTCATCTTCTTTTGAACTGAACGTGACCGTCGAGACACCCGGCACCTGTTCAATGTTCTCCCCGAGTTTCTCAACCGAGTTCTCATCCGCTGTACGAGTGATGAACACTTGAATCTCGACATCATTTTCGACGTTATCTGAAATTTCATTGATGTTGAACATGACGAGTGCGAATACACCGACAAGTAGCAACGTAATGGTCACGGCACTAATGGCCGCGAACGACATCCATCCATTCCGAAGTGTTCCTTTGAACCCTTCACGCAAATGGCGCAATCCAGTCTTAAATATCATAGCCATATGCTCCTTTCTCTTCATCGCGCACGACTTTCCCGTTCTCAATCGCGATGACGCGGTGACGAATCTTATCGACGATGTCACGGTTGTGTGTCGCCATGACGATTGTCGCTCCGCGGCGGTGAATCTCTTCAAACACTTCCATGATACCCCATGCTGTTTCCGGGTCTAAGTTTCCTGTCGGCTCATCGGCGATAATCAATTTTGGCTTATTGACGATTGCGCGAGCAATCGAGACACGTTGTTGTTCTCCACCTGATAGTTCGTCGGGATAGTTGCGCGCCTTGTTCTTCAATCCGACAAGGTTCAACACATCCATGACTTGTTTCCGAATCGAAGACGTGTCCGCTCCTACAACTTCTAATGCGAACGCTACGTTCTCATATACCGTAAGTGACGGCAACAATTTGAAGTCTTGGAAGATAACGCCGAGTTGACGGCGTAGCTTCGGTACGTGTCGGTCTTTAATTTTCCCGACATCGAGTCCGTCAATCAACAATTGACCGGCTGTCGGCTTCTCCTCACGATAAATCATCTTCATGAACGTCGACTTTCCGGCACCGGAAGGCCCGACGACATAAAGGAACTCGCCGTCGCGAATCTCTAGATCGAGGTCATCCATGGCGACGACGCCGTTCGGATATACTTTACTGACTTTTTGCATCGAGATCATAACGTATTCCCTACCCTTTTTAAATTATTTTTAAGCATCTATGACGAATTTGAATCAATTATTTTAGTTACTGTATATTTCGCCTAGAGTCTTTTTTACAGGAAACGGCTCCCTCTGTCAAGGTGTCGCTTTTTTATGTTAGCCTGGTCAAAAAATCATCTAGGGCATATGTTGAAGCGACTACAATTATATCAATCCGACTTTTAAAACACCATTACAGGATTGTTTCAGTTCGATTGAGTTCGATGTGAAAATGTCGCGAAGAAACTCGCTTTCTTATTCCCCAAGAGAATATTGAAACCGCACTTCAAAAGGGTGCTCCCTAAGGAACACCCTTCACCAATACGCCACATTTAATCGTGTGGTTTTTCTTTCAATGCATCAAACGGCGACTTTTTCCGTTTCCGATACTTGATATGAATCGTTGAGGATTCATAGTCATCGGAAGCCCGGATATCCCGACTCGATACGCGGACGAATGACCAAGCAAGAAGGAACATGATGAAGATAAGCGGGAATCCACCGACGATACTCGCTGTCTGGAGCGTCTCTAGTCCGCCGAGGAACATGAGCGTGAGCGGCATGATAGCAAGCGCGAACGCCCAAAAGAGACGGTTCCAGACAATCGGCTCATCCTCGACATGTTTTTGCGTGACCGATGCCAAGATGTATGATGATGAATCGAACGTTGTCGCCAAAAAGATAATGGCAAGAAGCGTAAAGACGCCGATGACGACTTTCCCGAAAGGCAATTGGCCGATGATGGCGATGATTGTAGGTGCCGGGCCATTCGCCGCCATGTACCCGACAACATCGAACGTCCCACTTAGATGAAGGTAGAGCCCGTAGTTTCCGAGAATCCCAAAGAACAAGATGCATCCGAGCGTTCCGTACACCATCGTCCCAAAGATCATATTCCGAATCGTACGACCGCGTGAGATACGGGCGACGAACAATCCGACGAATGGTGCATAGACAAGCCACCATGCCCAATAGAACACCGTCCACGATTCCGGGAACCCGGTCGATGTGAAGCCACCGAAGTCACCGAACGGTTCCATCCACGTTGCCATCCGGAAAAAGTTATCCATGACGATTCCGACTCCATTGAACGTCGTCTCCATAATGAATCGAGTCGGACCAAAGATAAGCACGAACGTCAAAATCCCAAGGGCGAGCCAGATGTTCAAGTCACTGAGTACTTTGATGCCACCCTTCAGTCCAATGTAAGAACTGATGGCGAAGATGACCGTACAAATCAACATGATGACGGCCTGCATCCCGAGCGTGACGGGAATCCCTGTCAGTTCGTTGACCCCTTCGGCAATCATCGGGGTACCGAGGGCGAGCGTCGTCCCGGCACCACCTAATAATCCAAAGATAAATAAGATATCAATCAATTTACCGAGGGGTCCATCTGCCCATTTTCCGATAACGGGACGTACCGCTTCACTTACCTTTAAGACGGATTTCTTACGGACGTAAAAGAAATAAGCGATCGGCAGTGCCGGTAACGTATAGATTGCCCAAGCGATTGGTCCCCAGTGGAACATGCCATATGCTGTCGACCATTGAATCGCTTCCGGTGACTCCGGTGTCAGCCCGAACGGCGGACCTTCATAGTAATAGACCCATTCGATGACGGACCAATAGAGGATGCTGGACCCGATGCCGGCAGCAAATAACATCGCCGCCCAAGAGAATGTACTAAATTCGGGTTCTTCATCTTCACGACCTAATTTGATATGACCATTCTTACTGAAGGCAATGAAAATCAAAAATCCGAACGCACCTAAGCCCATTGCTAAGTACAACATGCCGAAGTTAGAGGTCATGTATTCGTTCGCCGCACCGACCCACGCTTTACCGGTCTCTGGGAAGAAGATGAGCGGTAACGTCACCCCTAACAGTAATACAAACGAGCCGATAAAGGTCGGCCAGTCAATCAGTTTCGTCTTCAATTGTCATCACTCCATTTCCACTATGTCTCACGTTACCTTAACAATATTTCCCCAAGCCCTAACACCCAAAACAAAAAAGCATGAGGTGTGTTCCACCTCATGCTGTCGAATCTTATTTTTTCTCAGCGAGCCAAGCAGCGACCGCTGTGATTTCTTCGTCTTTTTCAATGACGTTCGCAGGCATCGCGCCTTGACCGTTTCGAATGACGTTTTCAATCTCTTCTGCCGACAGACGAGCACCGACTTGCTCGAGTGACGGACCACTCATTCCTTCAAGGTTCGCACCGTGACATGCCGCACAGTTTTGTGCGTATACCGCTTCCGCGTCAACCGATGCCGTGTTCGAGCCCGAATCCCCGTTGCTCGATGTATCCTCTTCTTCACCGCCGCCACATGCGCCGAGTGTCAGCATGGCGCCGAGGCCGATGGCCATCATCCATTTTTTCATAATCACGTTCCCCTCCTAAGTTGTAGAAATGACCTACATTTACCATTATAGCCGTTAACGTATGCTTTCTAACCTAATCTCACGAAAAGTACACAAAGATTCCACAAATTACGGTACGTTGATGTAACGCTTATCGGACGTAAACCCTTGTCCTAGCACCTCATGTGCCTCACTGAAGACAAGGAATGCCTCCGGGTCAATCCGACGGATGATTTCCTTCAATCGACTCACTTCGCTCTGACGGACAACAATCATGAGCATCGGACGGTCAAGACGAGAGTATGCTCCGATTGCTTGGATCTCTGTCGCACCACGGTCAAGCTCCTCGAAGACGGCTCGGACGATGAAGTCTCGCTTCTCCGAGATGACGTAAGCCATCTTGTCCTGTGTGAACCCGAGCTGGACGAAGTCGATCATCTTGACCGTGATGAATAATGCGATGAGTGCATAGAGTCCGGTCGTGAACGAGAATGTCAAGGCCGCGGTCAAGACGACCATGCCATCGAGGATGGCGATACAGAGATAGAGCGGGATGTGCGTGAACTTATGTAAAATCTGAGCGATCAAGTCCATCCCCCCTGTCGAGGCGCGTCCACGGAAGATGAGTCCGAGTCCGACACCGACACCGACACCACCGAAAATGGCCGCGAGGAGCGTATCGTCCACGGCCGCACCGGCATCGATCGCCTCATAGAAAAGAATGACACCCGGTAAAAAGATGGAGCCGACGAGCGACTTCACACCGAAACCGAGTCCGAGGATGGCCCACCCGATAATCAGAAGTAACACGTTCGCCACGAGCTGGAACGCCCCCGGCGAGATGCCGAACAGTTCATAGGTGATGACCGAGATCCCGCTCACCCCGCCTGATGCCAGATTGTTCGGCAACAGAAATAAGCTGAAGGCCGAGGCGACGAACACTGAGCCGGTCAACAAATACAGATAGTCTTTGACGATTTGCTTCATTAAAGAAAGTCTCCTTTACACACAACATGGCCCAAAGACAGGTGTCTTTGAGCCACATGCATCACATATTTGTTTTACGAAGGTAGGCATCGATGAACGGCATGACGTCGCCGTCCATGACGCCACTCGTGTTCCCGACTTCATAGTTCGTCCGGTGGTCTTTGACCATCGAATACGGGTGGAAGACATACGAACGGATTTGGCTACCCCAACCGATGTCCGTCTTCTCCCCACGGATCTCGTCGAGTTTTCGTTGCTGCTCGTCGAGTTCGCGTTGGTACAATTTCGCTTTCAACATCTTCATCGCCGACTCACGGTTCTTGATCTGTGAGCGCTCGGTCTGACACGAAACGACGACGCCCGTCGGCACGTGCGTGATCCGGACGGCAGAGTCCGTCGTGTTGATGTGCTGACCGCCGGCACCTGATGCACGGTACGTGTCGATACGGAGGTCTTCTGTCCGTACTTCGATCTCGATGTCGTCATCGAATTCCGGCATGACGTCACATGACACGAACGACGTATGACGACGACCTGACGAGTCGAATGGCGAGATGCGGACCAAGCGGTGAATCCCTTTCTCCGCCTTCAAGTAGCCGTATGCGTTATGACCGACGATGCGGAGCGTGACCGACTTGACGCCCGCCTCTTCACCCGGGAGGTAATCGACCGTCTCGACTTTCCAGCCTTGTTTGTCAGCGAAACGTTGATACATCCGAAGGAGCATCGATGCCCAGTCCTGTGACTCGGTACCGCCCGCACCTGGGTGCAATTCAAGGATGGCGTTGTTCGCATCATATGGTCCGTTCAAGAGGATCTCGAGTTCGAAGTCATCAAACTCCTTCTTGAGCGCTTGAATCGATTCCCCAAGCTCTTCTTGCATCTCGGCGTCCGGTTCTTCCTTGATGAGTTCGAGCGTCACTTCGCCGTCCTCATGTTGGTTCGCGAGGTCTTGATACTTGTCGACCATCGCTTTGAGACCGTTTGACTCGTCGATGACTTTTTGAGCCTTCTCCTGGTTGTCCCAGAAGTCAGGATACGTCATCTCGTTCTCGAGCTCGGCGATACGTGCTTCCTTCTCTGTCAAGTTGAGAGACGCTCTGTAATTCTCGAGGCGTTTCGCCATCGCCTCTAGTTCGTTCCGAATATCTGAAATTTCCATAGTGTGATTCACCTTTCCGTAGGAAAGAGGCGAGCGGACCCGCCTCTTCAATAATTAAGCCTGTTGTCTACCGTGACAGTTCTTGAACTTCTTACCAGAACCGCACCAGCACGGGTCGTTCCGGCCGATGCTGTCTTCTTTCGAACGACGGACCGGTTTCTTCTTGACCGGTGCATCGCTCTTGCCAGAGACGGCAACTTCCTCTTCGACGACTTTCTCGCGTCGGAGGTTGTCCCCGACTTCGGCACGAAGGACGAAGCCTGTCACTTCTTCTGCGATTGCCGCATTCATCGCGTCGAACATGTTGATCCCTTCCGCTTGGTACTCACGAAGCGGATCGTTCTGTCCGTAGGCGCGGAGATGAATCCCTTGACGCAACTGGTCCATATGGTCGATATGGGACATCCAGTGCGAGTCGACGGCACGGAGCACGATGATCTTCTCGAACTCATTGAAGCGTTCCGGTGGCGCGAGTTCACGTTTCGCCTCGTACTGCTCGTTCACGCGCTCCATGAGAAGCTCGATGATTTCTTCACGCTCTTTGCCGTAGAAGTCTTTGCCTTCGACCGTCTTCTCGAGCGCGAGCGTCTGGTTGGTCCAGTGCGCGAGCTCGTCGATGTTCCATTCTTCCGGTACGAGTTCGATCGGCGTGTATTGGCCGACACCGAGTTCGACCGTCTGCGCCATCATCGAACGAACGATATCCGTGACCGACTCGTTCTCGAGGATGCTCGAACGGTCCTTATACATGACCTTCCGTTGGTCGGCCATGACGTTGTCGTAACCGAGAAGCTGCTTCCGCGCATCGTAGTTGTTTCCTTCGACACGTTTTTGCGCTGACTCGACCGCTTTCGAGACCATGCGGCTCTCAATCGGTTGCGTGTCATCCATCCCGAGACGCTCCATCATGCTTTGGAGGCTATCCGTTCCGAAGCGACGCATGAGCTCATCTTCGAGTGACAAGTAGAACTGGGATTTACCCGGGTCCCCTTGACGGCCCGCACGACCACGTAGCTGGTTATCGATTCGGCGTGATTCGTGACGCTCTGTCCCGATGATGTAAAGACCACCGAGGTCGATGACACCTTCTCCGAGCTTGATGTCGGTACCACGACCGGCCATGTTCGTCGCAATCGTGACGGAACCTTTTTGACCGGCGTTCTCGATGATTTCCGCCTCACGCGCGTGGTTCTTCGCGTTTAAGACATCGTGACGAATCTTCTTCTTCGTCAAAAGCTTGCTCAAGTATTCAGACGTCTCGACGGCGACCGTACCGACGAGGATTGGTTGGCCCGTCGCGTGGACTGCCGAAATCTCCTCGACGACGGCTTTGAACTTGCCTTCCATCGATTTGAAGATGAGGTCTGCCTTGTCATCGCGAAGGATCGGTTTGTTCGTCGGGATCGTCACGACCTGCATGTTGTAGATGTTACGGAACTCTTCTTCCTCTGTCTTCGCCGTACCGGTCATCCCGGCAAGCTTCTCGTACATCCGGAAGTAGTTCTGATACGTGATCGTCGCGAGCGTCATCGATTCGCGTTGAATCTCGACGCCTTCTTTCGCCTCGATCGCCTGGTGAAGACCTTCCGAGTAGCGGCGTCCGTCCATGACACGACCCGTGAATTGGTCGATGATCATGACTTGCCCCTCACGTACCATATAGTCGATATCGTGATGCATGACCGCGTTCGCACGAAGGGCGAGTCCGACGTGGTGGTTGACGGCGACGTGTTCGATTGCGAACAGGTTGTCGATGCCGAAGAACTTCTCGGCGAGGTCGACCCCTTGGTCCGTCAAGAGGACCGACTTCGTCTTCACGTCGACCGTGTAATCGTCTTCCTCTTTCAACGTACGGACGAACGCATCCGCGCGTGTGTAGAGTTCGGTCGATTTTTGAGCCGATCCCGAGATGATGAGCGGAGTACGCGCCTCATCGACGAGGATCGAGTCGACTTCATCGACAATCGTGTAGTAGAGCTCACGTTGAACACGGTCTTCCTTATAAAGGACCATGTTGTCACGGAGGTAGTCGAATCCGAGCTCGTTGTTCGTCGAGTACGTGATATCACAATTATAGGCCGCTTGTTTCTCGACACGGTCCATGTTCGACACGTTGAGGCCGACTGAAAGACCGAGTGCGAAGTAGAGCGGCTCCATGAGTTCTTTATCTCGTTTCGCCAAATATTCGTTGACCGTTACGACGTGTACGCCACGGCCAGTAAGCGCGTTCAAGTAGACAGGAAGTGTCGCGACGAGCGTCTTCCCTTCACCGGTTTTCATTTCGGCGATGTCGCCGTTATGGAGCACATAGCCCCCGATGAGCTGGACACGGTAATGACGCATCCCGAGCACACGCTCCGATGCCTCACGACAGACCGCGAACGCCTCCGGCAAGAGGTCGTCAAGTGTCTCGCCTTTTGCCAGACGTTCCCGGAACTCTTCCGTCTTCGCCTGAAGCTGTTCGTCGGACAATGCTTTGATTGGTTCGGCGAACGACTCGATCAAGTCGGCCGCTTTCTCTGCTTTTTTCAACATTCGTTTCTGTGGAGCAAATAACTCTTTCAAAAAGTTCGCCATACTCATATCTCCTCTGCACTCACTAAAAAATGCATGTTTTTTCCCTAATGTACAGTTTAACCGAAGTGGTGCCACCTTTCAAGGAAAGGCAAAAGGAAACGACCCCCCGAAGCCGGGAGGTCGTGTAGTGTCAGGTTTATTATTCAGGTTCGATCAAGCCGTACTTCCCATCTTTACGACGGTAGACGACGTTCGTGTTGCCCGTTTCTGCGTCTGAGAAGACGAAGAAGCTGTGACCGAGCATATCCATTTGAAGAATCGCCTCTTCCGTGTCCATCGGTTTCAACGTGAAGCGTTTCGTCCGCACGAGTTCGAGTTCTGCCTCGTCCTCATCGTAGACGGCCGGTGTATCATCAGGTCCTTCTAAAGACTTGAAGTACTCGCCGACGCCACCTTCTTTCCCGCGTCCTTTACGGTTGAGTTTCGTTTTGTGTTTACGGATTTGACGTTCCAATTTATCGACGACGAGGTCGATTGCCGCATACATGTCGAGGTTGATGTCCTCAGCACGGAGCAACAAGTTCGGCATCGGGATCGTCACTTCCACTTTTTGTTTCTCGTTATACACTTTCAAGTTGACGTAAGCCGTCTGTGCATCCGTAGGAGTTGTGAAATACCGAGTCAACTTCTCCAGCTTTTTCTCGACATAGTCTTTGATTGCTGGTGTGACCTCAATGTTTTCGCCGCGAATGTTATAAATCATCTGAACTCCTCCTTAGAAATAACCGCTTGAACCAATGATTCGTCGAACGAGACGGAATCTCCTGCTTCATTTCTTAAAAAAGAAAGGGGAACCAGGTGGCTCACTCATATTATACCCCGAAAACGCCGCGATTGAAAACGTTATCATCAGAAAATAATGACAATTTTGTTCCGAATTCAACATTTCCTAGAACGAGCGAAAGGTATAGAAAGAAAATACCCATTCCATTCATTTTTAAACGCCTTTTTTTATTATGTAGAAAAAATAAAAGCCGACTCCAAAGGGAGCCGGCTTCGTGGTTTGAAATTATAATTTTACAACGTTAGCCGCTTGTGGGCCACGCTCGCCATCAACGATTTCAAACTCTACATCTTGACCTTCGTCAAGTGATTTGTAGCCTTCAGATTGGATTGCTGAGAAGTGTACGAACACGTCTTTGCCGCCTTCAACTTCGATGAATCCAAAACCTTTTTCTGAGTTAAACCATTTTACTTTACCTACCATGTGTAAATCCATTCCTTTCACCATTGGAGAATACAGAGGATTGTCCTCTACGGCTAATCTTACCACCTTCTTGTAAGCGTGACAAATACTTTCTCAAATATTTGTAAACGTTTCGTCATTTGGCTTTCATTGGAATTATATTTCCCTACTTTTCATATTGTCTTGTTGAATTTACATTTTTTGTGATATATCATTGAAGGGATGATTTAGGTTTGTGCCGTTTGTCTTTAGCCGATCCTGAAAATCTAATACGAGGAGGATGGTGCAGCGTATGCGCTCCTACTATTCTGAGGAAAAATATCGCATCACAAAGCGAACCGTGGCGATTCTCCCTTGCTTTGACATCATGAAGCAGTCACGGATCATTCTCGAGGATGGCACCGAGATTTCAACCCCGCTCCGGCCGTACCAGTTGTTGCAACTTTCTTGCCGCCAGTACAACAGCTCGATCGAGGAAAGAATCTTCATCGCCAAACGCGTCGCCGGCGTAAAAGGGAAAGTCCCTGTCGTGATTGAACCGACAACTGGACTCGTCTTCTTCCCGACGAAGTCTCCAAAACGAGACGATTGTGAATGGTATGCCTGGTCCCATATTCGAGACATACTGAACATTGAGGGTGAGCCGAACGGGCTTGTCCTCACGACTGATGGACATCAAATCCAAACGAACGCAACACCGTACGTCCTCCGGAACCAGCTCAAAGCGACAGGTGAACTTGTCGCCCGGTTCCAACAATTGAACGCGAGCCCCGTGCTCGAGTCCTGACACGCCTTCCGTCGAAAAGACGGAAGGTTTTTTTCTATTGTATCGCTTCATTTTTTTAAAAAGAGGTCGATATTATGGTCGAGGTGACAAACATGCAAATTCAAGCCCAAGCGACCGCCGTCAGTTCGGTCTTACCAGGCATCCAGACGAACCGGACGTACAAGGCCGAACTCGTCAAACAAACAGGACCCGACTCCGCGATTGTCAAGATCAACGGTGAAGAAGTCGAGGTCACATTTAAAGACGGGCTTCCGAAAACGAACCCGTTCCAAGTGACGCTCGCCGAACAGGACGGCGTCTTGATGGCGACCGTCGTTCCTCCAAAGGAAGAGACACTTGAATCCGCACCACCTGCGTCCGCGTCGTCAAAGCTTGATGCCAAGATTCAGACGCTCCTCGCTTCCCTTCCACCTGAAGTACGAAGCGCGGTCAGCCGTCTGCTACAATCCGGACGCTTGCCGATGAACGAAGACACGGTACGCCTTCTCGAGACGGCGTTCAAAGGGGACATGCGGGACGTCATCCTACATTTGAAGACGCTCGACACTCCGACCGTTCCTCGTGAGATGGCTCGGGAAATCGCCGTCCTCTCTTTGAACGAAGCGAAACAACAGATCACACCGCCGGCGCCGAACGCTCCTTACCCACAAAAAGAGCGGTATGTCGAACTCGTCAATCTGTCACGTCCCGTGAGTGAACGCGTCACGCCGACACCGGAAACGATTGACCGGGTCATCCGTGACCTCACGCCGACGACACCGATATCATCGCGTCCGATTGAATCTGAATCGCGCCAAGCGATGCCGCTTCCTCCAATCAACGGGAAGCAAGTGATGGTGAAGGAAGTGACGTCACATCTAGCGACCGTCACGAACACATTCCGAAACGAGCAGGCGACCGTGACGAAACAACTCGGACAAGTTGCTGCGTTGATCGAGACGAACCCGCATGCGGCACGCCCTGCCCTCGAGACCGTCTCGACCCGTCTGACACAACTCGTCCAAAAGACGGACGCCTTGCTTCATACCGACGTGACTCAAGAGAAGCAATTGGTCGCCATGACGGCCAAACTCGACGTCGCGTTGTCGTTGCTTGCGACGAAACCACAAGAGAGTGCGACACTCGTCAAAGAGGTCCGAGCGGCACTGAATGATTTCCGCTATGCGCCGAATCAGACACGCATCGAATATATCCCACACGGGGCGACACGTGCCGGTGAGATGCCGACCGTCGCGCCACTCAAGCTCGATTCGACATTATCTGGACGACACATCCAGGAAGTAGCGCAACGTGTGCAGACACAGGCACAGCTCGCCCAAGCGATGTCCAATACGCCGACATCAGCTTTATCGGTACGTGAAGATACGACGAACCCCGAGGCGCAACGCCTCGCCTCGTTCTTCCAAGTCCAACAGACGCTCAACCGCCTTGATGGCGGTCAGCTCCATCAACTCTTGTTCGCCCTACCGGCAAAAGTGCAAGAGATCGACACCGGAATCCATGTTCATATCCAAAACCGGGAGGCCGGGGACGTTGTCGACTGGGAGAACAGTGTCCTCTACATTCGTTTAGAGACGCCACGTCTTGGAGAAATTGGTGTCAAACTCGAAGCGAAAGATCGAAACCTCCGACTCACACTCGAGCACGACGATTCGACGGTCGAGCGACTCGCTCGTCCCCTTCTCGAGAAAATCGAACAAACGCTCGAGACAATTGGATATAAGAGTGTGACGACCCAGTTCAAACCGCTCACGAAAGCTGATCGTGTCATCGAAGAGCCTACGATAGCACCGACGACAGGATATGACTTTAGAATTTAGGAGGTCCCGATGTACCAACGCATGGATTTGACGAAACGTAAGACGGCCGCGGTCGTCCGCTATGATGAAACGACGGATAAAGCGCCCGTCATCGTCGCCCGCGGGACCGGAGCCGTCGCTGAAAAGATTTTACAGGAAGCACGTGCCCGAGGAGTAGCGGTCGAGAACGACCATTCCTTGCTTGGCCATTTGCTCGACCTTGACCTAGGAGACGCCATCCCACCCCAACTTTATGATGTGATGGCAGAAGTGTTGTTGTTGATAGAGGAACTTGATTCGATCAAAGGAGAACAAAGATGAATTCAACCCAATTATATGAAATGAGGCCGGAAGAGCTGACTCAGGCGATGCTTCACGCACTCGTCTATCACTATAAACATGCGCAAGATTCGACGATTGCCGAACGAAACCGTCATCTTCGCCAAGCCCGTGAACTTTTAGTCAAACTTCACCAAGGACTCCATGACGGCGGCGGGATTATCGCGGCTCAACTGGATGAAATTTATCTATATATGGCAAACGCAAGCGTCGAAGCTATCATCGACCAGGATAAGGAAAAAATCGCCGAACTACATACGCTCGCAAGTGACCTCGATCAAACATGGGGTGAAGCAATGGAGCGTGCCAAGACCCAACCTGTCACGACTGGAGGAAACCGTTATGAAAATTACGAATAACGTCCAAGCATTAAAAGCGTATACATCTCTTTCCCTGAATCAAGCGTCAATGAAAAAAACGATGGATCGCCTCTCAAGTGGGATTCGCATCAACAAGGCATCTGATGATGCGGCAGGACTCGCCATCTCAGAGAAAATGCGGATGCGCCTCGACTCGCTCTCGATGGCAGAACGCAACACGCTCGACAGTATCTCACTCACGCAGACACTCGAAGGCGGGATGAACGAAACACACGCCCTTCTCCAACGGATGCGTGAATTATCGGTTCAATCAGCAAATGGAACGCTCAGTGAGGACGACGCCAAAGCTGTCCAGGAAGAAATTAACGCGTTGACTGCCGAAGTGACACGAATTGCCGAAACGACGGAATTCAACTCAAAGAAAATTATGAATGGCGAATACATGCAAGGCAATAATACGTTATTCTTCCAAATCGGTGCAGGTAACAACGAAGCCGTCATCTTAAATGTGGAAGATATGCGGGCGCATGCACTCAATATCACGATGACGACACCCGGTGGCGGAGAACTTACTGCCGTCGACCATGACAACGATTCGACGACACCCACTGAAACGTATTATGCATTGAGTGTGTTGACACCTGAGGATGCGGGTGATGCCATTTCGAAATTCGATGCAGCCATCAACAAAGTGTCACTCGAACGTTCAAAACTCGGAGCCATCCAAAATCGCTTAGAAGCGAACGTCAGCGTCGTCGCCATCGGCTCAGAAAACTTAACGGCGTCTGAGTCACGAATCCGTGATGCCGACATGGCCCGTGAAATGATGGACTTCGCACGTCTAAACATTTTGAACCAGTCCGGCATGGCGATGATTGCCCAGTCGAACGCATTGCCGCAAGGCGTGTTACAATTATTGAACTAACCTAAAGAAAGGACGGTTGCCCATATGGACATTCGTCGCATCATGGAGACGCAATCGCTCCTCGGCTCAAGTAAGGCAAAGCGCGCCGAAGTCGAACCCGGTGTCTCCTTCCAAAATGTGATCGGTCAGAAGCGCGAAGACCGGGAGCATGAACGCTTCCAACGTCAAATCGCTGCGATTCATGAACAAGGAGAGCTTCTAGCTGAAAGTCAGACTGTCGAAGCGCTTGCCGAATACAAACAAATGATTAAAGACTTTATGAAAGAGGCTGTAGACGCGGCACTCCGTCTCGAAGATAAACGCGGATTCAATCGCCGCGGGCGCGCGAAGATTTATAAGGTCGTCGAACAAGTCGACCAAAAACTCCTCGCGCTGACAGATCAGGTCATCTCGGGTGAGGCCTCTCGCCTTTCCCTACTCGACCAAGTCGGTGAAATTCGCGGATTGCTCGTCAATGTCTATGTGTGAGGTGTCGAGATGGCAGAACATTTGTTTTTGAAGAAAGTCAAATGTCCGTATTGTTTACAAGAAAGTAAGACGAACCGTGTCTTATCACGTCACATCCGTCCACTCGAAGTTGAGAAGGATGGCTACACAACGTATGATGGACCGAATCCTTATTTATACGAACCGACCGTCTGTGACCATTGTCACCTCGTCTTCCACGACTCGTTCGACAAGGTGCGCAAACATAACCGAGAAGCGCTTGAGACGAACTACTTCAATCAAGTGAATCCGGATGTGTTGAAAGGCGACCGTTCATATGAGCACGTCATCCTTCTCTATAAGTTCGCCGTCATGACGGCCCAATTGAGCGGACAAAAACCATCTGTCATCGCTATGCTCGGGATGCGAATCGTATGGATGTACCGATTGATTGGGGATGCAGCGTCTGAAAAAGAATGGATGCAGCGGACGCTCGATAAATACAATGAGGTGCAAGAAGCTTATACAGACCCGATTCGGACCGGATTACCGTACGACCAGCTCATGTTGCGGATTGCCGATTTGTCGGCCGCGCTCGACTACTACGAGGACGCGCGTCGCTGGTATGGGATTCTCCTCAACAGTAAGGAAGTATCGGAGCGCATCCGGAACCAGGCCCGTGATCATTGGGAAGAGTTTCGATTGGAACATGCCTAATCAGAAGTGTGGGACCTTGTGTCTCACACTTTTTGAATACAAAAAATCGCACTCATCCACTCACATCCAAACGCAATCGGTACAATTGATGAATAAGAGATCCACACAACATTGACTAGCCAGTACCCCTCATGTCGACTATGCGGTGACGTCTTGCAGGATGTATCACATGGAATCTCAATTGCTATAACATTAATTTAATTTTTAGTGGGATAGATATGGGGTATATTCAAAGCAGATACATACGAAGAGGAGGATCTTTTCATGTTTGAAACGCAATATCTCGATACCGTACGTGCTACGTTTAAAAGCCAGAAACAACTCGCTGAGCGTGCGCTCGTCCAAGTGAGTGAAGAGGACCTGCACAAGACACTTGCGCCGGACACACTCTCGCTCGCCCTGATCATCCAGCACATGGCGAATAACATGAAGTCGCGTTGGACCGATTTTTTGACGACAGACGGCGAGAAACCGGACCGTGACCGAGACGCCGAGTTCGAGGACCAGCAGCTATCCCGTGCGGAGCTCATGAAGGTTTGGGACGAGCGTTGGCAACTGTTGGATAATCTCTTAGCTGATTTGACACCAGATGACTTAGGGAAGAACGTGATGATTCGAGGGGAAGCGCATTCCGTGATTGACGCGATCGAACGCCAAGTGTCGCATTATGGGTATCATGTCGGACAAATCGTCTATCTGTCGAAGCTATTCGCCGGGAGCGACTGGGATGTGTTGTCGATTCCATTGCCGCATCAGCGTAAATAATAATTCCTGTTGCAACACTAACACTTCAACGAGATATTATTTCAATGAAGCACTTTTTTGGAAATCAAGACAATTGAATCAGTCAACTTTAATGGGGGTTATAAAATGGATATGACTTTAAAGCAATTGCCTGAGACTGAAATTGCATTTATCAGACGTACGGGTAGCTATTTTGAACCACAAGAACATTGGGGGAAATTAATACATTGGGCGACGGAACACAACCTTTACCCTCCATCAAGTCAATTTATCGGTATTTCATTAGATAATCCGAACGATGTTGATCCTCATGAATGTAGACATGATGCTTGTGTCACAGTTCCTAAAAACTTTGATAAAACAGGACACGGGGAGATACAATTTAAAATGCTAGAAGGTGGTCAATACCTCGTGCACCATTTCTACGATACTCCAGAAAAACTGAGTGAGACGTATAAATATATTTTTGAAGAATGGTTACTAGAACGCGAATATTCAGTGGACGAATCTAGAAATACCTTGGAGTTCAATTTGAACAATCCAGCTGAAGATCCCGACGGAAAATCTAAAGTCGATTTATATGTACCCATTAAGAATTAAGATTTTACAAAATGAAAAAATTAAGATACAAGGAACTCTCAAAATATGAGAATCCCTTCTTATATTCTCTATGCTAACCACTATGCTTATTGTGTAGTAATAATCAACCATGAGACTAGGCGTACCGATTTTATTCGGCACGCCTACTCTTATTTTGTCACGTTAAGTGTATATTCGTAGCGGTCTTCTGCCACTTTGTCGAAGTTCTCGTTGAATGGTCCATCGATGACGACTTTCAAGTCCGTCAGCTCTTCTGGTTTTGCTTTCACGAAGAAGAGGACGTTCCCTTCTTTCTTCACCTTTCCTAAAAATTCTCCACCGACGTCATCTGAGAACCATAAGTCCGAAGACACCTGTTCCCCTGTGTTCGTCACCAGTGTTGCCTGGTTCGGATGGAAGCTCATCGTCTCGTCGACCGTATTCTCGACCAACATGTTCATCGCGACGACCGTCACCTCTTCTTGTCCATCGAATGAGTCGCTATAAGCTTCTGCGACCGTGAGGCGTGACGTCTGTACTTTGTCGATGGCGAATTGAATCGGACCCATCGTCTCCGTGATCGTGAGTGCCTTATTCTTCATGTAGATCTTGTTCGTACCGAGTTCACTTTCTTGGACGTCCGTCTCTTCAACAGTCGTCTCCTCTGGTACGTTCGCTTCCGCCTCTACCACTTCTTCCGTATCCGTCGCCGTCGTCTTCAGTTCGTCTGCTTCCCCGCAACCGACAAGTAGTGCGAGCGGTACCGCCACCAGTAAGCCAAATCGTTTCATGTTCATCTTCATCTCTCCCTTTTCTTAATCCAAGTGATGTTGTGGTTAAGACGAATATAACGAATTGACAAACCGAACCGTATTAAGAAAAAGTTCCAGGTAAAATAAAAGTCAAGGTCCATAATCGGATCTTGACATGTATACTTATCCTCTTGATTTCAGCTCTTCTTCCTCGTATGGGTCAGGACGATCCTCAAACGGCGTATCGTCCTCGACGTACGCTTCAAGTTTCGGGTCCCGTTCCACGTATTCATCGTACGCTCCCTCTGGACCATAGACGAAATAACGGCGCTTCCGTGACGATATCTTGGACTCTTTCTCACGCATCTCGTTTCCCTCCCTCTTTCCAGAAAAGAAGCAACGGCTACATTGATGTTTACCCGATTATAGCGGAAAACAGACGTCATTTCATCTATACCCTTTATATGAAACTTTTCCTTTCCACAGCCGTATACATTTACAACGATTCGATGAAAGGAAGATTCATATGCAACTATTGAAAAAAGGAATACTACGGAGTCTCATTTGGTCGCTGCCATTCGCGATACTTGCTCTCTATCAAGGGTGGTCAGGGAATACAGAGGCTGTGCATAAAATGTTTATCTACGCAGGAGTCGCCTTCTTCCTCGGGCTCACAAGCGTTATTTATGAAGTCAAACAGTGGTCGTTCAAGAAACAAATCTTCATTCATTGGAGCGTTATGCACGTGACAATCCTACCACTTCTCTGGTTCGGTCGGTCTACGCCAATCACATCGCTTCAAGATACCGCACGTCTCTATTTAAACTTCACGGTGAGTGGTCTGATTTTATTTACCGCTTCTTATTTCATCATCCGGATGCGTCGACAAGTCAAAGCCTCTTAACACAAAAGCTCGAAGGCGCATGCCTTCGAGCTTTTTACGTCTGTTGGTCAAATAGACCGGAAAAGTTAGAATCGACGTCTTCATATGGGTCGACATACGATTTGACAGTCTTCCGTTCCATCCGGGCTGTCCCTAGCGTCATCCCTAGACGCTGGTGCTCGGCTTCAATGAGACGAGAAATCTTTTGACTATCGTCGACGAGTTGCCTGAGGACCTTTTGATCGGCTTTTTCCAAATCGGGACCGTGTGCTGCCAGCAACTGTTCCCGATCATCTAAAAGCTCATGGATTTGTTCCATCCATGTATCATACGTCGGTTCTTCCGGGACTTGTGCGAGCAGTTCTTTCAAGCGTTGCGTCTTTAAGATGATTTCATCAATCGGTCTCATGACTGCTTCGCGAGTTTCATCGCTTCCTTCCACGTATCACGTAGTTCGGTCGTAAAATCAAGTACCTCGTCAAGGATAGCTGTATCGTTCTTGACGTTCGCATCAACGAGGCGGCGCCACATGTAGTCATAGAGCGAATCTAAGTTCGCTGAGACAGCGATGTCTTTATTGAGTGTCAGACGAAGTTCCCGAAAGATAGCTTGCGTCTTTTGAATGTTGACGTTCTTTAAATCAGGGTTACCTTGATCGATTGCAAGCTTGGCGAGGCGCATGAACTTGAGCGCTCCGTCATAAAGCATAAGCGTCAGTTCCTGTGGATTTGCGGTCGTGACCGCATTGTTTTGATATGCTGCATATGGATTGGCTACCATTTAAACTCCTCCTCTTACATGCCTCCGCCTAAAAACTGTGACAGCGATGCCGCTTGAGCATTCGCTTGGTTCATCGCTGTTTCCATCGCTGTGAAACGACGGTAATAGGCGTTTTCTTTATCGACGAGTAAATCATTTAACCGCTTGATACGCGAATCAATATCGGTCATTTCTTTCCCCATCGAATGGGTTTGTGCGCCAGAACCTTCCGCTCCTGCGATTCGTGTAATCGTATCGCGCGAATCTTTGGCAGCATCTCGGATTTGTGGCAATAATCCAGTTTCAGCATCTGTAAACAACTGATATACTTGCTCCGGATCTTTTTCGATAGCCGCTTTTAGCTTTTCTTCATCGAGTTCGATTTTACCACCATTGGTGAAATCCGCTCCAGTCGAAAGACCGATTTGGAACAATCGTGACATGTCGATGTCATTCGATGCAGCAGTAGCACTCGACCATTTGCTCCGAAGATTGTCCATAGTTCCACGTAAAATCGTATCCCCGCGGAGCATACCGCTCATCGCTTTTTCTTCCCACTTTTTGATTTCGTCTTCAGATAACTCATCACGTTGAGCTTGAGTCAACGGTGAAAACGAACGGAATCGTTCTTCTCGTGTCTTTTTGTTCATGAGGTCGATGGTCTCATTGTATTTATCAACGAACCCTTTAATTCCGTCAAAGATTTTTTGAGTGTCTGTCGCAGCGGACAAGTTTACTTTTGTGCCATCACTGAATGAGGACTTTAATGTAATGGTCATATTATCAATCGTGAATGTGTTTGAACTTTGGGTCAACGTAATGCCGTTCACATCTACAGATGCATTCGTCCCGGCTACGAATCCGCTTAGATCAAATAGTGTTTTAGCTGCAGTGCCTTCAAATTCGATGATTGATTGTTCACCTGTATTTTTACGAGTTAATGAAATCTTTCCAGAAGTTTCATCAAAGAACGTACTAATTCCCGTCTTCGTGCCATTCATTGCAGTGACTAGATCTTTAAACTTAGCATTCTCATCAACGTATACTGTCTGTAAAGCTCCACCGTCTTCGTTACGGAAACGAACTTGATAGCCGGCTTCATACACGACTTGTGCACCTTCAGGGATTGTCACTCCACTATCGAACGTAATCTTCCCAGTTGCCGCATCGTAAGTATGAGCTAACGAAATCGCATTCCCATCTTTATCTGTAAAAGTTGGCGGATTATTCGGTAACGGCTTCACCGTCAGTTCAGTTGTACCCGCAGTTAACGTTTGTTTCCGAATGCCCACTTCCAACCCGAGTGTCGAAACTGCCGTGTCATTTGTGATGCCTCCACCATTTGCCCTCGCAACATGAGAAGCCGAGGTAGCCAACGTCGCTGAGTTGATAGTAAGTGAAGCATTTCCACTTGATGGACCTGCAACGACAGATACACGCGATTCATCAGAGGATGAAGCCGTTTTAGCGTAATAGTTTCGGCTGAACATCATATCGACCGCGCTGTTTCGTAATGCTAACAGTGAACGGTTGACCTCACGATAAGAGTCACGCCGCCATTCGGTCAATTGTTTTTTCTGTTCTAAACGATCTACTGGAATTCGTTCTGCTTGCATCATTTGTTTAATGATACTATCGGTATCGATTCCACTGGCTAATCCGCCAAATCGAATTGGTGATGTCATATGCCCACTCCTTTTTTATATACGTTCGTCGAATAAATGATTAAACTCCATAAACGCCGCAAAGAAATCCATTGATTTTTTACTTGGGATTTCACGGATTACTTCATTGTTCGCATCGACGATTTGAATATAATAATCATTCAGTTTTTCGTGCTTCATAAATTTCAAGCCGGTACGTTGCTTTTCAAGGACTTGATTCGCCTTCTCGACCGCTGCCTCTAACTTTGTAATGTGTTGAGGCGTCGGAAGAATAACAATACCTTCATCGGCGAGTTGAGTTTGATTGGCCTCAACGAACACATTTTTAGTTTGCTCATACGGTAATACAGAAGAAGGCAAGTGAAGTCTGACTTCAGAAATGGTCGGATTCATAGTCTTCTACTCCCTCACATGTTATGGTCTCATTTCTTATATCGGTCAAAATACTTATTCCTTAAGTTTCTTCTTTCTCACACATAATAAAGAGGCGACGTAACCGTCGCCTCGACAATCATCTTATTTACTTTACTAAATCAAATTCCAACTCATTGGTGTTCCACGCTCGATATCTTTTCTTGCCACTTTACCAAGAATGGAATCGATATGTTTTGGAGCCAATCCATGTCCTGGACGAATTGACCTGACATGTTCAGTCGTGAAGACTTCCCCAGCTTGAATATCTTTCACAACAAATAACGAACGTGCGAACTCACGATTCTTTACTTTCTTCTCGTTTAATTGATAGTCGACGCGCCCTAATGCTTGTTCCGCTTCTCGAACAGCATCGACCATCGCTTTAAACTCATGAGGCTCTAAAGAAAAACTAGCGTCTGGGCCGCCGATTGATTTATCTAAAATAAAATGTTTTTCAATCACCTTCGCGCCCAACGCGACAGACACGATCGGTGCAGTGATTCCAAGAGTGTGATCCGACAATCCGACTTCGACACTGAAAGTCTCTTTCATATTTTGCATCGTTAAGAGATTCGCATCCTCAATTTTTGCTGGATAGGCTGACGTACATTTCAATAATATGATTTGCTCGTTTCCAACTTTACGACAGACGGATACTGCATCTTCAATTTCTTGAAGCGTTGCAATTCCAGTTGAGATGATGATTGGTTTGTTCTTGGAGGCAACATATTCAATGAGTGGTAGATCAGTGATTTCAAATGAAGCGATTTTGTACGCAGGTACCTGTAAGCTTTCTAATAGATCCACAGCAGTAGGGTCGAAAGGACTTGAAAAACAAACGATATCCAACTCTTTTGCATAATCCATCAACTCTTTATGCCACTCCCACGGCGTATAGGCCTCTTGATACAAATCATAAAGTGTGCGACCATCCCAAATCGTACCACTTTTAATTGTAAAATATTCTTTACTTGATTGGATGGTAATGGTGTCAGGAGTATAAGTTTGTAACTTAATTGCATCTGCACCAGAATCCTTTGCAGCTTTTATTGTATCAAGTGCGAGCTGAATATCTTGATTATGGTTCGCCGATAATTCCGCGATAATAAATGTACTTTTAGTATTCTTTGTAAAAATATCTTGAATATTAATAGGCATTCTTATACACACCTCGTAGTTAATCACATTTAAATAATTTCATAGTCAACTATTTTTAAAACATTGTCTTTACACCGTACATAGTAGTCACTATCGATTTTCTCAATTACGCCAATAGTGTCCAAGTTACTTATTGAATCAGAGCATTGAATTATTTTATGAATAATTATCTTACTGCCATTCTTCAAATAATAATAAGCACCTGGATATGGTTTAGCTTGTGCTCTCACAAAATTAATTACTTCAATAGTATTTTTAAAAAAATCTATGTAGCCCATTTCAGGAGTTCTTCTTCCAAAGTAACTTCCTTGACTTTCATTCTGTACTTTAGGCAATATTCCACTCTGTATATCTGTCAAAGAGTCCAATAGTAAGTCCGGGTATTCTTTTTCAAATTTTATCAACAAGTCATACCCAGTATCATCTTCCTCAATTTTAATTCGTATCTGCTTAATTATATTTCCAGTATCTACACCTTCGTCAATTAAGTGTGAAGTAACACCGCTGTATGTTTCGCCATTTATGATACTCCAAACGTGTGGGGTTCTTCCTCTATATTTTGGTAATAATGACCCATGAAGGTTTATAGCCACCTCCACAGAATTAATGATTTTAGAAGGTAAAATATATCTGTAATTTACACTCACTAGATAGATAGAATTCTCGATTAAGATTTGTTCCAGTAGCTTATTTCCTTCTTTCCTTACATCTATATAGGAATAGGGAATATTATTAACTTCACAGTATGAATCCACACTATGCTCACTCATGTCTTTATGAGTTAATACAAACACAACATCATACTTGTTTTGAATTAAAGTATCTAAACAAACTTTTCCTAGTTTACCAAAACCACAAAATATCATCCTCATTACAACAAACACCTCTACTTTAACAATCGATCAACTATTCTCTTACATCCACGACCATCAATTAAACCTTTTGATTTATGATAGAACTCTAATCTACTGTCATAAGTTTTTAAATGATTAATCTCAAAAAGTAAGTTTTCAATCCAAAAAGGATCATCTGAGTCAATCAAACAATTAATTACATTGAAATCAAACAATCCATTTATATTGTTTTGTTGATTTTCAGCAGTTTTGATTGGTATGAAAGGAGTATTCGTAGCAGTTAATTCATATACAGTTTGTCCAGCAGCAGTAATTGAAAAATCGGAATCAATCATTAACTCTTTCATTTCATAAGCACTTGCATTATTAATAATATTTACATTCTCGATTCTATTTTCGTCTATAAGTTCAGGACTGCTTTTTCCGTTCCCTAACACTATATCAAAAGAGAATAATGGAAAATGGGGAATTACTTTCTTGATTATTTCTTCTGTCAATCCTTTTGCATCTGATCCACCTAGAGTAACAAGGACTTTTTTTACATCCTCATTAATGATTCGTTCTCGCTTGTTAGTGAATTCTTTACGCAAAATAATATAATCTGGTCCGCTCAGTTCATTCTCGTTATTTTTAACTGATGATTCTTTGATTAATGCAGGAGTCAAAGTAATTCCTTTTGGATAATTTAGTCTATTGTAATCATCAATATACATACAATTAACTGATTTTAACTTAATATATTCAAGCACTTCTATATCAGCAATATATGAATCAATGATGCAATATGTTTGGTCAAATGAATTCCTTTCAAGATAGGATAAAGATAACCAATCAGCTATCTCATATTCTTTATTGGATAACATTTCAATTCTTTCTAAATCGGTATTAACAATGAGTTTTGCATTCAATCCCCTCAATACAATTTCATCATATAATGCACTACATCTAGAAATATGACCAAATCCGTTATCGTTTCCACCCTCAGTGAAAATTATAATATTCATACAAATACATATCCTTTGTCAGATCTACATTAATATTTTTTTTGTTCAATATGAGAATTGATGATACTTAGATCTGGATTATTTTCCAATAGATTTAAAATTTCAGATAAATAAAATGAGTGAGTTCCTGTATAAAGTTTCTTATATATGCTTGTAATCAGTTCTAAGTCTTCTTCAGTATCTAAAGTCAATCGATAGTTCGATGCATTTATTGGGTTAATATGATGATATACATTTTGACTTTTTTCATACATATAGGGTGTAACATGTTCTATATGATAATCTTCACTATGGTTATTAAATGCATCGCTTAGTAATTCACTCGAGAAAATTTCAATATCTAAACCTCGTGGAAATGTTCTTTTACTCAAATCCTGGCCCGCATTTGTTACAATGTCGTATCGATTATTATGATACGTTTCAATCATTTGGTCTATTACGAAAGGATCTATCAAGGGACAATCTGAAGTGATTCGAATCACCACGTCAGCTTCGGCTTCCGTAGCTGCCTCATAGTATCGACTCAGTACATTATCTGAACTTCCACGAAATACACGAACACCATATCGCTTTGCTTCCTCCGACAATACATCGTCTTCACTCAAAGTTGTCGTTGCAACGATGATTTCATCAATTAATTTCGCTTGTTTTACTCGAGTAATCACATGGTCAAGCACCGTGCGGCCCTGCAGTTTCATCAATACTTTCCCAGGAAGCCTCGTTGAGCCCATCCGTGCTTGAATAATCGCCACCGTTTTCATAGCCATTTTTCACTTCCCATATCGTTTTAACACTTTTTTCACCGCATCGATCACATCGTACACATCTTCCTCAGTCATCGCAGGAAATAGAGGGAGTGTAATGATATCTTCGTATAGCGTTTCTGCGTGTGGACAAATCCCTTTTTCATACCCTAGCTCTTGATAATATGGCATCCAATGAACAGGAATATAGTGGACGTTGACTCCAATGTTTTCATTTAATAAGGCCTCAAACAGTTCTTTCCGTGAACCGTTTAACCGGTTTTGATTTAAGCGAATGATATATAAGTGCCAGCTTGACTCTCCACTTTCATCTTGATGCGGTATCGTAATTTCAGATAACTCGCGAAATGCCTCATTATATAAAGAAACATAGTGTTTTCGTAAATCAATAAATCGTTCAATCTTCTTCAATTGGCTTGTTCCAAGGACAGCTTGAATATCTGTCATTCGATAATTGAAACCCAAAAACTGCATTTCATAGTACCAAGGACCATGGTGATCAACTAACTGTTCAACACTTTTTGTAATTCCATGGGTCCGAAATTGCAATAATTTACGATAATACACTTCATCATTTGTCGTGATGATTCCACCTTCACCCGAAGTAATATGTTTAACAGGATGAAAACTAAACATCGTCATATCACTTAGTGCACCGATTCGTTTCCCTTGATAGGTGGCACCTAACGCATGAGCCGCATCTTCAATGACGACTAAGTCATGTTGTTCGGCAATTCGATGAATCTCCTGCATCGCTGCAGGTTGACCTGTAAAGTGGACAGGGATGATGGCTTTTGTGCGTGGAGTGATGGCTTGTTCAATCGCATTCGGGTCTATGTTATACGTCGTTGGATCAATGTCAGCAAATACAGGTATTCCTTTTTGATAAAGAACACAATTCGCACTAGCTGCAAAAGTCATCGGGGTGGTGATGACTTCATCCCCCTCACCAATTCCTGCTGCAAAACAGGCACCGTGTAGGGCGGCCGTCCCATTAGAAAAGGAGACAGCATATCGAGCTCCAACATACTGAGCGATTGCTTGTTCAAACTCATCAACAGCAGGACCAGTTGTTAAAAAGTCACCTCGTAACGTATCGACCACAGCTTGAATATCTTCTTCATCGATCCATTGTCTGCCATAAGGCAGAAACGTGTTTCTTACAGGTTGATCAATCAATCTAAACTCCCTCTCATCAAAAAAATGACTATGCCGTCTTCCTTATTTCACTAACTCTCTTAATTCATCGACCGATAACCACTGATTGTTTACATTACTGACGTATGTAAACCCTTCTGGTAACGACTTTCCACCATTTGAATACTCTGCACTCCACCAAGGGAACTCAGGTTGAATGACAAAATAATTGTCGTACTCTAACGTGTGTCGTGCATCATCTTCCGTAATCATTGCCTCATGTAATTTCTCACCTGGGCGAATCCCCACAATTTTGATGTCGCACTCAGGAGCAATCGCCTCAGCCAAATCAAGAATCGACATACTTGGGATTTTCGGAATAAAAATCTCTCCACCGTTCATACGTGTCAAACTATCGATAACAAACTGGACACCTTGGTCTAATGTGATCCAAAAGCGAGTCATCCGATCATCGGTCACTGGAATGACCGTTGCTCCGTCTTGCTTCAACTTCTTGAAGAATGGTACAACGCTGCCTCGGCTTCCGACGACATTACCGTATCGAACGACAGCAAATCGTGTGTCTTTATCCCCGGCATAAGAGTTACCAGCGACAAACAATTTATCTGATGCCAATTTAGTTGCACCATACAAGTTAATCGGACTTGCAGCCTTATCCGTACTTAGTGCGATAACTTTTTTGACACCACGATCAATAGCCGCTTCAATAATATTTTGAGCACCATGAATATTTGTTTTCACGGCCTCGAATGGATTATACTCGCAAGCTCCGACATGTTTGAGCGCCGCAGCGTGGATGACAATATCTACTCCATCAAATGCACGATAAAGGCGTTCTTTATCACGAACGTCCCCAATAAAAAAACGGACACGGGGATCTGTAAATTCTTGCGCCATTTCATATTGTTTTAACTCATCACGACTAAATACGATGACCTTTTTTACGTTTTGTTTTAATACGGTGGAGATGAATTTTTTCCCAAAAGATCCTGTACCACCCGTGACTAAAATTGTCTGATTTGTAAACATGCTTATATACTTCCTCTCTCATGCAAAATGTCTAATAAATATATGATTGGCGCTACTTGTTACTTAATAGTTTCTGCATACGCTTGTTTTATCTTGTGAAGTTGAGTTTGTAGTTCTTGAATCGACTCAAACATTTGCGACAAAATCGAAAGACGTAATGCACTCGTTCGATTATATCGATTATGGAATTTAATTTTATTTTGAATGATTAATAAATTGACGAGTTGAAGCGGCATGATATGTGTTCGGAAAGATGGCGCTTCAATCATCGCATCCCAATCCCGTAGCATTTTTTCAAACTCATCGATTGTGACCGCTTTTTGATTCATAGCGCGACCCAATCGTTTTTCAAGCATTTGTAATCGTTCGCTCACACTATCAAGTAATTGTTGTACATGCTCAATCGGGACATTTAATTCTGATTCTCTGACTTGTTCAAGTTTCTTTTTTTGAATCGGTGTGGTGTGGAGCCTTTCAAGGGATTGATACGAAACTCCGTCAATTCGAGCACCTTTCTCCGCGTAGTTGACTAGTTTTTCTTTTAATCCGAGCTGTGACTTGATTAATGCTTGGTAACTAGTTAAAAAACCAAATAAGATTGGTGTGGTTTTCCCCATCTCACCACTATTCAATGGTACGTCATATAACGTTTTAGTGAACTGACCATCGTTTGAAGAAGCTTGTTTGACCGAAGCACTATAATATTCACCTTCTCGCAATGCTAAATCTTGTCCGATCAATCCAATTGAATCAAAGTCCAAATAATTCGCAAATGCAACCGCTGCTAACGCCACCGTAGGGTACGTACTGAAAGCTGTTTTTGTATAGGGTAGCAAATCTTGTGTAATTTTAGCATCAGCATAAGGGACAAGTAACCCCTTTGCTCGCTGTGGAATCTGATGATTCACTTGTAACGAATAGACAAGTGGGACATCAATTTCAATATCGTTGAAGAAATGAGCGTTAGCTTCACCAGCGTCAATTGATATGACAAAGTCCGGTCGGATTTCATTCTCCAGTAAAACTTTAACTGTCTGACCAATCGCAATGATATAGTATGCGCGCTGAGCCTGTTTAAGATAAGGGATTGCATCTTCTAGTGAAGGACCCCCTGCAATCATTAACGCATCGTATCCTTTAAAATGGTGTTGAAGGTAATCGATATTAAAAAGACGATTTAAATTTTCTTTTAAGTACTTCGCATTTTTAAATGACTCTTGATACCAACTCTCTGTATACACTTTACGTGTCGCTAAATCAATTCGACTCTCACTTAAGTAATTTCGAACCAATTTTAATAATTCGAGTAATACTATTGTATCCTCATAAAGAGAATGTTTGATAACTTCCGTTTTCAAACCAATAAACGATTGAAACTTCGATTGCAATAACGCTTTATAGTCATCTTGCGAATCAAGAAAAGACAAGACTGAGTCACCTTTAATATTTGACGGTAAGTTGAGTGGATCAATCGTCAAGACATGATATTGTTTTATCAATTCAGTATGAAACATCCCACTTCCATACCCTAAAAGTATAATAGCTTCCGTGTCATCAGCAATCTTGGCTTGCAACCGTTCAAACTCTAAAAGCGTTTCACTAACGAAATAATGACTACTACCGTTTTGCTTTACAAGAGCCATCTCGTTCTCGTGATAACGGAACGGGACGACGATTTGATTCTGATGTTCTACTTCTATTAATGCCTCATATTCTCTAATCAATAATTGTAAATTATCATGGACAACATTGGCATACAGTTGTGGATTTTCTTGTTTTATTGCTTGAAGCTCCGATACATGTTCCACTGTCCGAATTCCATTAGAATGAATATTTTCGCCAAATAGTCGAATGATTCCCACAATCTCATCTATGACATCCCATGCTTCGCTTTCAGCGAGTAAGACAAGTTGATTCGAGATGTCTCGAAGCTCTTTAATAATATTTTGTAATTGCGACATAAGGCACTCCTTTTGTTTAAAAGTTCATCTGTATATAGTATACAATTTCAATATATGAATATCGATAGACTGACAAATTTATTTAAAAAAAGGGAAACAGACTTTATGTCTGTTTCCCTTTTTTATGGTTTTAATTAAATCTTAACGTAACAACTGAAGTACAGCTTGTGGCTGTTGGTTCGCTTGAGCAAGCATGGCTTGAGCAGCTTGGTTCAAGATGTTGTTTTTCGTGAAGTTCATCATTTCTTTCGCCATATCTACGTCACGGATACGTGATTCAGCAGCTTGAAGGTTCTCAGCACCAACATTCAAGTTGTTGATTGTGTGCTCAAGACGGTTTTGTGTCGCCCCGAGTTTCGCACGTTCAGAAGACACAGTACCAATAGCAGTATTAATTGTTGTAATAGCAGCGTTAGCACCCGATTGCGTTGCAACAGTAACAGCATTTACACCAAGACCAGTAGCAGACATGTTACCAATTCTCAACTCGATGTTTTGTGAAGCGTTTGCACCGATATGGAATTTAACACCTGCACCTGAAGCAGCAAATGTACCACTCATTAAAACTTTAGTGTTGAATTCAGTATTGTTAGCAATACGTGTGATTTCACTTGTCAACTCTGTTACTTCTTTTTGAAGTTCTGTACGGTCAGCGTTTGTGTTCGTATCGTTCGCCGATTGAACAGAAAGTTCACGCATACGTTGAAGGATTGAGTGCGTTTCGTTCAATGCACCTTCAGCTGTTTGGATGAGTGAGATTCCGTCTTGTGCGTTACGTGACGCTTGATCAAGACCGCGAATTTGTCCACGCATTTTTTCAGAGATTGCAAGACCAGCAGCGTCATCGCCAGCACGGTTGATGCGAAGACCTGAAGAAAGTTTCTCCATTGCCTTCCCAGAGTTAGTTGTGTTGAACGACATGTTACGGTGTGCGTTCATTGCGTTAAGGTTGTGGTTGATAATCATTGTAATTTCCCTCCATAGGTTTGAGTTTTTCCGCTCTTCCAAATCCGTTTGTCCGAGCACGTAAGGTTTAGGCCGGCCCCTCACCTTACATTTGTTGGAACGTTTTATCGTTTCCATACTCTATATCGGAGCATCTTCAGAGAACTTTAATCATTTTTATAAAAATAAATACTTTTCTTTATTTTGACTCTTGAAAATGAAAGATAGGCAATCCTCCAGAGGAATCAACCTCTATATGTAATGATCCAATGTTTACCTCATAATTCAACGGTATTTCTTCAATCAACGTTAAAGGTTTTTCCATTTCGAGTGCCCATGAAAATAACTCAAGAAAATCTGCATCTAACCCATGATTATTCGACTTGAATCTTATTTGATCCACTTTTTCTTTCGTTATCAACGAAAACTCAGCTCTTGGAATGGAACTAATAATCCTTTCTTTTTCGATATGATCTATTAAATTATCCTCATCTCCTTGGAAGGAAATGATTTGTGCAGAACCATTGTAGTTTTTATATAGATTTTCTAAATTAAGATATGATTTGTTATCAATGATTTCTTTAGCTAAATATTCAAACTCAACAGCAAGTGTCAACGTTCCGACTTGTTGATAGAGAATTCGGTTTTGCTTCATATAACTCGGCTCTATCCATGCCGAGTTATCAATAAGGTAAGAGAATAGATGGGGAGACAAACAATTACTTAGATGTAATAAATAAGCTCCATGTGAGTGACCATACCCTATTATCCTTTTTTCATCGAAAGAATAACCATTATCCTTAACAATCGCCTTAACAATTTCAATAGATGTAATCAAGTCAATAGCTTGCATATATCCCATATCATTAAACTCATCAATACTTTCAGTCAAATTTGCCTTTGCAGGCAACGTAGCGTTCTTTGTCGACAATATAGATAAAAGCTGAGATTGGTTTGTATTTGTTTGCTGAATTTCATCATGAGTCAACAATTCTTCTAGAGTCGTAATGTCGCTAAAATTAATTGAATCAGTCGACTGCATATAAGAACTTCCAAAGTAATCACATTGTATCGTTATCAAGTTGAATTGATCCGCAAACATACTTCTCATTTTTGTATATACTTTTGAATCAATATTCCCTCCAAATCCAGGAACTAAAATTAATAACCCCGTCGTCTCATCCACTCCTCCTGCGGGCGTTGAAAAATCAATACGCAATTCTCGCCCACCTGCTCCAGAGTAAATATTATAGTGCGCTGGGATTTTCATACTATGTTGTTCTGACAAAGATAACCCTCCTTATCTCTTTGATTTTTCCTGAAAATAATGAACGACCCATAAATGGGTCGTTCATTATTTAATATTACACTTCTACTTTCATCTGTTCCGTTTCATTCTGCAAACTCTCCGCGACTCGAACAAGTTCAGACATCGCCCCGTTCACTTCTCCAAGACTTGCCGCTTGCTGGCTCGCGGCTGACGTCACTTCATTCGCATAACGCGACGCTTCTTCGACCATACCGACGATGCCTGCCGAGTTTGTCACAACCGAATCGATCTGACCACGTGACTCATCGAGGAGTGAATCGACCGAATGGACATGGCTGTATACTTCATTTGCGGAATTGTGAATCGATGCGAACGCACCACCTGCTTTTTCAACTAAACCGACACCTGTCTCCACTTCTGCTTTGACGTTCGCCATTGAAGACGATGTATCGCCAACGAGACGCTTCACGTCTACGATGAGATCCGTGATTTCTTGAGTCGAGTTCGCCGTTTGTTCCGCGAGCTTTTTCACTTTTGCCGCTACGACGGCGAATCCACGCCCATGCTCACCGGCACGTGCCGCTTCAATCGATGCGTTCAAGGCAAGCAAGTTCGTCTGTGCCGAAATGTCACTGATGACATCCGTGATCCGTGAGATCTCGCCTGTCATTTCCGTCAACTGGCTGTTAAGTGTTGATGATTGCTCCACTTTCCCAGCAATCGCATGCATCGCATTGACGGAAGACGAGGCAAGACCTTTCCCGCTCTCTGCTTCCTGTTGCATCTCGCTCGCCGAATCAAGCGCCGATGACATCTCTTGGCGGATGCTCTCCATCGTACGCGCGACCGCTCCGAGCAAGTCCATCGAGTTATATGTCGCACTGACGTTATCTTCTAACATTTTGTTGAGAGAATCCATCGCCGAACGGATACTTTCTCCTGCAACGTTCCCTTCTTGAACTGAAGCTGCAATTTCCTGTGCCGAACCCGTCAATTGGTCAGCCGTGTAACGCATGTTCGTGCCTTGTTCCCGAAGGTGTTCGACCATGTTGTCCATCGACAAGAGCAAACGTCCCATCTCTGAACGATCCGTCGTCTTCTCGTCAGCGAAGTGCACCGTCAAATCACCATTCCCAACTTCAACAGCTTTTTCAGAAGCCATCTCGACCGCTTTCAGTGGACGACGGGCAATCAAGTAAATAACGATTCCGCCGAGTGATGAGATGAGTAATGCCACGACCGTACCGACGAGCATGACTTGACCTTGTTCCATCTCGAGTTCCGTCAAGAGTAATAGGGTGATGTAGCCGACCGCTCCGCCCGTGATAAAGGACGTGACCAAAATCCACGCGAGCAATTGCGTCGTAAAGTTTTTAAATACTTTCACTGTTTGTTCCTCCTCATTGTGTTCATCACTCCTTATATCGTCCAATTTCCAATGAATGTATAGCGTTTTCAGTTGAACGTTTGGTCAATGAAAAAACGTACCCCCGTCAAGGAGTACGTTTCGTTAGAATGCTTCATCGTCACGTTCGACGTGCACCACACGACGTGGTGTCGTCGCCGCGTCAATCGCGAGCGTGATGGCAGCCGCCCAGTGCAGCATCATGCCGACAAATGGAATGAAGCCGAGCACCGAGGCCGCAATTCCGACCGCCGCCCCGTAAGAGAATCGATTCAGTTGACTGAACGAAAGAATCAATACGATCACGTGGTACACAAACATGAAACCGAGGGGCGAATAGCCCATCCCGATGATAAAGAGACCGCCAAGAAGCGGAATCCCGAGGAAGGCTTCAAACGCCGCACCGAGCCATTTCAGATTTTTCACCATGTGGTTCACCTCATAATTCGATCATGTAAAACTCATAGCCGCCATTCTCCGCAAAACCGGCGCGTTTGTAGATCTCGAGCGCCGCCTTGTTTTCCGTCTCGACATCGAGCTCGACTTTCGTCCGGCCCATGCGGAACAGTTGTTGGACCATCTGTTTCAACATTTTCGTACCGTAGCCTTTGCCTTGTTCGCCTGCTTTGACCCCGAACGCATGAATGCTTGCCGCGTCGTCCCCTGTAAGAAGGGCGCGAATCACACCGATCGGTTTGCCGTCCACTTCACCGATATACGTCACGCGGTCTGGCGTATCGATTTGTTGATAGATGTTTTCCGTCACATCGACCGGATCTCCGAACGCCTCGCTGAGCGTCGCGATGATGAGCGGACGGTCGTCTGCTGTCGCCTCACGTAGCGATACCTCGTCCGGCTTCAAGAAGAGTTCCGCTTTTTTCAAGACGAGATTGTATTCCGAGAACTGATACGCCGCCTGAAGATGCTCGAGCACCGCTTTCCCGGATGCCGAGTTTCGGTCGATGACGAACGTGAATGCTTCGCAACCGTTCAACTTCGCGTCTTGTTTTGCCGTTTCGAGTAGTGCCGTGAAGACACCTTGTTTCCGGTATTCAGGATGAACGAGCGCATTCACTTCATACTCGTTCGGAAGATACGGGAAAAGCATGAGATAACCAACGAGCGTCTCCCCGTCATATACCGCATAGTCGTTCTGCCCGACCGACTCATGCCCAACCTTTACGTCGATCTTGTCGTTTGCGTTGACCACTTGTTCTAACGCCTTGACGTCATCTGCCTGTCTTACTTCTTCTACTGTCCAATTCATTCATATCACCTCATCTGTTATTGTAGCACAAAGGAAAAAGCCCGCCGGAGCGAGCAGACTCTCAGTCATTCCGTTCATTCTGAAAAAAATGAGTCACTTCTCGCATCGTGACTGAGATGACGATGACGACAGCCAAGGTGATCAAGCTCTCTTGTTTCGGTAAATCAAATACATACATCGCAACGATAAACAGAAGGGCTACAATCAATCCTTCTGTATAATCCCTTCCTCTCGTTCGCACACGACCACCCATTCTAAAAAGACTGCAAACGATTCAGCCGCCTACAGTCTCATCATATTACAACGTCCGGAACTCTAACTCAGGTAGTGTCTCGATCAACTCGGCAATCTCGTCCGTATGCGCCTCCGCACCTGGGACGGCCTCTGTCGGTTCGACCCAGAAGAACGTCTTGTCGTTCGTCCCGAGGTAGTTGCCGTAGCCGATTTCTGTCGCGAACGCTTCTTGAGTCAATTCGCGGTCGATCAAGTCCAGGTGGAACAAGAGTTGGTCGTCCCCGTCCTCAACGTTATAGTATAAATCGAACGTACCGTAGCTCTTCGTGTCCCCGATGTCGACGACGTCCTGCGCCTTCTCGATATAGACATCACCTCGCTCGATCGCCTCGACAATCTTCGACGGCAAGATAATCTCATAACCGAGCTCACGGTCACGAATCGTCTGAGTCGTATCCTCTGTCCGTCCCCGGGACGAGACGACACCAACTGTCGCCACCAATGCACCTGTCACACCGAGCGCGAGCGCCCACTTCATCGATTTGTTCACAAGAACCACTCCTCACTTGTTAATGTCTTCACTTGATTATCCCACAAGTTAACGACTTTTCATTAAATATTCTGAAAAAATGTTTCCCCTTACATTGACGAGTGTCCGTCAATCCCATACGATGGTAGTAACGTACTATAGAAAAGAGGAACTGACATGTCTAACGAAACTACTTTGACACGCGCTCAGCTCGACGCGCTCTTGAAAAACGTCTTCGCCCTTCAAATCCCGGTCATCGAGAAATTCATGACGGATTTGTTTAAACAATATGTCTCCACGGCATCTACGTTCAAACAGGACATGGACACGATGAAAGCAACGGACTGGCACAAGCATTTCTTCGGTCAAAAAGTGATGCCGCACCTCTTCATCGAGAACCTTGGCTTCGGTGCATCGTTCCGTCACCAAGGTCAAGAAAAAGTCGTCAGCATCCCCGAGAATATGACAGTCGTCAAACCGGACTCAGACGCGCAAATCAAAGAGATTTTAGAGAATCTCGATCAGACGCTCGCATCAATGGATGGCGTCAAAAACAAAGGACTCGTCAAGAAGTTCTATAAAGAAACGCTCGAACTGATCTGCCAACTCGGTAGCCGTACCGGTATGATGGATGATTTCTATGACAAAGTCAAAGGCAGTTTGACAACAAGTTAATGACCATCCCCTCGCTCAAAAGACTGAGGGGATTTTTTTATGCCTCTTGTCGGACCACGGTCGGAAGCTCCATAAACTGACTCCGACTGTGGAAGACGACCCCGACCATGACGAGCGCGATCCCGGACAAAGCGATTGGCGATGGCATGACGGCATGCAGGAAGACCAGTTCCCCGATGAGCGCGAACAGGACTTCGAGCGCTTGCGTCGCTTCGACGGACGCCAGTCTTCCCATGTCATGTTTGACGAGATCGGTCGCCATGAAGAATAGCACGGTCGCGACAACCCCGGATAACAGGGCGACGAGGAATGTCTGCCCGAGCTGACTCGATGAGGGACGCCCCGTCGTCAACCCGTAACCGAACAACAGGAGCCAGACCGGGAGTGACCCGAGACACATTCCGAGGATTCGCTCGAACACGTCGAGGTCCGTGTGCTGCATCATCTTCCGGTTTCCGAGCGGGTAGGCAAATGCGGCGATGATGACCGGCACGACCCCAAGCCAAATGAACCGAGGTTCGAACGACTCGAAAAACTCCACTTGCATCATTACGACCCCAATGAGAATCAAGACCGAGAAGCGAAGTCCGCGCCATGGGATTCGCTCCCGTGTTCCGTCTGCCTTCTTGAAGAGTGGGGACAACAGTGCTCCGGCGACAATCGTCACTTGCCATGTGCCCGCAATCAGCCACGGGGGTGCGACCTCGGCTGCGAGACAAATCGGGACGTAAAATAGTCCGAACCCGACCGTCCCCCAAAGAATCCACGGACGAGGACTTTCTTTCAATGCTGAGAGGACTCGCTTGAGTCCACCACGAAATGCGACTACAACTAGCAATAACGGAATCATCCACAAAAAGCGGAGCGAGGCACTATAGGCAAAGCTGCCACCTCCGACTTGCATCACTTCGTTCAACACGAACGTGCTCGCAAAAAACAAGGCGGCGAAGACACCGAGTATGAGTGGACGCATGCGTTCCCTCCTTTCCGAATCCTGTCATGTTCTCGACATCTCGCCATTTCTCCTGCAAAAAACGGACGACCCTTGGCCATCCGTCTTTTTTATTCCTTCTTGGTCATCTCCGGAGTTCGAGTGCGGCAATCCGCTCCATCCGCTCGAGAATTGGCTTCGCCTGATCGATATACGCCCTCACTTCAACAAGCGACAACGACGCCGCATGCGCCTCCTCATTTCGCCATACTTCATAGACAAATACGGTATCCGCCTCATCGAGCGACACGTGAACCCGATACGATTCACAGTCCGATGTCGCCTCCATCTCCCGCGCCGCTTCCGACAAAATTGCCACTAGTCTGTCGCGTTGCCCCGCTTTCGTGACAAGCTTTCCAATCAGTGCGTACATTTCCAATCTTCCCCTTTCTCTTGCATCGACTTCTTCCACTTACCATATGCGATTTCCTGCTTGGTCGGTTCACACGTGTAGAGGTTAAAAAAACGGACGACCCTTGGCCATCCGTTAATGAATATCGCGTTTTTGGAAGTTCCCGCCTTTGACCTCTGTCACCTCATACACGACGACGAACGCTTTCGAGTCGACATCATCGATGATGTCTTTGATTTTTCGTTCTTCGAGCCGGTTGATGACACACGTGATTTCGTAATAACTTTCTTTGGAATATGCCCCTTGAATTTGATTCAACGTGGCGCTCCGTCCGAGACGGTCCCGAATCGTCTCGACCATCTCCTGCGGTTCACTCGTGATGATTTTGAACGTTTTTGCCCCGCTCAATCCCTCTTCGACGATATGAATCACTTTCGAGGCGATGAAGTAGGCGATGGCGGACAGGACCGCTCCTTGAAGACCAAACACCGTCGAGACAACGATAAAGACGAACGTATTTAAAAATAAAATCACTCGTACCGAACGGCAATTTACGGGATAACAGGACCGCCAACATGTCGATACCGTCAAGCGCTCCCCCGTTGCGAAGCGAAATCCCCATTCCGAACCCGAGTATGATCCCACCGACCACCGTGATGAGTAGCGCATCCCCTTCGATGATAGTCGGAACATGGTGCATAATGACCGTACCGACAGACAAAGACGCAATCCCGGTGACTGAAAGGATGGCGAAGCTCTTCCCGATTTGTTTATAACCGAGATAGACAAACGGAATATTTAACACCCCGATGAAAATACCGAGCGGCAGTCCCGTCAGTTGTGACCCGACAATACTGATTCCAGTGACGCCCCCGTCCGAAACGTTATTCGGAATGAGGACCGATTCCAATCCATACGCCGCGATGAGTCCCCCGATGATGTTCATCATCATTTGAAACGCCATCAACCACGTTTTGTTTTCTCGTTTCATCCTATAGACCTCCATCCATTGTTCAACAACCTTTTTAGCCTAACATAAAATAATACCAAAACAATTTATCAAGAATCCTCCATCAATTCTGAATATTCATGTCAGATTCTCTGTCGTAAATGATTGTCGGTTCGTATCATTTGTTATACTTAAGAAAATGGAAAGGGGGCACCATGTATGCAGCGTACACCTATGCCTTCCCCGACACCGGAGGAAGTGCAGCGCTTAAGGCGGGAACATAATCCGATTAAGGCTTCTGAACTGTTTGTAAAAGTCGTCCTTTTGCTGCTCGGCTCCCTCGTCTTTGCCGTCGGCTTGGAGGCGTTCCTCGTACCGAATCAAATCATCGACGGTGGTATCGTCGGTGTCTCGATCATCGTGTCGTACTTGACGGAGACGAAACTCGCGATTTGGCTCGTCCTCTTCAACTTACCGTTCATCTACTTCGGGTATCGGCAAATCGGAAAGACGTTCGCCGTCGTCACGTTGACGGCCATCCTGCTCATGTCAGTCTTCACCATCGTCCTTCACGACATCAAGCCGTTCACAGACGACCTCCTCTTGTCGACCGTCTTCGGCGGTTTCTTACTCGGTGCCGGAATCGGGCTCGTCATCCGGGCGGGAGGGTCACTCGATGGAACGGAAATTCTTGCCGTTTCCTTCACGAACCGATTACCATTCTCCGTCGGAGAGATTGTCATGTTTTTCAATATCTTTATCCTCGGGACGGCCGGATTCGTCTTCAGTTGGGACAGGGCCATGTATTCGCTCCTCACCTATTTCATCGCATTCAAGACGATCGATGTTGTCCTAGAAGGAATTGACCAGTCGAAAGCAGCCTGGATCATCACGTCCGCACCAGACGATATCGGGCAAGCCATCATGGACCGGCTCGGTCGAGGTGTGACGTATCTTCATGGAGAAGGCGCCTACACAGGTGACGGGAAGAAAGTTGTCTTCACAGTCATCAGTCGATTAGAAGAAACGAAATTAAAAGATATTCTCGATGACTATGATGAAAAAGCGTTCCTCGCCATTGGCAACATTCACGACGTCCGCGGCGGACAATTAAAGAAGAAAAACATTCACTAAACGTGAAATCCCCTATAACCGCTGGACCATCATCGCCAACGGTTATAGGGGATTTTTACGCAAACATGACCTGATTTCGTCCATTTTGCTTCGCTTCATACAATGCTTCATCTGCTCTTTCGAACACGACCATGCTCGGCTCATGCCCTGCAATCGCTGCACCGATTGAAATAGTCATCGGAATGATTTCACCTTGAAATTCGAATGGTGTTCGCTGTACCATCTGCACGATGTTTTCTGCCACCTTCGCCATGCCTTCACTACCTTCAATGACAAGCAAAAATTCTTCGCCACCGTATCGCCCGACAAATCCAGAAGGCGGACGGCTACGTTCCAACGTTTGTCCGATATGACGAAGCGCTGCGTCTCCCGCTAAGTGCCCATATGTATCGTTCAACTGTTTAAAATGATCGACGTCGATGACGAGTAACGTCCACGGGTTACCGGACATTTCCAAATCATTCATCTGTTCGAGCGTCCTGTAACGGTTCGGAAGTCCCGTCAACTCATCAATGGTCGCCCGGTGCGTATGTAAGAGAAACATCCATAGATGCGTCTCGAGTTTCTTTGCGGCCCAATAGCAGAGCCAGGCCCCAAAAGATAACATGAGAAAATAAGGAACAAATACATTTATAAAGACCGTCTCATTCACACTGCCGCTCACTTGAATCAAGACGAGGAGCGCACCTAACCCGATGTAGATGGCATACCCTCTCCCTCGACGAATCGGTAAGCGTGTCATGACAAGAGAAAATAAAAAGAAGACAAGTAACAGTAGTAACGAGTCTACGAACGGAGCACTCATTCCGTGCAGCGTCGTGCGTCCGATGAAGATCAGACCGAGCGTGACGATAGCTCCGAACGGTCCAGCGAACGTTGCGGATAAGGCAATCGGGATGAGACGAAGGTCGATTCGGGCATCCCCTAATTCGATGGAGTTAATGGTTAAGAGAATTGCCGTCAATCCGTTAGAGACTCCAAACCAAAAGCGTACGAATAACGGGGAGGTCGGCTGAATCGGTAAAACCGTCCGCATCACATAGAGTGTGAGCGACATGAATAAAAAGATCAGACTGATGTTGATAAAAAAACTATTAATACCTGTTTCCACCGATTCCCCTCCTTCCTTTCACGTTTCCATCCTATCCCAACCCATCGAGTGCTGTCATCCATCAATTACCGGATTCATGAAAAAAGTCGAAAGCTCACGCTTCCGACTGTTTTTGAATCATCTGCTTCATCAAGTTAGCACTGTTTCGTGCAGACTCGTTCTCTTCCTGCATCTGAATGTACACCTCATGGCGATGGATATCGATATGCCGCGGGGCATCAATCCCGAGCTTCACTTGGTCGCCTTCGATAGCGAGTACCGTGAGCGTCACATCGTCGCCGATATGGATGGCCTCACCTTGTTTTCGTTTCAATACAAGCATCAGCGCACCTCCGCTTTCGTGCCACCGAGTGGATAACGAGCTGGATACGCATCGTCTAGGATGACTTGTTTCCCGCGACGTTCCTTCGTCTCGATGACGATCGGTGCTTTCAAGTTGAGCGTCGATGAATCAAAAGGTTGACGAAGCGTCACAATAGAATAGACCGATACGTGTTCCGCCTCCTCGATTCCAAGTTGGTCTTTCGCGCCATCCGACAATTCAAACGCATAGTCCGACTTATGCCAAAACGGATTCGTCACGACGAACGCGCATGCCTGTTCCTCAATCGACTGAAGCGACCAGAACGGCAAATCTTCCCCATACGGAATCAACACGAACGTCTTTGAGTCCGGAAATCCTGGAATCTCACTGACGAAGGTGATCGTCTCCGCTTCGTTTATTTCAATCTTGCCAAAGTAGTCTGTTTCAATGAACATGGATTGTCCTCACTTTCAACGCGTTTCATCATACATCCCACCGACCGGCCACATCTCGAGTGACGCCTGTTGACGGAGCGAAATGTCCGTCGTCCACGGCGTGAACGAGATGTCGGCCGGAGTGAGCGATACATCAATTTGGGGTGGTGTGATATTCCACTCGATTTTCACATCCGCCGGCGTATACGTCAACTTGACACGATCGATTGATTTTGGCATGTAGCCCATGTCAACAATCGGATATGGGTCATTCACTTTCTCAGCCGCTATCGAAGGGATCGGATTCCCGTTCTCGATTCGCATCATGCGGTCGCCGTCTCGAGCGATATTCGCCATCGCTTCTCGGGCACCTTGTTCCCCAATCCGCCCGAAATGTTTACCGAGTTCGAGTACACCCTTCAGATTGCTCTCACTTCTCGCTACTGATGAATCAACCTCAAGCTTCCCTTGTGTCGTCTGTTGCGTCATCTCGGCTCTCCCTTGTTGGATGGACAGGTCGGCCCGTCCTTGACGCATCTCGAGTACCGGTCGATTGGATGTCATCTGGATTGCGGCCTGTGTCTGCCGCATCTCAAGTCTCGCGAGATTCATCATCAATTACCGTAAGAAGTCGAGGAGCGTCGGCTGAATGATGCGGGCACCTGCAGATAACGCTGCACGGTGTACAGTTTCATGTGACTTCAGCTCCATAATGACTTTTTCTACATCGATGTCTTCATTATCAGACATGATGGTCTTGGCGATAATCTCATGATCTTGAAGACGATTGTCGACGAGCTCCAAACGGTTTGCTCGGGCACCGAGCTCCGCCCGTTCCGTGATCAAGTTTTGACCGAGTGTGTCAAGCGTATCAAGTTCTGCAGACAAATCTGCCCCGGCAGTCGTTGGATTATTAAGAAGTGTAGTTAATTTGTGAAGCCCTTCAAATAACTCCTTACCAAAAACCGTTTCCGGTTGCATGTTCACTTGTACAGTAATTCCTTTTGACACTTCAAATTCGATCTCCCCACTTGCTGTAGGTGCCGTTCCACTCTCATAAATCGAATCGACAGAACCAGCCGGATTCGCTAAATACGCCTTTAACTGGTCGACATTGATGAGCGGTTGATCTGTCTTCGTACCGTTATAAATATACTTTTCGCCTGCTTTTGAGTTCGCAAGTGAACCGATGTGTTCGATCAATTGATCGACCTCGCTCTTGATGATGGCACGTTGCGACGATTCATACGTATCGTTCGCCGCTTGTGTCGTCAATTCGCGAATTCGTTTGACAGCTTCCGTGACTTCGTTCAATGTCGAGTCCGTCAAATCCATCCAACTTGTCGCTTCGCTGACGTTCCGTCGGAATTGGTCGACTTCACGCACCTCGGTCCGGTAACGGATTCCTTGCATCGCAACGACTGGATCCTCCGATGCTTTTTGAATCCGTTTCCCGCTGATGAGCTGTTCCTGGACACGAGCGAGTGTGTTGTAACTACTTGATAAATGCTTCAAGTTCGTCTGTGTGAGCATTGTCTGTGTGACACGCATCAGTCATTACCTCCCTACGACACCCATGCCGTTAATGATTTTGTCTAACATTTCATCGACAGCTGTGATATTTCGAGCCGCCGCATTATAAGCGTGTTGATATTGAATCATCATCGTCATTTCTTCATCGAGCGAGACTGCGCTGACCGATAACCGACGTTGGTCCGAACTACTTAAGAGAGCAAATGTACTCTTTGCCAAGTTCGCGTTTTGGCTAGCCTCGACTGCCATGTTTCCGATAACATTTTGATAGTACTTGCCGATCGAGGTTGAGGTCGTAACCGAACCCGCAAAGTTAAGCGTGCTTTCTTTCAATTGCGCAAGTTCGAGAGCACCACTTCCATCCCCGATGTTCCCGTCCTTAGATGCTGCAATTAAATCTAAGTTCTTCATGAAATCAGGATTCACAGTAATCGTAGCGGCGCTAGTAGTACCCACGAAAAAGTCAGTTCGACCGGCATTCCCGTCCGCGTCCATGTTTGTTCCATGCGCTACATTAAATGCTGATGCGAAGACGTTCGCCATCTCATCTAAGTCTTTGAGCATGTTGGTGAATGCCCCGTCGATTGCCTCTGGACCAGTTGCACTTCCGTACATTTCAACAAGTGCTTTCCATTTTCCGTTAGGCATGTCGGCATGTGTCATCGATGTATTCGTACCTGCAGCATTGGTCATGGTCATCCCATCAAATTTCCCAACTCCGCCCGTAAGACCGTCTACGAGTTTTACTTCTGTACCACCGACGACTACACGAATATCGATTCGTCCTTCTGCGACACGTTGAGAGTTCCCACGTGTTTCGCCGTTCGTGTAATCAACAGGCACACGTTCGAATTCAATGTATTGCGACAACTCATCCATGTAGCGATCACGCTCATCATACAATTCATTTGGCAGAACACCAAGAGGCTCTGCATCACCGATTTGACGGTTGACGTCACTGATTTTCGTCAACAAATCATTGATTTTTTTCGTGACGACCCCTGCTTCGGTCTTTAAGTCATCCTGTACTTTAGTCAATGATGAAGACATATAGTTAAATGTCTGTGCCAACGTCAATGCTCGTTGCCGAACTACGCTTCGCGCACCCGTATCGTCCGGGTTGACCGACAAGTCTTGAAGTGATGCCCAGAACAAGTCGAGCGATTTAGCGAGTCCGTTCTCAGACGGTTCATTGATGATGTCTTCCATCCGACCGAACGCGGCTTCTTTCGTCGCATAGAAGGCGTTCTTCACCGACTCGTCACGATACTGTTGATCGATCATAAGATCGCGAATTCGGGCGAGCGTCTCCCCGCGTACACCTGTCCCGAATTGTCCGGCTTTCGTCCCGCCGAAATTGACCGAGAGCTGTTCGGTCATCCCGAGTGTGAGTCGTTGGCGCGAATAGCCAGGGTTTGAGGCGTTCGCCACGTTATTCCCGGTCGCTTGAAGCGCCCATTGGTGTGTCGAGAGACTGCGGCGTGCCGTCTCTAATCCCATAAATGTTGAACCCATTCCACTTCCTCCTTAAACGTCACGGCTGAACGAGCGTGTTTCGAACGCTTGTTGTCCGTATGTAAAATCATCTGCTTCCGGCATGAGCATATCCAGATGCCAAGTAATATAACGAAGGGATTGTTCGAGCAACGTCGCGTTCAATTCGTTCTGTCGCTTTAACTCGAACAAGACCGGTCTCAATTCCTCTATCTCTTCATCGTCCAATTCATACGTCCCTTGAAGTCGTTCCGCTTCTTTTTGTGAAATTTGTCGGACGAGTTTCGCTTCTTCTTTGACGAGCGTGCTAAATGCCACCATGTCATTTTGAATGAGTTGCTGTTCTTTTGCGTAAGCCAATTCGAGTAACCGTTTATGTAATGTGAGCATGAGTCTCTCCTTTTTTCAAAAAAAGAGCCGACTAAAGAAAGGGGTACCCCTTATTTAGTCAGCTTCCGTGCCGTGTTATTCAGTGCGAAGGCCTCAAACGGACCTCGCTTCCATTCATCCTTGTAGAAAGCGTTTAGCGATTTCGCGCGCGTCCCGTGAATATGTGCCTGCATCAATCTCCGCTTTTAAAGCGTCGATTTTAGCGAGACGTTCCGGATGTTTCACCGGTTCTTCAAACCGGGCGCGAGCTTCCGCCGAAATTGACAATTGGTCCGTTTGGCTTGATTGCGCGGGCTTCGGCTCGACTTGCGTTTTCTTTTCATAAGTGTTTGGTAAGTGTACCCACTTGGCTGAATCGATGCGCATGCGTCTTCCCCCTCTTCATGATGTTAATCCAAACGATAAGCGCGGATACTCGACTTTTTCGCCAAGCCCTCCTGCATCTCCTGTAGACTGGACAGTTCCTTCTGCATTTCTCTCTGGCAGTTCGAACAGATTTTTCCTTCATTTGTAGACCGACCACAACGGACGCAGCTGATGGCAAGCGCCGGATTGTCTTTGATGATCAAGCGTCCTTCGTGGATGTATCGCGTGATATCAAGTTCAGAGACACCTGTCGCTTCGACGAGGGCTCCGATGGTCGTCTGTTTGTTGGCTGGTTCACGAATGAAATCGCGGACTTTCAAGAAGTTTTTATAATCGACTTCATTACATGATGGACAGTACGGTGAACGTCCCTGTTTCATAAACAAGCGCCCACACATTTGGCAAGTTGCTGCATCCATTGGTTTCACCTCTGCCCTTTATATCGGACGCGATTTTGATTTGTTTAGCGCCCGAAACAAGCAAATCGCAGAAACTTCTGATGCACCTGCCTGTCGCAACGAAAATGCCGCCTGATGAAGGGTCGTTCCTGTCGTATAGACGTCGTCTACAAGAATGATTTTCCCATATTTCACTGAAGTTGGTACAGTGAAAGGGTTCGTTCGGTGTCGTCTTCCTTCTTTCCCGAGTTCACGTTGACTTGAAACCTCCGTTTTTTCGAGAATCTGCCGCGTCGGACCGATATATCGCGCGAGCACCTCGGTCTGATTGAAACGACGTGTCTGAAGTCGCTCCTTACTCAACGGAATCGGAACATAGGTCACGCCAGATGAACGCAATGCCCGAAGCGCTGGGGCAACCGATGAGGCAATGACGACATCCCCGCTGAATTTATATCGATGTAGCCAGTCAATTCCTGCATCATCGTACGCGTACAGGCAGCGGACGGTCAAGGCGAGACCGAGTGCGAGCCAGCGGATGCAGTCCGGACACGTCTCACCGGTCTCATTTGGTTGACCGCAGCGTGGGCAACCTGTCCCGAGCGGCGTCAGTTTCGACTCGCAAGAGGGACACACCCAGTCCCGTCGCCATAACGTGTCAGGTGTCCACGGGACGATCATCGACTCATGACAAAGAAGACATTTCATCGCCGATTCGCCTCCCTGATCTTCTGGATGGCAACATCTTGTCGGAATGTCCGCTCCTTGTAAAAGAAACAGACCTCTCCTGTCGGTGTGTCCGGTTTTCGCCCCGCCCGACCCGCCATCTGAATGAGACCCCGCGTCGAGAAGAGACGATGTTCACTTTCAACCACGGCGACCTGCACGTCGCGAACCGTCATCCCTCGCTCCCAGATTGAGGTCGCAAGGACGATCCCTTTCGTTTCTTGAAGCCAATGGAGTGTATCCAACCGTTCTTCCGTGTCAGCAGAAACGGTTTGACACGTGATACTTGCCTCTTGTAACCGACTTTCATATCGCTCCAAATCAGGTTTCGTCGGCACAAACAAGAGACGAGGTTTCAAGGCGTGACGTCGACAGAAGTCTAGGAGTCGTTCGTCGGACTGTTTGACAAGTGTCGGGACCGGCAAATCGAATCCGTGATAGCGCCGCGACAGATGAACCTTCGGAAGCAATTGTTGCCAAACGGTCGGGGTCGCCGTGATAAATAAGAAGACATTTCTCCCGGCCCGACGGATTGCATTCCAAAGTGCCACATCAAAGGCAAACGGGAAGGCATCGGACTCATCGACGAGCACATAATCGAACACGTCACGTAAATTCATGAGTAACGGTGCGGTCGCCACCGTGATCATCCCAATGGAGTCTTTTTCTCCCCCTCCATATCGTTTAGTGACAGGGACTGTGAACGCCTGTTCTAATCGTTCGACCCATTCGATGGCGACATCTTTCCTCGGAGAGACAACCAACACTCGCTTCCCTCCATTGACAACACGCTCAATCACGGGAAACGTCATCTCGGTCTTCCCAGCGCCACACACCGCATGCACAAGTCCCGTCCTCCGTTCGTCCCACCACGTGAGCAGTTGGTTCGCGACCCGCTTTTGGTCTGGGACGAGTTCGAATGGCATCGTCAATTCGGTCGTCTCGGTTGGAGTTGTGATGTCCCGTTCCTGTAGAAAATCACATCGGCAGACACGCCCGAGGTACAAACAATTTCGGCAATAGGCACAGCGTCCATGATGACAAGTGAACGTCCGGACGTGCGTGCTGAGACAGCGTTGGCAGACGCCGAAGCGGATGGCTCGTTTTCCTTTCGGTGCGACAATAAGTTCTCCCATAACCTGACTCCTTTTTGTCATCACGCTACCAAAATACCTATGTAAATACGATTCAACTTATCTAAAACAACATAGGTCTACTACACAAATAGGACCCGACGAAAAAGTCGGGTCCCATCTGTTAAATCTGTTTATAGAACATGATCGCCTCATATGGACGAAGAGACAACGACATTCCGTCGAGCTCAGGCACGTCGTAGTTGTGACTGACGACGTTCACCCGCTCGAATCCTTCTGGAATCGTGTACGTCGTTTCAATTCCATAGAAGTTGGCGACGACGAGTAGCTCCTCTCGGTCCGTCTTCCGTGTATATGCCCAAACGTCTAGCGAATCAGGAGTAAGAAGCGTGTAGTCTCCGTCCGTCAAAACGTCAAGTTCTTTTCGTAATGCAATCAAGTGTTTGTAGTGGTAGAACACCGAGTTCGGATCACGAAGCGCCGTTTCAACGTTCACGTCCTCATAGTTCGGCGCCACGTTGATCCATGGTGTGCCGCTCGTGAAGCCGGCATGTGTCGTTGCATCCCACTGCATCGGCGTTCGCGAGTTGTCGCGTGACTTCTGTTTGATGGCGGCCATCATGTCATCATGCGACACACCCTCTTCCCGCTTCAACTTGTAGATGTTGAGCGTTTCGATATCCCGATATTCATCGAGCGAGTCGAAGCCGGGGTTCGTCATCCCGATTTCTTCCCCTTGATAGATGTACGGCGTCCCTTGAAGGCCGTGGAGCACTGTCGCAAGCATCTTCGCGCTCTCTACGCGATGGTTCGTGTCGTTCCCAAAACGGCTGACGACACGTGGTTGGTCATGGTTGCACCAGAAGATGGCGTTCCATCCTTTTCCGTGCATCCCACGTTGCCACGTCGACATGATGTCTTTTAATTGAATGAAATCGAACGGCGCCGCGACGAATTTCTCGCCGTTCGGATAGTCGACTTTCAAGTGGTGGAAGCTGAACGTCATGCTGAGCTCGTTCTCGTTCGGGTTTGAATAGCGTACGCAGTGATCGAGCGTCGTCGAAGACATCTCCCCGACCGTGATGACGTCATGCCCATCAAATACTTCTCGGTTCATTTCTTTTAAATATTCGTGGATGCGTGGACCGTCCGTATAGAACTTGCGACCGTCCGATGCGTCTTCTGGGAAGTTCTGTTCTTTTGAAATGAGGTTGATGACGTCGAGACGGAATCCTTTGATTCCTTTTTTACGCCAGAACCGCATCATCTCGTAGACGTCCTCGCGCATCTGTTCATTCTCCCAGTTCAGGTCAGCTTGTGTCACGTCGAACAAGTGGAGATAATATTGTCCGCTCTTCTCATCATATTCCCACGCATTCCCACCGAACTTCGATTCCCAGTTCGTCGGTTCGTCGCGCCAGATGTAGTAGTCACGGTACCGCTCGTCTCCCTCCAATGATTTTTGGAACCATTCGTGCTCGGTCGAAGAGTGGTTGACGACGATGTCCATCATGAGGCCGATGCCCCGCGCCTCTGCTTCACGGATCAATTCGTCGAGGTCCTCCATCGTTCCGTAAGACGGGTCGATGGCATAATAATCACTCACGTCATAGCCATTATCGTGTTGAGGTGACTGATAGACAGGTGTCATCCAAATGTATTCGATGCCGAGTTCTGCCAAGTAATCCAGCTTCGCCGTCACCCCTTTAATCGATCCGGTCGCGTTCCCTTCCGGACTGTAAAAACTTTTCGGGTAAATTTGATAGACGACTGATTTGCGCCAATTTTTCTGTGTCATCAACGACATCTCCTTTTTGTAAGAGTTTTCATTTCAATAGGAAAGAGGGAAGAACTGCCGTCCCTCCCTCCCGAGTCATTACTTATGCGACTTTGTTTTCTTCAAGTTCACCTTTCTTCATGTAACGCTTCGACAAGATGAAAGTGAGCGCGAACGGAACGATGATCGCGATGACCATGCCCACGATGAAGAGAAGGATCTTATCTGTGAAGATTGAGAGGAATCCAGGGAGTCCTCCGACACCGATGGCGATTGCTTGCACATCGTTCAATGTGATAAAGATAGCAGCGATTGCCGACCCGATCATAGCTGAGTAGAACGGGAATTTATTTGGTAAGTTGACCCCGAACATGGCCGGCTCTGTGATTCCGAAATAAGCCGAGATGGCTGAAGTCGATGCCATGCTCTTTTGTTTCGCGTTGTGCTTGTAGACGAAGAACATCGCGAGTGCGGCCGAACCTTGAGCAATGTTTGAGAGTGCGATCATCGGCCAGATGAACGTACCGCCTGTATCTGCGATCAACTGAAGGTCGATGGCGATGAACAAGTGGTGCATCCCGGTGACGACGAGCGGTGCGTAGAACAATCCGAAGAGGAGTGCCCCGACGACCGGTACGGCTTCGAACGTGTTGACGAGTCCTGTCGCGATCACGTTCCCGATTCCACGAGTGACCGGTCCAACGATTGCGAGTGCGAGGAATCCTGTGACAACGATTGTTGTGATTGGAACGACTAAGAGTTGGATGGCGTTCGGTACACGTTTTTTCAAGAACATCTCGATTTGGCTCAAGATATAGGCAGCGGCGAGTACCGGCAAGATTTGACCTTGGTAGCCGACTTTCTCGATTTCGAAGAGTCCGAGGATATCAAACGTCGGGACATCTCCTTCAAGTGCTGCCGTTCCGTAGCCCCATGCATTCAAGAGGTCCGGGTGAACGAGCAAGAGACCCATGACGATCCCGAGTACTTCGCTCCCACCGAATCGTTTCGTCGCCGACCAACCGACGAGTGCAGGTAAGAACACGAATGACGTATTCGCCATCATGTTGATGAGATCCCAAAGTCCTTGTAGGTTCGGATACGCCTCGATGAGTGTCTGTCCTTCGATGAAGAGACCTTCCGATGCAAGTAAGTTGTTGATCCCCATAAGGAGACCGGCTACGATGATGGCTGGAATGATTGGCATAAAGACGTCAGAGAAGACTTTGACGAGTTTTTGAAGCGGATTCATTTTTTTGCCGCCCGCAGATTTGACCTCGGCGACCGTCGCCGCCTCAAGTCCAGCGAGCTTGATGAACTCGGCATAGACGCGATCGACATCACCGGCTCCGATGACGATTTGATACACGCCGGAGTTCTCGAACGCCCCTTTGACGAGGTCGATTTCTTTCACGCGTTTCTCATCGACTTTTGATTGATCCTTGAGGGAGAGACGTAGACGGGTCACACAGTGCGCGGCCTTGTCCACGTTGTCTTTGCCCCCGATCGCTTCTAAGATCTCAGCGGCAATTTGACGATAATCTGCCTTCATGTTGAATGTCCTCCTTTGTTTGAAAACTGTAAATGAAAACGGTTACTTATGAGTACAAACAAAGTATAACTTATCTATATAAGTTAAGTCAACAACTTATATAGATAAGTTAAACATGAAAGTTTTGCGTCGTGATTTACTGTTAAAATTCCCCTATTTTGACTTAGGACAAACAAAAAAACCCCTTCCTGTACGAAAGAGGTTTACCTACGGGCGACGTCGCTAAACTGGAACTTGTCCAATCGGTGACGCGACTCCGTATATTCAAATTGTTGTCCTTCATATAAGAACGTATCGTTCGTGATGACGATGACATATTCATAGTCATGCAAGTCGAGCCGTTTCCGGTCAAGTTCCGTCACGTCTTCAGCTGCAATCTTCCGTTTGGCATAGCTGATTTGTAGCCCAAGCCCATCTTCGATATATCCATAAATCGATCGAGCCGCAATCTCTTCTGTCAGACCGGGGACGAGATCTTTGACGAAATAGTTGATATCTAAAATAACGTTCTCCCCGTCAAAGTTTCGAACCCGTTCGATGCGAAACACATTCGTCCCTGGCGCTAAGTTCATCCGTTCGGCGAGCCATGTCGGGGCTTCTATCTCTTCGAACGAAGCGACGTGGGTCTGAATGGAACGACCGAGCATGCTCGCGTAGACCTCTGAAAAACTGACGATGCCATTGAATTGAAACTCGATCTGGTCACGTTTCAACACGAACACGCCTTTTCCATGATGCTTCCGGACATACCCGTTCTCCTGTAAAAGATCGAGCGCTTTCCGGACCGTCCCCCGGCTGGCCTCGAACTGATGCATCAACTCGGTTTCAGACGGAAGCTTTGAGTCAGCGGGTCTCGTGCCATTTCGCATCTCTTCTGCCAGACGCTCAAAGATTTGGCGATATTTCGCCATTTCATTCCCTCCTCCATTGAAAAAGACGACCTTAGACGGTCGTCTCTCTTACCATTCGCGACGATACCACGTGATGCCGATTGCACCAGGTCCGAGATGCGTTCCGATGACGGGACCGAAATGGCTTCCCGAGATGTGTGCTTTCGGAAACTTCTGCTTCATCGAAGCGATTTCTTCCGCCTGACGCTCCGGGCAGTTGGCGTGAATGATACCAATGCAGTACCCTTCCCCGTCTCCGACAATCGATTCGTCCATCATCTCTTCGATTCGGCGTACGGCCTTCTTGTATGTCCGAATCTTCTCGAACGGGACGATCAATTTATCTTGGAAATGAAGGACCGGCTTGATTTGCAAGAACGATCCGACGAGCGCTTGCGCCGCACTCAATCGTCCGCCGCGTTGTAAATGGTCGAGGTCATCGACGACGAAGTACGCGCGAATCGAATCACGGACCGCTTCAAGTCGGGCGATGATTTCTTCTGGTGTCGCCCCGTTGTCACGGAGGTGAAGAGCCTCTTCGACAAGAAACGCTTGCGGCATACACGAAATCTCTGAGTCAAACGCATGAACCGTCACATCGACCATGTCATTTAGCGCGACCATCGATTGGTACGTTCCGCTAATCCCACTAGAGAGCGTGATTGCAATCACGTCTGTCACATCGTCCGGCAAGCTCTCAATCAATTCAACCGTCTCACCGATGACCGGTTGCGACGTCGTCGGCAGGTTACCCGCCTCGATACGCTCATAAAACGCCTCGGTCGACATATCAATCGACTCGCGGTACGACGCGCCATCGAAGATGACACTGAGTGGTGCGACATGGACGTCATGTCGCGCCAAAAAATCATCCGACAGATAGGCGGTACTGTCGGTTAAAATCGCAATGTTTCCCATACTATATCCTCACTTTACGTCGTTTCATTTTTCCAATTATGTTAGGATTCCATTCCATATTGTAACACAAAAACGAGGTAAAGCATCGGTGACGCTCAAATCTCGACCCAACCCCGGCGAATCGCATCCACGACGGCTTGCGTCCGGTCGTTCACGTCCATTTTACGAAGTACGGAGGAGACGTGGTTTTTGACCGTCTTCTCACTGATAAACAGCATGTCACTGATGTCTCGGTTCGAGCGACCGTCGGCGAGAAGGTGCAACACCTCGACCTCACGGCGCGACAATAATTGATAGACCGGGTCATCTGTACGGCTCTCGACGCCACGTCCCGCCTGTTCCCCTTTGAATTGTAAGAGACGGCGGTAATCCTTCAGTACGTTCGTTGTCACTTTCGGATGAAGATACGCCCCATCCTTTGCGACGGCACGGACTGCCGAGATCAATTCTGTCGATGCGACTTCTTTTAATAAGAAACCTGATGCCCCCGCTTCAAGCGCATGTGTGATATACGACTCATCATCATGGATTGACAGAATGAGGACACGTGTCTCTGGTGAAAGAAGTGACAGTTGCTTCGTCGCCTCGATTCCGTTCATGTCCGGCATGTTGATATCCATAATTAGAATTTCCGGTTTTTGCTCGCCAGCGATGCGGATTGCTTCGCGTCCCGTACGCCCTTCGGCGACAACTTTAAATTCATCCTCCAAATCAAAAATCCGCTTCAATCCCTCGCGGAACAGTTCGTGATCATCCACGATCGCAATGCGTGTCTGTGTCATTTCCATGTATGTCTTCCCCCTTGTTCTCTCACGGAATCGGAATCGACATCCGGACGACTGTCCCTTTGCCGACTTCCGAGTCGATGGTGATGCTTCCGTTCACCAATTCAATTCGTTCGCGCATTCCGACAATCCCAAACGACTCTTCGCCAATTGCGCTCGGTTCAAACCCGATGCCATAGTCGCGGACGTGGATGTGAATCACGTCGCTCGCTTGCTCGACATTGACGATGATTTCGGCTGTTTTTGCATGTTTGATCGCATTTTGTACCGATTCTTGAACGAGACGGAACACGTTAATCTCCAGCTTCTCCGGTAATCGCGCACGCGACCCTCGATAGTTGAGACGTGTTTTGATTGCCGTATACTCCTCCGTTTGATGGAGATAGCGCTCGAGCGTCGGCAAAAAGCCTAAATCATCAAGCGACATCGGACGTAAATCATAAATCAAACGACGGACGTCGACGAGCGCCCCACGAATTAGCTTTTTCAATTCATGTAATTCGGCAAATGCCTCATCTTTTCCTCGTTTATCAAACGTCTTTTCAATCAGGTCGGCCCGTATCAGAATATGAGCAAGCGATTGCGCTGGACCATCGTGCATCTCGCGGGCGAGATGGCGCCGTTCGCGCTCAGCCGCTTCGAATACGCCGATGGCCATCTCTTGTTTTTTCATCATGTCCGAATACTCTTGCTGTAAGTCATCCCGTAAGAAGTTCAAGACGACACTCACGCGACCAATCAACTTTTCGGCACGTTCGATCGTGTCCTCTAAGATGAGCAGACGACGCTCTAAGTCGTTCCGGCGTTGCTGTGCCGCCATCTCTTCTTTTTGGACAAGAAAACGTTCGAGTTGCATTTGATTTGCCCGTTCGTAGGCTTCGCGAATTTCTTGTTCACTATGTATATGAAACTTTTTACTGACTTGAACGAGCTTGGCCTTTGCAGCTTTCACGAGTCGGTCGAGTCGATCGGACTCCTCGATGTCGAACTCGATTTTATCCGTCAATTCTTTTAACTCGTTTTGAATTGCTGAATATTCAGTTGCAGAACTTTCGGTTATACGGACAATCTCCTCTTTACTTTCCGTCACCGTTTCAATCATATTTGTTATGATATGTTCTAAAGCTGTCCGATCGGTAATATGATTCACGATGCCATCCCCTAATAGTTCGGTAGTTAATCCTCATCTATTCTTATATATCGTCCCACTCTAAACAGGTTTACAGCGGACATGAGAGATTTTCTATAATTCCATTCGCTATAAATAGCGTATGTGCCTACTTAAATTCTAAAAAAAATATTTAAAAATAGAAAGGAGAATTTTCAGAAATGTCTATTGAGTCAAATTATACTATAAAACAAAGTGGAACATACGAAGTCATTATCCAAAAGTCAAAATTTATTGCTCATTTCAAACGTGTCGAAACAGAGGAAGAGGCGCAGGCGTTCATCCAAGCCATCAAGAAAGAGCATTGGAACGCGAACCACAACTGTTCAGCGTACATCATCGGGGAACGCAACGAGCACCAAAAAGCGAACGACGACGGTGAGCCAAGCGGTACGGCCGGCATGCCGATGCTCGAGGTGTTACGCAAACGCCACTTAAAAGATACGGTCGTCGTCGTGACACGTTATTTCGGTGGAATCAAGCTCGGTGGCGGCGGACTTATTCGTGCCTACGGTGGAACTGTAAGCGAAGGACTTGATGCGGTCGGCATCGTCGAACGCCTACCGATGCAACAATTGACACTCACCGTCGACTATACATGGATTGGAAAAGTCGAAAACGAGTTGAGACAGTCTAGCTATCTGCTCGATGACATCATCTACGCCGACCTCGTCACGTTTCATGTCTCGGTACCCGTGGAAGAGACAGAGGAGGCGCTCGCTTGGCTGACAGACATGACGAACGGTCAAGGTCAGCTTCAAACTCATGGGATCCGCATCATCGAACGTGATTTCAAACGCTGAAACGCCTATACTAAAAGAAACGACTGAAATGAGGAAACAACATGAAAACACCCCCACGCAAGAAAAGATCACCTTGGAAAATTGTCCTCATCGTGTTGGGTGTCGTATTGCTCATCGGTGGTTCCGCTTTCGGCTATTTTGTCTTCAAAGCGAATGAAACCGCCGAAAACGCGAACAAGGCGTTGGAACGTGGCGACAAGTCAGAACGTCGCGACGAGACCATCGACTTGACGAAAGATCACTTTTCCGTCCTGTTAGCAGGAGTCGATGGCGGCGCCTCGCTCGAGGAAGGACGGACTGATTCGCTCATGGTCGCCACGTTCAACAAGGAATCGCGGCAAGTGACGCTCGTCAGCATCCCACGCGACTCATATGTCGACATCATCATCGACGATGAGGATCCGTTCAAAGACAAGATCAACCATGCTTACGCTTACGGAGGCATTGACACGACCATCGCGACCGTCGAGAACCTGCTCGACATCCCAATCGATTACTATGCGACCATCAACTTTGATGGAATCGAAGATTTGGTCGATGCGGTCGGTGGCGTCGAGATCGATGTCCTCATCCCCATCTCTGGAAAAGCGACCGGAAATGTCGAGCTAGAGCCTGGCGTTCAAGTCTTGAACGGAAAAGAAGCACTTGCCTATGCCCGGATGCGGAAGCAAGACCCTGCCGGCGACATCGGTCGAGCCGGTCGACAACAGCAAGTTATCGAGGCCATCATCAATGAGGCGACGACCATCAACTCGTTTACGAAGCTGAACCGGATCATGAATGCTGTCGGCGAGAACATCCGGACGAACATGACGTTGTCAGAGGCCTCACAACTTCAGCCTTACGCAAAATCGCTGAAGTCGTTCAACCGCGAAACACTTGAAGGGACGGACCTGACGCTGAACGGGGTCTACTATTATGAAATCGACCCGGCTGACCTTCGTGACGCCCAGGCCCTTCTCCAGACGGAGCTCGGCATGCCCGTTACAGCGGATGAACCATCAACTGACGAAACAGACGATACGATGACTGAGACAATCACTTACTAAAACAAAAATAGCCAGTATCGCGCGGCGATACTGGCTATTTTTTAGGTTCGCGGTCGACCGAGCAGTCGTCGGGACGTGCGAATAATCGGTTTATAATTTGGATGAATCAGTTCGGTTGATTCCACGATCAATTCAATGACAATCAACACGACGATGAACGTGATGACCGCACCGAGCATCGTCGTCTTGGCGAACAAGATGGATGAGATGCCAAAGAACAAGGTCATCCCGTACATGAGCAAGACGGCTTGCCGTGTCGTGAAGCCCATATCGATCAACTGATGATGCATATGCGATTTATCCGGCGACATCGGCGGTCGCCCTTGGACGAGCCGGCGCACGATGGCGAAAATCGTATCCGAGATCGGCAACCCGAGCAAGAGGACCGGGACGACGAGCGAGAACAATGTCACGTTCTTAAACCCGATGAGCGAGAAGACGGCGAGCATGTACCCGAGGAACAGTGCTCCCGTATCGCCCATAAAGATTTTCGCCGGATAAAAATTATGAACGAGAAACCCGAGCGTACTCGCAAGAAGCAAGAGCGCCATCATCGTCAAATAGACGTTCCCCTGAATGATGGCTAACACGGCAATCGTCCCGAGGGCGATGCTCGACACACCGGCGGCGAGACCATCGAGACCATCAATCAAGTTGATGGCATTCGTGATCCCAATCAGCCAAAGGACGGTGATCGGGATGCTCCATGACCCGAGGTAGAGTTGCTGGTCGAACGGAAGATTGATGAGTTCAATTCGCATCCCCGAGTTCAAGACAACGACCGTCGCAATCATCTGTCCCATCAACTTGACACGGGCTGATAACTGGAACCGGTCATCGATCAGTCCGGTAAGGAGAATGACGACAGCGCCAATCAAGATAGCGTCGTTATATCGACTCGTCGGAAGCAGCAAGGCGTAGCCGATGAAAAATGCGATAAAAATCGCGAGACCCCCGATTCGTGGCATCGTCCGTAAATGTACTTTTCGTGCGTTCGGATGATCGACTGCACCGATGAAAAATGCGAATCGACGAACGAGCGGTGTAATCAAGATGGCCATCACAAAACTGACCAACATGGCAATCCATAGCATGGGCCGACAGTTCCTCTCTCAAAAAAATAGACTCTGGCGAATTATATCACATTTTGAATCGAGGAGTGGATATCAGTCCGTTTACAATAAAAGCCGATGAGGCGTTCCCCATCAGCTCTGGATCATGAAAGTGTCGCTGCCACTTCTTCTGTCGGTTCGTATGTATACAAGCCGCGACCAATTTTTTTGATTTCCGGGTTGACCCCTTCAATTTTCACCATCAATTGGTAAATGTTGCTGATGTGATGACGGTAACGAAGTTCAAGTTCCATTTGAATATCACGCACGCTCATCGTCTGACGCTCTTTCAGTAGATCCGTCACTTGATGAACGTACACCTCGAGCGGATAACGCTGGTTCACACGGCGCGGACGTAGGCGTTTTGACGCATCAGTCATGGAGTCCTTATCTTCTCTATCTCGACTCAATTCCGCAATCAAATACTCGGCACGTCGTTGCAATTGGCGATACGACTCCTCAATTTCCATCAATTCTCGATAAATGTGGTCATTGACATTCGTAGATTCCATACACAAATCCCCTTCTACATCCAATTATAATTCGGAATTCCCTAATTTAAATCAGTAATTCCTAATAATCCCTCTATATCTTCTATAAAAGTGTAACGGATTTGTAATGTGTTTGTCATCTCTTTTTGGGCAATTCTGTCTATTTAGGACTTTAGGCTCAAAAAAGACGGCGACTGTTCGGGGCAGTCGCCGTCTCACGGAAGATGATTGTAGTCATTTACACGTGAACGCGTTCGAGGATGCGTTCAAGTGACAGTTCGTCAGTAGAAGCGACGATGAGGTCTGCATGACCAAGCATCGATTCTTCTCCGACGGCGACAGCAAACATATTTGCCGCTTTGATTGCAGTTACGCCGGCAGCCGCGTCTTCAACGCCGATGGCGAGTTCGGGTTTCACGCCAAGGGCAGAAGCGGCCTTCAAAAACACTTCGGGGTGTGGTTTTGATTGGGCGACAGTTGCTGCATCGACAATATGGTCGAAGTAATGTCGGACACCAAGTGCGTCAACGACCGCAAATGCGTTCTTTGAAGCAGAAGCCATTCCGATTTTAAGTCCCGCCTCTTTGATTTCATCGAGGAATGAAACGATACCTGGAAGAAGATCGTCGGATGAGATATGTTGAATGAGTTCAACGTAGTGCTCGTTTTTCTTTTGTGCGAGTTCTGCTTTCTCTTCCGGTGTGAAATCGTTTTGTTTACCGCCGAGCGTAAGGATCCGCTCAAGCGATTCAGTCCGACTCACGCCTTTGAGCGTTTCGTTGAATTCGCGGTCAAATGGAATTCCGAGCTCTTCACCGAGCTGCTTCCATGCGAGGTAATGGTACTCTGCGGTGTCAGTGATGACACCGTCCAAATCGAAAATCACTGCTTCAATCGTTGACATACATGCTTTCCGCCTTTCCTTCAAATGCTTGTGTCGTCAGACTACATTTAGGGAACTTGACAAGTACCCGCCGCACGTTTGGTCAATGATGCAAACGGTTGCACTTGTTCGATTTCTATTATAAATGAAAACGTTCTCTTGATGCAACCGTTTTCGCAAAAATCAAAAAAGAGAAGAGCATGCGCTCTCCCCTTCCTTATTACAGCTGAATGCCGACCACTTTGACGTTCACAGAACGTGGTGTCATCGCAAGCATCGTGTCCATATCTTGCGTGATGCGCTCTTGGACGGCCGTCACCGTTTTGATGATCGACTGTCCGTACGCGATATAAAGCGATAGGTTGATGGTGATGCCTTCGTCCGACTCATCGACTTTCACATGTTTCATGAGCGCACGCTCTGACAATTTCGTATCTTCTTGCGTGAACGAGACGTGTTTCGTTTCTTTGACCGCGACCGCGGCGATCATTTCAACGACGTGACGTGATACGTTCACGTCGCCTTCTGTGCTGTGCATTCCATTTTCGTATGGCATAGGGTCACTTCCTTAACTCTAGTTTCGTTTCTTCTTAATAAAGTGTAGCGGAAATGAAGCGTTTAGAAAAGACTTTACCCTTTTACACCCTTCGTATTTTGGACTCGCTTCACGTCAATCTCGACGAGCGGACGCAAGAGACGGACCATCGGTGGACTGATAATCACGAGGACCATCACAAAGGCGACACCGAACAAGACGAGCAGTTGCATCCAAGATGTCGGCATGAACCCAGCCGGTATAAACGCCTTCCAGGCGACAACAAAGAAGACGTGGACGAGATAGACGTACAGACTATACTGCCCGGCACGCGAAAAAATCGGGAGCTGTCGTCCTGGGATGATGAGCGCGAAACTAATTGACATGAGGAGCGACACCGTATAAACAATCAAAAAGGCGAACGGTCCACTCCACATCGCCTCTGGGACGGCCGTGTCATAGGCGAAACGGAATTTGAACAAGTTCCCGATATGATAGAACGTATCGTCTTGCTGGACCCGCATCGAGACCAAGAGTCCCAGTGTGAACGTGGTGAAGACAATCGCCCCACCGATGCGATATCGATTCCGGTGCTCTGCCCGTTTCGGTAACTCAAAGAAGTTGAGCGTATTGCGCTCGGACATCCAGTTCCCGATCAAGAAGAACGGATAGAACATGATGACTTTTCGTATCGCGAAATACCCCGTCGCCTCGGCTTGGAATCCGAACAGGAGCGCGAATAATAGTGCATATAACACGTAGCCTTTCAGTTGTGTCACATACGGGGTGATGATGTACCAGAAAATGATGGCCATCAGATACCAAAGCGCCCAGTACGGCTTCAACAAATTCAGACCCGGATTTTCAAGTGAGAAAATCGGAATCCCTTCTGTAAATGCGAACCATGACCCAAGGATGACCTGCCAAATGACATAGACCACGAATAACTGGATTACGCGCAAATAGCGGTTCTCCCGATAAAAGTAACCGCTCAACATGATGAACAACGGCATGTGGAAGGTATACAGGAACAGATACACCCACTTTGGTAAAATATCGTCATAAGCGCCGCGGACATCGGTCAACAAGTGTCCGAAGACGACGAGTAGGACGAGCACTCCTTTAATATTGTCATACCAATAATTTCTCATAACATTCCCTCTAGTTCTCTATGATGACTGCAATGAAGCTGACCTTCATGTTTTCACGTTCTTTTTATAGACAGAATCCATGAAGGTCATGGAAAAATCCCTCACCTATCATAAGCGATTCCTGTGCCAAGTGAAATTACGTTTCAACAAAATTTTCATGTCTTCACTGTCATCATTCCCATAATTCGAGGAATACAAGCCGAAACGTCAAAAAATCCTCACGATTCAGCATGTTGTGTGCGTATTCAAATAGACGGGATTGGGTACAGTATAGTATAGTGGTGTTACTAAATATTCAGAATATTCTAATAAAGGAGGTGGAGAGAATGGCATCGATCATCCGGAATCGACATCATATGGTGCATGACCCAAAACGTTCATTCTCTAACTTCGGATTCTGGTGGTTCGTCAGCGTCTTTTCCGTCGGATTGCTCCTTGTCGCCTTCGAGTCCGTCCGCAACGGGTTCTCTGCCATTCATCCTGTCTTATCTAGCATGGCTTTCCTCGGTCTCACGTTCGTGCTCGGTGTCTGCGCTAAACTGGCTCGTGACGTCTGGTGGCTCAACTACTTGCTCGAGCGCACCCAAAACCGCTATTTATACATCGGTGGCGACACGCTCCAAAGTTGGCAGTATACGCTCGACTCGATTTGGTTGCTCACGCGCACCTCACAAAAAAAGCTCGGCCGATTGTATATCCAAATCGACCGAACTGTGCGTGCTGAGGAAGCGAAACGTTTATTTGCCGCCTATTTGATTGACCGAGGGGTCCTCGTCGTCTATTCTCGTCCGAACAAACCGAAAAAAATGGCTTGAATGAATCAGTCGAGGTATGCGGCGATCCATGTCCGTGCTGCCTCGACTTCTTCCATGCGAAGTTCATGTCCCCCCGAGTGATAGAAGAGCTCGACGTCCGCTCCCGCGTTTCGGAGTGCCGACGTCAGCTCTTCTGTTTCTGTTTTCGGGCAAATCGGGTCGCGTTCGCCAGCCGAGATGAACACGTTCGTTCCTAACAAGTCAGGTAGCGTCAATGAACGGTCCGGTACCATCGGGTGGAATAGGAGTGAAGCAGTGAACGCCGGATGACGGTAAAGTGCCGACCCGATTAAATTCGCCCCGTTCGAGTAGCCGAGCGGAATCATCTTATCCCGGTCGATGCCATACGTTGTCGCCGCTTCATCTAAAAAATGAAGGAAGCGCTCTGTCTGTTTCTTTAAATCTTCAAGGTCGAGCACCCCTTCCGCGTGGCGACGGAAGAAACGGGACATCCCGTTTTCAATGACATCCCCTCGAAGCGTTAAAATGTTCGCTTCGGTCGATAGTTCTTTCGCGAGCGGAATCAAATCCTGCTCGGTCCCTCCAGTTCCGTGTAATAAAACGAGTGTCGTATCTTTTGTACCTTGAATGAATTGATGAATCATATGTGTTCTCCTCTCGGTATCGTGATTGCTGGTAGTGTGCGGACGATTTTATCTCGGTCCGCTTCGAGCCATGGTGGCAAGCGCAACGTCTCACCGAGCGTGTCAACGGATTCGTCCACAGTGAATCCAGGTACGTCCGTCGCGAGTTCGTGCAGGATACGTCCGGCATCATGGAAATAGACGGAGCGGAAATAATTTCGTTCTTTCACTTCGGTCGGTCTTAATCCAAGATCAAAGATGGCGTCTTGCCAGGTCGGATAATGGTCTCCGTCGGTAACGCGCCACGCGATGTGATGAACCGTTCCCGTTCCAGGGACCCCGTTTGGTAAAATCGTTTTCTTCACATCGATGACGTTCCCGTAATCGGCTGACCCTTTCAAACGGATCCACTCTTCATCCTCTGCGACCCGTTCAAAGCCGAACAGTTCCGTCAACAAGCGCACGGTTTCGTCCGGTGCTTTCGACAACAAAGTCGCTCCGGCGAATCCGACAATTGCTTCATGTTCTGTGATACCGGGAATGACCCAGCGTGTCTGTTTAGAGCTCGGTCGGGCGACGAGTTCGACGACGAGTCCGTCCGGGTCTTCAAATAAGAGTGATGCCTCGCTGAACCGTTCAGTGGCGACGGTCGCGATGCCGTGCTGTTGTAGTCTTTCTTCCCAGAACGGTAAACTTCCTGCCGGTACGAGATAAGTCGTCACGCCAACCTGTCCGCTCCCGACCTGCCCTTTCCCTAAGCCCGGGATTGGAAAGAACGTAATCACCGTCCCTGGTGTCCCGACTTCATCCCCAAAATAGAGATGATACGTACCAGGGTCATCAAAGTTAACGGTCTGTTTCACGAAGCGGAGACCGAGTACCTGTCCATAAAAATCTAGCGTACGTTGCGGGTCTTGTACCATCGACGAAATGTGATGGATTCCCGTAGACTGCGTTTTCATTGTCATCCTCCTTTTATTATCTTGATTTCAAGATAAATCATTTACCAGAAAAAGTGAAACTTTTTGCTCAAGGTGGCGTACGATAGAAGAAGAGACATTCTAAGGAGGTAATAGAATATGGCATTACATATCGAACGCGTCACCAAGGAGTTTGGTGACTTCAAAGCTGTCGACGACCTCACGTTCCGCGTCCCACAAGGGGAAATGTTTGGTTTGCTCGGTGCAAACGGTGCTGGAAAGACTACGACGTTCCGGATGATCCTCGACATCTTGAAGCCGACCGATGGGAGTATCACGTGGAACGGTAAAGCGGTCGACCATCGCATCGTCGGCTATTTGCCCGAGGAACGTGGCCTGTATCCCAAATCCCAAGTGCGTGAACAGCTCGTCTTTCTCGCAAGCCTAAAGGGCATGCGCGGGAGCGATGCCAAACGCGCGGTCAAGTCATGGCTCGAACGCCTTGAAATTCCTCAATATGAAACGATGCGCGTCGAGCAGCTATCAAAAGGGAATCAACAGAAGATTCAGCTCGTCGCCGCCCTGCTCCATAACCCGGAACTCGTCATCTTAGACGAACCGTTCAGCGGCCTCGACCCGGTTAACGTTGAAATCCTGAAGCGTGAAGTTCTCGCGTTGCGTGACGCCGGGACGACCATCGTCTTCTCGAGTCATCGAATGGAACATGTCGAAGAATTGTGCCAACACGTCGGCATCTTGAAAGGTGGCCGTGCCGTCGTAAGCGGTGACGTCCCGACAATCAAGTCGAGATACGAAGAACCTGCCCTCTTTATTGAAACGGACCAGATTCACATTCTCGAGTCGCTCCCAGTCGTGGAGACAATCGAGCCTTACAAATCCGGTCATCTAGTACGCTTACATTCTTTCGAAGACAGTGACGCCGTCCTGTCGGCACTCGTCCGTCATCAGGCGAACGTGAAGACGTTCATGCGCCAACCGGTATCGCTCAATGACATCTTCATCAAGGAGGTCGGACAGCATGTTTCATAACTTTGGACCGCTCTATGCGTTCACACTCAAATCAAGAATTCGTTCAAAAGCATTCCTCATCTCGACGGCGCTAACCATCCTGTTCATCTTCGGGTTCACGAACATCGACCGCATCATGTCCTCGTTCGAGGACTCTGAACAGGCGAGTGCTCTCGTTGTATCTGAGAACACAGAACTCGTCGACACGATGAAGTCACTCGGCTATGAAGACGTCGCATCTAGCGAAATCACGGAAGAAGAGGCACGGACCGGCATCAACGACGGAGAGTATGGGGTCGTCGCTTTTGTCGACGGCTATGATGCCCGCGTCATCTCCGAACGACCGGAACAGGAGTTCACGACCCTCCTGCAAACATCTTTACAACAGTTGCGCAATGCGGAATTGATTGAATCGTCCGATGTCGACCCGGCCGTCATCGCTGCTCTCAGCGAACCGATCCAACTCGACGAGTCCTATCTCGGACGCGGTGGAGAGAACTCGGATGAGCTCCTCTCGTCTTCGGCGCTCGTTTACGTCATGTTGATGCTCCTGTACATTTCAATCATCACGTACGGATCGATGATTTCAACAGAAGTGACGACGGAGAAGTCATCGCGTGTCATGGAGCTCATCATCTCAACGACTCATCCAGTGACCCATATGCTTGCGAAAGTGACCGCTATCGGGACACTCGCCCTCATCCAAATCGGAATCTTCCTCGGGTTTGGTTATGTAAGTGCGAGTGGTAGCGAACTGGCGACGACGGTCATCGAGAACGCCGGCAACGCACGGGCTGTCATCTATCTACTCGTCTTCTTCTTGCTCGGGTACTTGTTGTACGCCTCACTCTTCGCTGTCCTCGGTTCACTTGTCAGCCGTGTCGAAGAGTCACAACAAATGGTCATGCCGGTCATCATGCTCCTCGTCGCTGCGTTCTTAGTCGCGATGTTTGGATTGAACAACCCGGATGCGACCATCGTGACCATCCTCTCGTTCGTTCCGTTCTTCGCTCCGATGCTCATGTTCCTTCGCGTCATGCTCGTCGATGTGGCCGTATGGGAAGTGGCGCTTTCGATTGGGTTACTCATCGGAACGATCGGTATCACACTGTGGATTGGCTCGAAATTCTATCGTGGCGGCGTCTTGTTCTATGGAACGAACGCTATTAAACAATGGCGACAAATATTACAAAACCGTCAATAACGTTTACAGCAAATTCGTTTTCGTTTACTCTAAAGAATGTGCAAAATGAGGAGGAAAACGAACTATGCGATCACGATTACTCGCAGCCTTAATCTTTACGTTTATGACGACGCTCACGACGTTCATCTGTTATACCGTCTTCTTAGACGCGGATGCGTTATGGCAAATCCTGCTTGCCTATGCAGGCAGTGCGTTCATCGGAACGCTCGCGTTTTGGTATCCGGTCAGCAGACGCTCTCAAACGTCCCGCTTCGGTGGCGCATGGATCGGCATCATGATTACTGCAGCGACACTCATTGGCTTCACCGTCATCCGTTTCACATTCCGCGGGGACGCAGCAGCATTGCTCGACTGGCAAACGATGCTGGCGAGTCTTGCCTACACATTCGGTTATGTCGGATGGGTGCTCACAATCTTGAATATCGTGCTCGGCTTCTTACTCGCCGGCACACGTCCAAAAGTACGCTACGAAGCGCGTCCGATGCGCTGATTGAAGTGACCAGGGGATTCTCCTGGTCACTTTTTTGTGCACAAAAAAACCGTAGAATGCTCTACGGTCATTGCAATTTATACGATTTATCCACGACACCATACTCCGCGTACTGGAATGAGTTGTCTGCGAATTGGTCTGGGACAAGCCGTTCCACATAGCGTGCGAACGGGACGATGTGACGCGTCGTGTCATGTGACCGTCCGAGATCAAGCACCGCATCGACGAGCGCTTCGAGTGCATGATGCGTCGTCGGCTCTTCATCTTGGTCAAAGATTCGTTGTAACTCTTCTTCGTGCATCAAGTCAAAGATACGCATCCGCTCTTCGAGTTGCCGTTGCATTTCTTCGACGGACTTCCCGTGCATCGCTTCTTCATAGGCGAGCTTCATCTGTTCGAGTTCCGGCACTTTTCCTCGCATGAGGACTTTGAGCGACTCGCCCGTCCAAATATGGCGTGCCAAATAGTTCGGGTCGATTTGCAAAGCGTCTGCGAGCGCCTCTATGTAAGGCATGGTCGGATAGACCTCACTCAGTTCGGTACGTCGGATAAAGTACGGTGCGACACCAATCTGTTCTGCAAGCGTCTCAATCGACAATCCGGCCCGTTCCCGTAATATTCGAATCCGATCCCCGTATCCCCGGTATGGTGCATTTTTTCCATCCATCTCAATTCCCCCTTCCCTCTCTTCATTATAATTCCCGCATTCGCAAAAAAATACTCGGAAGCCTAAGCTCCCGAGTCATGGGTCGTCTTCTTATTTCTTTGTCAACTCGACGACTTCCGAAGATCCAGCTGTCACCGTGTCGCCTTCTGCGACAAGTTTGTTCACGCCGAAGCTGTCGTGGTTCGTGATGATGATCGGAGTGATCGTCGATGGCGCGTTCGCTTTGATGAAATCGAGGTCGAACGTGACGAGTGGGTCGCCTGCTTTGACAGATTGACCTTCTGTAACGTGTGTCTCGAAGCCTTCACCTTTAAGGTTTACCGTATCCAAACCGATGTGAATCAAGTATTCCGCACCGTTGTCCGCGTTGATACCGATCGCGTGTTTTGTTGGGAATACTGTCGCGATTGTTCCGCTAACCGGTGAGACGACTTTTCCTTCAGTCGGCTCGATTGCGATCCCGTCACCCATCATTTTTTGTGAGAATACTTGGTCCGGTACGTTCGTGATGTCGACGACCTTTCCTGTAAGCGGTGAAACCGCGTTGAGTTGTTCTTCTTTACCACCAAAAAGTTTTTTAAAGAATCCCATAGCTTAATCCCTCCAACATGTTCTATTGAATCGAAGTCTTCACTTTTATACCCGAAAAGCTAATACTTCAATCCCTACCCTATTAACGGTATAGTTGTAATAAGGTAGTGCGAAATCGTTTTACACATCGTAAGAATACGAGTGTGCAATCGCTTTTGCAAGCCCTTTTTACACTTTGTAAAAATTTCACACGATGGAGGCGCTTACAATGACGACTTTCACAAAATTGTCATATGAACGGCCCGACTTGGACGCTTTAAACAGCAGATTGTCGGACTATTCTGCCGAATTACAGCAAGCCAGCACACTCGAGGAAGCGAACGAACTCATTCGCCAAATCAACAAAGAACGGAACGACTTTGAGACACAAAGTCAACTCGTCGCGATCCGACATTCGGTCGACACACGCGATTCGTTTTACGAAGAAGAACAGGCATTCTTTGACGACGCACTTCCGGTCTATGAGAAGGAGATTCAAGCGTACTATCGCGTCTTGACGAACCACGAGCTTCGCACTGAACTCGAAGCGGAATGGGGCAGCCAACTGTTCTCTCTCGCCGAGCGCGCACTTGAAACGTTCGAGGAGTCACTCATCCCGAAACTGCAGGAAGAAAACCGCCTCGCGACAGCTTATCAAAAGGTCATGTCCGCTGCGCAAATCGAGTTTGACGGCAAGACACTCAACTTGTCACAGTTCGGCCCATATCTTCAATCACCAGACCGTGATGTCCGAAAAGCCGCATCTGTCGCCCGCTATACATACCTTTCTGATAACGGCGATGAGCTCGACCGCATTTATGGGGAACTCGTACGCGTCCGTACGGAAATCGCTCACGCCCTTGGCTTCCCGTCGTTCGTCGAACTCGGTTATGCACGGATGCAGCGTGTCGGTTATGACGAGTCGATGGTCGACAACTTCCGGAAACAAGTCCGTGACGTCATCGTCCCGCTCGCTTCTGCTTTGAAAGAAAAGCAGGCGAAACGAATCGGTGTCGACCACCTCTATTACTATGACGAGTCGTTCGTCTTCCCAGACGGAAACGCGACACCGCAAGGCGATGAGTCGTTCATCATCGAAGGCGGAAACAAAATGTATCGTGAACTCTCAAATGAGACGGACGAGTTCTTCCAGTACATGCAGGAACGCGGCGCCCTCGACTTGACGGCGAAACCAGGGAAATCTGGTGGCGGATACTGCACGTACTTACCGTCTGAAGGACTTCCGTTCATCTTCTCGAACTTCAACGGGACGGCAGGCGACATCGATGTTCTCACGCACGAAGTCGGTCATGCCTTCCAAGTGTATGAAAGCCGTCATTTGACGACACCGGAATACGCCTTCCCGACTTATGAGGCGTGTGAGATCCACTCGATGTCGATGGAATTCTTCTGTTGGCCATGGATGGAGCTCTTCTTCGGCGACCAAGTCGACAAGTATAAGTTCAATCATTTGGCAGGTAGCATGACGTTCCTTCCGTATGGCGTGCTCGTCGATGAGTTCCAACACGTCGTCTACCGCAACCCAGAGATGACAGCTGCCGAGCGTCGGCAGGCGTGGCGCGATTTGGAGAAGGTCTATCTCCCGCACCGTGATTATGAGACGAACGACTATCTCGAATCGGGCGCATGGTGGCACCAACAAGGTCACATCTTCCAAAGCCCGTTCTACTATATCGACTATACGCTCGCACAAGTATGTGCATTCCAGTTCTGGGTGCGCATGCATGAAGACCGCGAAGCGGCATGGAGCGATTACCTCACGCTCTGTCAGGCAGGCGGAAGCCGTTCGTTCCTCGAACTCGTCGAACTGGCAGGTCTCAAATCACCATTCGCAGACGGCGTGTTGAAAGAAACGATTGATCAAATCGAAGACTATCTCTTGAAACATCCGCTAGCGAACTGATAAGTAAGACCATCGGAAGCTTCCGGTGGTCTTTTCATTTGGGTTCACTTCGTACTGAAGTATGAAAGGCAAATCAATCTTTTTATTCCCTAAAAAAGAGAGGAGAAATTGATATGTATATGTCAAATTTCCGCTTCTAACCCTAACATCGCCCCTAAATATTGGGATGCTGTCATAAACGTAATAAAGGCACACAATTCACTAATTTCCGCCTCCGTGAATGTTTCTTTTAACACCTCAATGATAGAAGATGGAATTTCTCCTTTCATTTTTAAGAAAACTTCCGCAAAACCTACGGCAACCGCTGTTTGTTCATCGAATTGAATTTGATCTGGCTTTCCTTTTGCTCGACAATATTCACATCCATTTCGTTGCGCAAGTGTTCGACGGACTTGTTCCTTCAATGTGGGAGAAAGTTGACCAGCATTATTCAATGAATCCCCTAGTTTTGACCAATTTTCTTGAATTTCGATATTATGACCAAGTAAACGTTCAAACTTTGTCCCTCCATGCTCTGCTAACTTAATTCTTGGCATTTCCTTCACCTCCTGTACTTATATGATAAAAGGTCTTTTCATCCAACTCCATTTCATCCACAATCAAAATGTACCTATAAACATTCAATAAATAACGAAATGAGGCAAAATACCTGTCATGCTAAAAATCGATGAAATTGATCACAGACTTATCTATGAATTAGAACAAGACAGCCGTCTTTCCATGAGTGAGCTCGGACGACGTATTAAACTTTCCGCTCCTTCCGTTAACGAGCGGGTTCGACGACTAGAATCATTTGGAGTCATTAAACAATACTCGCTCGAACTTGACTATGAAAAGCTAGGGCTTCCAATTCAATGTATAGTCGAGGCAACAGTGAAGAATGGACAATACGAAGCATTTCTTCATTATTTGAAACAGCAGCCTACTGTTTCATTTTGTTATCGCATATCAGGTGATGCCTGTTACCTTATCAAAATACAGTTCTCATCTTTTTCTGCGGCTGAATCATTTATTGATGAAGTTATTCCGTATGCTCAAACAAAAACACAATTCATCTTTTCAGAAATTGACATTCAGTCAAAGTGAACATGCAAAAGGACTGGCGAAATTACCAGTCCTTTATCGTTTCAAATCACATCTAGCGGTTGTTTCGTTGTCGGTGGCGGGACCGCCTCATCGAGCGAAGCAAAATCTTCCTCACTCATGTCGAGCAAGAGCGCTGCCGCATTCTCCTCGACATGCTCGGCCTGCCCGGCTTTCGGGATGGCGATGACGTGTCCGCTCCGGATCGTCCAAGCAAGTAAGACTTGCGCGACTGAGGCACTATACGACTCCGCGATCCGATTGATCGTTTCGTTATGGAAGACCTCTTCTTTCACGTCACTTCCTTCAGCGAGTGGAGCGTATGCCATGACAGGAATCCCTTGTTCTTTTAGATAAGGAAGGAGGTCGTACTCAATCCCGCGACTGCCAAGATGATAGAGCACTTGATTGACCGCGCACTTGTCTCCATTCGGTAGCGACAGCAATTCCTTCATATCGTCCACGTCGAAGTTCGAGACTCCCCATGCCCGAATCTTTCCGTCCGCTTTAAGCTGTTCCATCCCTTGAATCGTCTCCTCGAGCGGGGCATCGCCTCGCCAATGGAGTAAGTAAAGATCCAGGTAGTCCGTCCCGAGTCGTTCGAGCGACGCATCACATGCGCTGACGAGTTTGTCGCCATACGCATTGTATGGATACACTTTCGAGATGAGAAAGACATCTTCGCGTCGGTCTTGGATCGCTTCCCCTACCAACTTCTCAGACTCCCCTTCCCCATACATTTCCGCCGTGTCGATGACATGGAGTCCGCAGTCGATTCCTGTCCGAAGCGCCTCAACCTCGGCATCATGCTTCGATTTGTCTTCCCCCATGCGCCATGTACCTTGTCCGAGTGCGCGCATCTCGCGCCCGTCTTTCAATTTGACGACGTTTTGCTTCAAAGCTGCAAGTAATAAAGAATGTGGTAGTCGTTGATTCATAACGTTTCCTCCTTTGTCCATGCTTCATGTAGTGGACCCGTCGTCCCGAAGACGGGGTCAAACTTCGGTTTTTCGACTTGTTCGATTCGCTTCACGTTGTCCGGTCGTTCTTCCGTCTTTCCTGTCAACGTGTCATAGTCACGACCGTCCGGGTATGCCCCGACCACTTGAAAATCTTCGCTCGCCTCGATGCGACGATGTCCCGTTCCCGCCGGTAAGACGAGGACATCACCTAGGCGGACGCGGACGAGGTCACCGTTCGTCCCTCCGAGTTGAAGCGTCGCTTCACCTTGTAATATGCCCAATACTTCATGCGTGTTGCTGTGATAGTGATGATAGTCGAACACCCCGTTCACCCAACTGTTCGTCCATTCATTATGGGCAAACGTCTCTCGCATCCCGCTCGGGTCATCAAAGACGCCACGATAGAGGAGCGCCGGATAATCCGGATGGTTGGGAATGGAGCCGTCATCTGTAAACAAAAAAGTTTTCACGTCCATCCTAATTCCCTCCTTGTCTCTGTCCCTGTACCCGACTTGTCACTACGAAAAACGGTCGTCCGTATTGGACGACCGTGATGGTTATGAAATGACCTCTTCACCGGACTGATCGATATGGCACTCGCCCCAGGCGCACATGGCGTCCAAGATTGGCTTGAGTGACCATCCGTACTCAGAGAGTGAGTAAATGACTTTCGGCGGAACTTGCTCGAACACCGTACGAACGACGACACCATCCGCTTCGAGCTCACGCAATTGTTGGGTGAGCATTTTTTGCGTGATGTTCGGCATGAGTTTACGCAGTTCACTCGTCCGTCGCTCCCCTTTAATCAAGTGACACATGATGACGACTTTCCACTTACCGCCGATGACGTCAAGTGTCGCTTCGACCGGAATATTATATGGCATTTCGTTTCCTCCATTCCTTACATAGGCACTTTTTGGTGCCTACCGCACTAAAAAGTACGTACTTCTCAAACTGTTTTCATGCACTTATGATAGCAACTGTAGCAAATCTATACAAGTTCATTTCGCTTGTAACATCCCCTTGAGACGGTAAGGTACTTTTTCGACCGTACTGAACAATAGAGGAAAGTGAGATGTCTTTGCTATCCGGAGACGAAGGGCCCTCGTCTTCCACACTATTCATTTATTTTAGGAGGAACTACTCATGAATCAACCGTACACACAACCTGTCGAAGAACAGGCACCTAAAAATGGAGGGTTGGCATTACTCGCCCTCGCGATCAGCGCTTTCGGCATCGGAACGACCGAGTTCGTCCCGGTCGGTCTCCTCGCATCGATCGCAAGTGATTTAAACATCGGCATCACTCTCGCGGGTCTCATTATCTCGGGTTACGCGATCGGCGTAGCCGTCGGTGCACCGATTTTGACGGCACTGACGAACCGGATGAACCGCAAGACGTTACTCATGGCACTCATGGTCGTCTTCATCGGCGGAAACTTGGTCTCGGCCATGTCGACCACCTTTGAACTTTTGATTGTCGCCCGATTTATCACCGCATTCTCGCATGGTGTCTTCTTCTCCATCGGGGCAACGATTGCTGTTCAACTCGTACCACCACATAAAAAAGCGAGTGCCATCGCACTCATGTTCACAGGTTTAACTGTCGCAACCGTTACAGGAGTCCCACTCGGTACTTTCATCGGACAAGCGTTCGGATGGCGCGCCACATTCTTCGCCGTCGCAGCACTCGGTGTCATTTCAATCATCGCAAGCTTCTTCTTGATCCCGAAAGATTTGAAACAGTCACCACCTGCGAAATTCTCAGATATGAAGAAACTGCTCACAAACGGTCGTCTCATGCTCGGATTCTTGATTACAGCACTCGGTTACGGCGGAACGTTCGTCGCCTTCACGTACTTGACACCCATCATGCAAGACGTGACAAAGATCAGCCCGAGCTTGATCAGTGTCGTCTTACTCGTTTACGGAATCGCAGTCGCCATCGGGAACGCGGTCGGTGGAAAGCTCGCCAACGAAAATCCAGCGAAAGCATTGTTCTATATGTTCATCGTTCACGCAGCGGTCATGAGCATCATGTCGTTCATGATTCCGTTCAAAGTGGCAGGTTTGATTGCCATCGTCTTGATGGGACTCCTCGCCTTCATGAACGTGCCTGGACTTCAACTGTATATCGTGCAATTGGCTGAAAAATATGTACCTGCCGCTGTCGATGTCGCATCCGCACTCAACATCGCGGCCTTCAACATCGGGATTGCCCTCGGCGCAACAATCGGTGGACTCGTCACCGATTCAATCGGACTTGTGCATACCCCTTGGGTCGGTGGCATCATGGTCATCATCGCCGTCATCTTGACAGCCATCTCACTTCGTTTGGAAGCAAACTAAGGAGGCGCTTATGTTCAACAATCATAGAAGCTACAACCGGATGTACCGGGAGGGCGAGCTCACGCTCGGCCTCCACATTCCTTTAGAGAATTTTAAAATGCGTACCCCGACCCTCGAGCGTCAAGTCGATCTTGCCCAAAAGGCAGACGATTACGGCTTCACGGCTCTTTGGTTACGAGATGTCCTACTAAAAGACCCGAACTTTTTAGACCCGGCTGTCGGTCAAATTTACGATATGCTAATCTACGGAACACATTTACTTGGTCAAACGAAAAACATTGCGCTCGGTACGTCCGCGCTCGTCTTGCCACTCCGTCACCCCCTTCGTTCGGCGAAGGAAGTCGCAACGATTGAAGCATTGTTCCCAGAACGATTGATTCTCGGGATCTCTTCAGGTGACTGTCGTGCCGATTTCAAAGGGCTCGGAGTCGATCACCCGACACGTGGCGACCAGTTCAAAGAATCGCTTCGTGTCATGGAGCATGCGCTCTATAACAACTATCCAACTATTGAATCACCTTATGGGGAGGTGGAACAGGCAACGCTCGTACCGCGTCCGAAGAAGCGGATCCCGACGATGATCACCGGGTTCGCACAACAAGACATGGACTGGCTTGGGGCGAACGGAGACGGGTGGATGTACTACCCGCAGGCACCTTTCGCCCAGCAACAAGTGCTGAACGATTGGCGCGAATCAGGTCAGACGCATGGAAAAGGGTTCCGTCCGTTCTCGATGCCGATGCATCTCGATTTGGCACATGACCCGGACGAACTGCCGACTCCAATCCGGCTCGGCTTCCGTGTCGGTCGCAATCAGTTAATCAAACTGCTCGAGGCGTATCGGGCCATCGGCGTCAATCATTTGTTCTTCGCTTTGTTCGACGGGCAACGTCCGGCCGACGAGGTCATCGAGGAGCTTGGGGAATATGTGCTCCCCCATTTCCCACCGCTTTCGTAAACTCCAGGTATTCAAAAAGACGACCTCCCCCGTGAAAGTCGTCTTTTGCGTTACAGCCAATGGCTCGGTCGCGTGTAAACGGGTGCCAGTCTTGTCTGCCGGTCCCCTTTCATCGCGTTCACTTGCATCTGTGTCAAAAACAGACCGTCGGTTAATACAGCTCCTCGCACATCGAGATCTCGTACGTCGGCGCCCATGAAGTCGACATAGGACAGGTCTTGCCCACGTAAGTTAGCGCCAATCAACAGGGCACCCCGGTAACACGTGCCTCTGACATCGTGTCGACTCAAGTTTCGACCAATCAAATCGGCCCGGTCTTGTTCGTGTCGTGACGTCAACTTCAGGTCGTCCTGTTTCAATCCTTCCACACGTATATGCTGACTGAGTCGGACGAACAATGGGCGGGCTTGTTGTCGGAATGCCATCAGCGCCGTCCCGGTCAACTGTTCAGGCGGCAACTCACGGAAAGCCAGTAGCTCTCCCAATAACGTCTCGAGTAACCGAGCATCGTGCCCAGGAATCTCCCAGGTCAGGATGTCAGTGATGTAGAGCAACAGCTCATGGACTTGGTTCATGATTGGTACCGTCGCGAACATACGCGTGCCGTCTACATCGTCCTCCCGCCAGCTTCGTCCGTGAAACGTCACTTGTGACACGAACTGCCCGGCCCCGAGACAGTCGTACACCGTACATCCTTTGAAGCCTCGCTCACGCAGTTCGGAATGGATGTTGCAGGCATACGAATCTGCCAAATGGACACACGGCTGTCCTGCGGGTTTATCAATCGGGAAATCCTCAGACTTCAAGTAGTGGAACGCCACACAACAGAGACCGAAACAATTCGCACAATCCGGTTTGAGCGATTCACGCAGCATATGCAGATCGGGCATCGCCATTCATTGTCACTCCTTCCTTGTATGTCTTGACTCTATACGTATAAGTATAAGGAATGTCCCTATTTTTCCATAGTCTTTATTCAATCAATTAGCGTTGCTTTCATCCTTTTCCCCATAAAGCAGTTGCTCCCTCGTTCGCCTTTTCTGCTCTGCCTCGGATATTTCTTTGTAAAGCGCAATCACAGCATCGAACGAGCTTTTGACGTCAATCCGCTCTTCTAACAGTTGATCTTCATAGAATCCGTGACGCAAATCCTCAAGGTAGAGCTCCGCTGCTTGATGAAACATCATCTCAAACTGCTCTTTTGCATCTTGAATCTCATCATGTGGTTCCCAATCCGTTAAAAGTCGCTGGTCGAAGGGATCTGTTGAATGAATAAACTCTTCCCATTCTTCAGGAGATAGCATGGCTTTCCAGTAATCAAATTTTGATTCAAAACGTTGTAACGGCCGACCTGATGGAAAAGATTTTTCGGCATAAGCTTCGTACAGATTTTCCCAGTGATGAAAAAACCAATCGATGATTGCCATATCCCAGTCCATAAATATTTCTGATTTGTCATGTTCGACATATTGGACTCTTCCGTCCTTATACGTTACTTCATAACGAATCGTCCCTTGAATTGACGTATCACGATAAAACATGTCATCGCGATACTCCATATCATCTAAATCGAGATTTGCCGGCTTCTCATATGTTTCAAGTGCATTCGCAAGCGATTGGACCTTTCCTGTCATCAAATCGATAAAAGTCACATCAATCTGTTTGATGGTTCGGGGTGCTTTGATGATTCCTTCGTCATAACAGAAGGCCAATACGAGTGGTCGTAGGCAATCCGTTGAATTTGGAATTGCAATCCACTCATTTAACAGCGGGTCATGGTAATATCCCTTTTTGATTAATGCTTTTGTGTTAAGCGTATCATTTTCAATAATTGAATATAGTAGGATGTCGAGGTCTTGAATTTTACCGTAAGGAACTATTCCATAGTCGTTTTCCTCGAGTATGTTACCCGTCCGGAAGTCCCGACCGTTGCGCCACTCCACAACAAAACGCCACCGTTCGACAAGCCACCATATCCACTCACCGCCATTCATACCTGTTTGCCATTCATTCCGTTTATAGTCAATCCACTCATCTTTGTCGTATGAAACAGACTGAGAGGTACCGTCTTCATATCGGACATGATACGTCAAGATTCCATGTAGCGTGTCGCGATGGAGTAAAGAGTAGGCGGACTCGTTTAAAAACAGCATGAAATCAATAAAGTTCACTGCTTCCTCAGATCCTGCTTCTTGAAACCATAACTCAATCGATTCAATGACTCGTGCTTCCATCGATAGCTTTCCTCCCTACTGTTTGTATTCATACATACAAAAACCAACCTGATTTTTTCAGATTGGTTTACTGTCTTAGTTCACTTTATCTTCCAATTGTTTCAACTTTGTCGAGTAATACTCGATGATGTCACGGCGTCGGATGATGCCGATGAAATACTTTCCATCATCGACGACCGGCACGAAGTTTTGGTCCGTGATCGCATCGACGAGCTCTTCAATTTGTGCCGTAATCGAGACCGGCTTATAGCGAACACGTTGCTTGATGTCTTTTAGACGTGTCCGGAGCACTTTTTCATAGTCTTCTTCCCCGCGAAGCTGTTCTGCGAGTGCCCAGAGTAAATCCCCCTCTGTCATCGTCCCGGCGTAAAATCCGTTCTCCGAAACGAGTGGGACAGACGTGAATCGATGATGCTTCATCTTTTCAAGTGCTTGTCGTACCGTTGATTCGGGGTCCAAATATTTGACGTCTTCTTTCGGATATAAAAAGAAAGCGATATTCATTTAAATCTCTCCTCAATCTGTTAATCCACCCCGCTATTGTACCATGAATGGTAGGACAGGTTGAACTAAATCCATGTTCTAATCTGGTTTTATCCCCCTTTCTCCAAAACAACACAAAAAAACATCGTGACTCTAGTCACAGCGATGTTTCAGTGATTCAAAAAATGGAAGGGAACTCCAATTGAATTATACCCGTTTTCGTTGGTTCTTACCCTTATCGACATACAAAAAGCCCCCGATTCGGAGGCCATCGATTATTGAACAAACTGCAACAACGTATCGTTAAATTTCTCTCGTTCATCCAACACCGTACCGTGTCCACTCTCTTCAAAGCGCTCGATTCGCGCGTTCGAGATGCCTTGCTCCATCTGCTCGGCGAATGCGAAAGGACAGATCTTATCATGTACTCCATGGATGATCAACGTCTCGACATCAATTTTTGGCAGGGCATCTCGTAAATCTTCGTCACGTAACGCCTGTGCCGAGGCAATCGTCCCATGGCTCGACGCGACGAGCGCGAGATGGTGGAACCAGTTTTGCATCGGTTTCGAATGTTCTTTCTCGAAGAAGATTTCTCCGAACCCTTCGAGCATCTTCGGTCGGTCGGCCCGTGTATCGTCAATCAACGCGTCGACATCGTCCGTTGTCATTCCATATGGATAATCTGCACGCTGTGTGAAGATTGGTGCCGCGGCTCCGGCCAAGACCAATTTGTTGAGTCCATCCTCTTTATAGTCGGCTGCGTAGCAAACTGCAATCGCCCCACCCATTGAAAAACCGACGAGCGTGAAGTTTTTTAAGCCAAGTCCATAGACGACCATATGCACATCAGACGCCATTGTCTCATAGTCATAACCTGTCGCCGGGGCATCAGATTTCCCGTATCCTCTGAAATCAATGCCGATGTAGCGATATCCCGCTTCGACGAGCGCATTCTTCTGATACTCGAACATATTGTTGTTTACTGGCCAACCGTGCAAGAAGACAATCGGTTCCCCAGACCCGACATCCTCTACGTATAGATTTGTACCGTCATGTGCTGTAATATATCCCATCATCCAACCTCCACAGTCATTATTTAGCGAAAACACTCACAACCTCATTATTCCCTATTCCGACTTCGAGAAACCCTCTTATGTGTCGCGCCAGAGCGCTTCACCTTTTAGATAACCTTCAACGGCTTTCGCTCCTTCTCGTAAAACAGCTTCTCGCCAATCCGCGTTTTCCGGATAGAACATCGCCATGAATTCGTTTTGAATACCGTTTCGTGCCTCAGGGTCCTTTGTCCCTTCAAAGTACAGCCGGTTCTCTAAAATAATCGTTAAAAATTCACGGATGGATGCTTTTGTCGACGTCCCAAACGTACCGAATTCAAATAAGGCAGAAACGAGACCCTTGTCCGGGTATTCCGTATCGCGCACGTAGTAAAAATGATTCGTCGAATCTCCGAGTACCTCGTCCGGGTCATACACGTTGACGTTGTCTAGACCGTACGCTTGTTTTAACTCATCTTCCGTGCGACCGTCCCGTTTGCTGATGACCATCGTGACCTCGTTCGTCGGTCCGAGTGCGGTATGCCAATCGAGATGGACGACTTTTCCGTAGCGTTCAAGTAAATCATGTTGAATCCCTTTTAAAAAGATGGCAGACGGTTCGTCTTCTTCTCCCCCGTAATACACACCTTTCGGGAATTGATATTGCCCCATCCCTTTTGCTCCACTCATCGCTTTGAAGCCATCAAGCTTAATTCCAGAGCCGAGAAATGAATAGATCTGTTCACGCGCCTCATGGTAGTCGTCAATTACTCCATCCGGTACGAAGAGATGGCGCATCAGCTCATATTCACGGTTCACGTTATATGGGATCGACTCACGATCAATGACGTAATTTCTGTTCAAATCGACATTGTGTTCATTGACACGTCGAAAGTGTTTCATCCCCCATGGATTCACTGCATGTATGAGACAAATCCCCGTCGTCTCATGATGGACATGCGCGAGTTGCGTTTGTACAAATTGATGGGTCACCGCGGCGCCCGCATACCCTTCAATCCCATGTTCCCCGATCGTCATGAGAATCATCGCTTTTCGTTCTCGTTTCGGTTCTCCTAAAATGACGTCGATACTCTCATCCCCGATCGAGTGTGTCAACAGCTCCGCTTTCGGATAAAATCGTTTCACTTCAGACAGTAAGTTCAAGAACTTCTCTCGCGACTCTTCGTAAGATGATGAAAAATACTGGCTCATCGCACTCTCCTCCAATCTCTCTTCTCTCTATCCTTTCCCATCCTGAGGCAATCTAAAAACGCCTCCTTTGAGAGGAAGCGTTTCAATCAAGGGGTGCGGATTCGTTTCGAATGTTGACGTCGGAACGCCATCATATAAAAGATTGGTCCAATTAAGACGGCACCGAACAACCAGTAGAGACCAGCATTCGCATACAGTCCTTCGAAAGAACGGAACACCCAAGCGAGAATGGTGAAGGCGACCATCAACTCGATGGTCCACAGTAGCCCACGACGAACCGCTAGGAAGACAGTGTTCGTTTTTTGGAAGATGGCTGCGACGAATGCGATTAAGAATGCCGGAAAACTCGAAAGCCACAACATTCGATTCAACGAACTTTCAGCAAAGTACGAGTTGCCAAGAGACATGGTGATCAGAAAATGCATCAAGAGGACAAGCACGACGACAATCCAACCGACCAATACATCCCGCTCCATTTTTTTCATCACAACCAGCTTCCTCTCTGAAGAGTTGAATACTATATATTTACCCGCTTTTCTCTTCTTCTCGTCCTCTTCAACTAAAAAACGCACTCTGTTATCAGAATGCGTTTCGTGTATTATCCGACCAACTCACGCGCCCACGCTTTCGCGCGTTCGAGTTCGCCTTCCTTCAACATCTCCGTCGTCCCATCGACGAGGAACGACTCTTTTTGGACACCCGTCGCCCCTTTTTCAATCATTTCCCCTTCGACCCGATTGACGGCATGACCGAACCAATCAATGATTTTACCAAGTATCGGATTCTGTTTCTCTTTGACGACACTCGTGTCAAAGGCAGCCGTCCGTTTCCCTCGTAACGCATTGTCCGAAATTCCGTCCAAAAATACTTTAATGTCTTCCGTTTCGTATCCCCCATGTGTCGGTGAGCCGATGATGACCAGGTCGACATGTGCCAAGTCGCCTAATCCAATATTCAATACGTGTTCCATACGTGCCTCATGGTCTTTCGACAGCTCTTGCTGCATCGCATGAGCAATCTTTTCAGTATGACCATATAGTGAGTCAAAAATAATCAAGATGTTCATGATAAATCCCCCTTTACCGAACCTTTCTTTATTCCCGTTCCCATTTTCACGTTCGTTCATGCTTCTTTTTGGTACAGCGAACTTCGCTTGAAGAACGACCAACTTATCATGATGATGCCCATCCCGAGCAGCAAATAGCCGAAGAAAGTGATAAAATCACGTGAATGATACGGTGCTTCGAATCGATACTCCGCTCGCTTCCACTCCGAACCGTCCTCGACCGCAATGACGTCTTCCACAGACTCCCCGTCGACTTCACGGTACACCGTCCCAATCGGATATCCGTTCGAAGCATTCCCATAGTAACGTCCCGTCTCATCATTGACCACTGTTTCCACTTCACCGATCACGTCACCTAGTGCATCCTCCTCGATCGTTGTGTCGAGCACTTCATATGCGTTTCGGTCGAACACGACAAACGTATAGGCCCAGGAAAGGGCAGATGCGGGCAGCGCAATTGAGAGTGAAAGGAGCATCAAGAAAATCAGTCGCCTCATTTGAGACTCCAGACGAATGTCGCCGAATCACTGACGTCAATGTCATCTGGTTCGAGTTCGGGCATCCGTGATTCCGAATAGACGACGTCCTGACTATAGAGGACGTTTGTAGGCGAAAACAGGTGAATCTCCCCCCACGTGTAGTCAATTTGAAGCAAGTCCCCTAGTTCAGCGCCTGCTCCCTTCGCAAGGAGTTCTGCTCGTTTCTTCGCATTCTCCGCAGCACTCACCAATAGCTGATCTTCAATCGTATTCGGGTCTTTCATCGTGAAACGAATGGAGAGTGTAGGATTTGCGCGAGATTGACTGATTTGTTCGATGACGTCCGATAGTTTGGACGTATCGAGCGCAAATTCGAGCTTCGTCTTCTGTTTACAGACGTATCCGACAAACCGCGACCGATAATTCTCATCTCGATCACGATAGCTCTCATATTCCGTATCGATGGAAAAGTCACTCGTTTTAAGGTCCGTCTTGTCAAACCCTGCGCTCGTGATGGCTTTTTGAAGATGGGACACCGCACTTGTCGCCTCGGTCATCGTATCTTCGTATCGTGGCGCTTTCGAGAGAAGGTCCATGTGAATCACAATCAAATCAGGTCGAGATGAGACATTCCCTGTCCCTTTTACGGTAATCTTCCGTTCCATATCCATTTCCCCCTTATCGATTTGAGTTCTCCATTATTCTGAAAATCGCGTCATCATCCAGTGCTCTACTTCATCGAGTGAGTCCAAACCTTGTAAGGACGGGTAAGCATCCCGCTCGAACAACAATCCGTTCGGCGTATCTAAAAACAGATAGCGTTCCCCATCCGGAAAACCGTAATCGGCAATGTCTTTCAATCGAAGTGTCGCTTCATTTTGTTCCCAGACAAACTCGTCATCGTATGGAATCGGCATGAAAATCCCTTCCATGCCTTGTTTCACGTGCGAGATAACGGACGCATCTGTTGTCTGTCCGGTTTCCTTGATGGCATCAGCACGAACAATCAAATCTTGCCCGACTCGCACATCCCCACGATACACGTTGGATACCTGTATCTTGATAAGAGACTGATATTCTGTCTCTCCGTTGAAGTCAATCTCGATATGCCAAATATCCGTGACCGTTCCTCTGACCACGACCGGATCCCATTTTGAGAATAGTTCATCCTCTGTCATCTCCATCATATTTTCCTCGGAAATATTTGGTTTTACTTTTGATTGATCGACAATGTGAACGGAAGTCGCAGTAGAATCCGTGGATAGCGGGATTTGTTCGTTCCAGACATTCGATGTGAAGAGCATGAATCCCGCAGCGACAGCGATGAGGAGTCCTGCTCCCCATTTCAGTCGTTGATAAGGTTTTCGCTCTATCATCATCGATTCCTCTATATACCGGTCATCGACTTCCCCGAGTAGTCGAAGGATCTGCTCACTTTTCATACGCGAACTCCTTCTGCTTCAAGCGCTCGCTGTAACGCATCCCGCGTGCGCTTCAAGGTCATTTTGACATGGCTCTCACCGAGCTGATGTGTCGTTGCAATTTCTTGAATCGAGTGTAAATAGAAATAACGTTGCATGAACATCACCCTTGTCAGTCGAGGTAGGTCTGCTAGAAATTCATTCAACACGTCGACGAGGTCTTCGTCTTTCATCGATTCCGTAAGGACATGTTCTAGTTCTTCATAGACGAGCGGTACTTCCCCACCGCCACGTTTTTTTGCATGATTCTTCTTATAACGCTGTAATGCGAGATTTCGCACGATCTTCGTCAAATACGCTCCGAGTCGAAGCGGACGTGTCGGCGGGATCGACTCCCACGCTTTCATATATAAATCGTTCAAACACTCCTCTGTGTCTTCGCGATTCTGTAGAATATTATAAGAAACACGATGACAATAGCTTCCGTATTTCTTCTTCGTCGCGACAATCGCATACTCCGATCGTTCCCAGTACCAATCGATGATGACCTGGTCATCCATCCAGTTACCCCCTTCGTAATAATCCCTCTATAACTATAGATCCCAACCTCATATCATCCGTCACAATCTATCAAAAAAAACCTCGTCATCGAGACGAGGAATGTTATCCTGATTCATCATTGCTTCCAAATCGATACGACAAGCCCGCCAATGTAGCCAATCATCGCCCCGCTCGCAATCCCATATGTCAATTGAATATGGAAGAAGAACGAGAGGATTACACCGAGTGTCGTCCCCGCAATCAACCCAAAACAAATGATACAATCTTTCCATTCTGGTGAATCCATCTTGCTCCTCCTAACCTATGCGCTCAATCTGACGACTTCATCTCTCCAATCGCTTTGAGACCTTTTAGTGTCCTAACTTTCCGAGTATGATGTTGGACCGCATAAGCCAACATCGCGACGACAGCTATGTTCAATAGGATGGTCCACTGCGCATATGGATTGGAAAGATTCGCTACCACCACAACAAAATTGGCGAGTCCCACTGCTCCATACAGTTGGATGATTCGTTTCTCCCGCTGAATCATCGAATCAAAATCCGAATACAATTGGAACGGTCCGTCACTCGTTCGTTTTCGTAAAAAGATCCACCGATACGACGTATCGACCACTTCGACTCCAACTTCATCTAAGAATTCCATATACGCCTTCGACTCGGGGTGAGAAGGTAAGTTGGACAACAATTCGATTCGGTAGGTGAACGTCCCAGGTTCAACTTGTTTGAACACATATCGCATCAAACGAAAGGATTCGAGCGCCCAACCGGTTTGAGCCATCTCATTGAGCCACTTCTCTTCCTTCTCATAATCAACAAATATGCGATAGACCGTTTTCGTCTTCATGTATCCAACTCCTTCGTCCATTCATGTCCGTGCTGCACCAGTTCTTCTAGTCGCCTTAATTCCGACCGAAGTGCCTCTCGACCAGTTGCCGTGATTTCATACTCTTTCTTCCGCCCCGTACCTTCGAGCGCCCGAATCCAACCTCTCTCTACTAGACTACTGAGGGCGCCGTATAACGTACCTGGCGCGAGTTGGACCCGCCCATTGCTCAATTCTTGAACGAATTGCATCATCCCATACCCATGCCTCGGGACTTGCAGAGATAATAATATATAATAAACCGCCTCGGTTAATGCGCCTGTACTTGACTGTTGTGTCACGTATCCCGCTCCTTTGTATCGTTCTTCGTTATATCGTCATCCGATATATCAAAAATATCCTATTTTTGGTTAATTAACAAGAGCTGTGACATAATATTTTTATTTTGGTCGTTCTTCGTATAGTTTTGGTAATCGTGTTTTGTTTGTCTTGACATCATAAAAAAGGGACTCAATATGTACTGAGCCCCTTGTTTTGTACTTCATGGTTTGTCATGAATTTTTCAATAATCTACTTAATCATTTTCTTGTTTCAATCGGTCGATAATGTTATCTTTCTTTATTTTTGAAACGGAATATAGCATCGAGGCACCCACAATCATGAAAATCATGATGACGACAAACAAAATGCTATTCCACGGCAAGGTAAACGGAGCATCAAACGTATTGATTTGCGCTCGATAGATGAGGTACATGATGAGAAGACTGATGGGAATCCCATACGCAAGGGCTTTCACCCCATAAAAAATGCTTTCATAGTACACCATCTTATTGAATCCTTTCGGAGTCATCCCAACCGAACGAAGCATCGCAAACTCACGACGACGAAGTGAGACGCTCGTTGAAATCGTATTAAAAATGTTCGCAATCGAGATTAGCGAAATTAGCACGATAAACCCGTACACAAATATTGATAAAAGTAACAACATCTGTTCTTGTTGTTCCCGTTGTTCCGATACGTTAAAGACATACAAATCCAAATTCTGTTCCGCTTCAATCACTTGTTGTGTGTCCTCGGGGTCATCTGTATTCAACGCGATTGACGGACTCGATTGTTTCATCAAATCCCCGATTGCGTCTTCTTCAAACGTCCCTTCTCGTACTATCACATCTAGCCATCCAAGAGAACCTGTCATCACACCGGTCGGGGCGATATCTGTCATTGCGCCAACTTGAATCGTTTTAAGCGGTGCCGCGTCGCCCGTTGCATTCTCGTCCCTCAATTCAAACGTATCACCGATTTCTGTTTCGACCGTCTCTGAAGTGATGAATTTTTTCTGATCCATGTCTTGATACGAGATCTCATCAATCAAGACGGCTCCTGGTACGTCCCCGTCTTCAAAACGACTGACAGGCGCTCCGATTTGTTTCAAGTACGCATTGAAACTTTCATCATCTAATTGATAGAGGGATACGTAGTACATAAATTTTCCGTCAACGATCGTTGATGCCAAATTCTCGTTCTTGGTAATCGCACTCGGTAATTGAGATTTGCTGACCATCGTTTGGACCGTTGCATTTTCAAAATATGTTCCGTTCGTCACATGATCTAACGATTCATAACGTCGTAAATCATTTTGATCAAGCGTTGAACCATTCACAAGAATATCGAAATCATAGTCTGCTTGAGACATGTCAAGGGACTGTTCGAGACGATCAGTGAAGTAACTGACCACTAAAAACAGGACGATACTGATGACGAGCGAGAAGACGGTAACCAGATACCGTTTACGGTTGCGCTTCGTATTCTTCAACCCAATCTCTGCTTCTAAACCGAAAAGACGACGAACTAGTTTTGACGTCTTCACTTGTTTTGACGTCAATCGTACATCTTGCGTTTGCCGAATGGCGTCAATCGCAGAAATCTTTGAGGCTCGACGCGCCGGAAGATAGCAGGAAATGAAAATGGTTACGCTCGAAATGAAGAGAGTTAATAGTAAAGTAATCGGTGTGACGACAACTTCAAACTTCTCCGTCACGTTTAACGCTTTTTCGGCAAATGCATTGATGAATAGGAATGTGAACGCAATACCCGTAATCCCCGCCAGGATACCGAGTGGAATGCTAATTCCCCCAATGACCATCCCTTCAAAATAGACCGAGTTCCGCTTTTGTCGCTTCGTAGCCCCGACACTTGCCAACATTCCGAGGTAACGAGAACGCTCCGACACACTGATGGCGAATGCGTTATAGATTAGAGAAATCGAACCGATCACAATGACCGCCATGATGATTCCACCAAATCCATATAGCGTTTTACGCAATCCATCGTCATTTGTCACTCCATAATAACGAAGCAACGAGGAATTATAGGCGACACGTTCTATGTTCTGTTCGGTCATCAACTGTTTCGCTTCCGAATAAATCGAGTTGTCTACATCGTTCAAGGCGACGAACGTATCGACTTTTGCTCCATTCAATTCTTGATCATCGATGAATCCGACGACTGTATACCCTGGCGACCAAGTCGGTTCCCAGTCAGGTCGAGCCATCGTTCCAACAACCGTCAATGTCACCGTATCCTCAATGTTTAATTGTTCGAGAATCGTCTCATCTTCTCGGATCAAACCATCATTTTGTGTCAACACGTAACCTGATGACGGATCAATCCGCTCTCCAATCTCAAGTGTCAATTCATCACCGATGTTATAGGTGACGAGGGCATTTTGGCGAATCCCTTCTGAAATGACGACTTCGCCTTCTTTTTCCGGTAGACGCCCCTCAGTCAAGTCAATTGGAAAACTCTTCAATCCGGATGTGTTATAGTTTCGAACATATAAGTATGGTTTGTAAGCATTTTGTGACTCTTCTAGTTGAGCATAACCATCATTTGAAAGGATGACAGCCTTCGTGTTCGCATCATCCCGAATAGCTTCGACTTGCTTTTCGTTTGTATCTAGATACTGAACATGCCATTCTCCGTTATCTGCAATGTCTTGACGAATCATCAAATCCAAAAAAGAAGATCCGAGCGTTGTGACAGCTGTAATCATCGATACAGAGATGATGACTCCGATGATTGTAACAAGCGAGCGTCGTTTGTTCTCGCGCAAATGCCGAAGTGTCATTTTATTGATGATGTTCATGCGCGGACGACCTCATTCTTCGCAATCTTGCCATCTTCAATCGAAATGATACGATCCGCCTGTAAGGCAATCCGCTCGTCATGGGTAATGATGATGAGCGTTTGATTGAATTTCTTATTGAACAGTTTTAACAGGCTCATGATTTCTTCACTATTTTGACTATCCAAGTTTCCTGTCGGCTCGTCGGCTAAGATAATAGCTGGATTACTAATCAGTGCCCGCCCGATGGAAACGCGCTGCTGTTGCCCGCCCGATAATTGATTTGGTAAATGGGTCAATCGGTTTGACAAGCCCAAGATACCGATGATGCGTTCCAAGTGCGCGATATCCACTTTTTGTTCATCTAATAGCATCGGTAACGTGATGTTCTCTTCGACCGTTAAAATCGGAATCAAGTTATAAAACTGATAAATCAAACCGATCTGTCGACGACGGAAAATGGCAAGCTGCGTCTCGTCCAATGCATAAATGTCTGTTTGATCAATCAACACCTGTCCACTCGTCGGCACATCGACACCACCAAGTAAATGCAACAATGTCGATTTCCCCGAACCCGAAGGCCCGACGATACAGACAAATTCACCTTTCTTCACCGTGAACGAGACGTCATCGAGCGCTCTGACCTCCATCTCGTCCTTGCCGTATACTTTCGATAAGTTTTGCACTTCTAATATGTTCATGTTTGCACCCTCCAGTACTTGATCTACTTCGAGTGTACCGAGTGAGTGTGACTCGTCTGTGACTCGAAAGTGACGATTTCGTCACTTAGCGGTCAGACAACTGCTTTATAGAAGCGAATATGAAAATCCGTTCCGACCCCAGGTTCGCTTCGAACAGTCAACTCACCTTCCTGGCTCATAATGATACTGTGTGCCATGGCAAGCCCAATCCCGACACTTTCTTCGCTCGCATTCACACCTTTATAAAACCGTTGGAAAATGTACGGGAGGTCTTGTTTTGCGACGCCAATCCCCGTGTCACGAATCACAATTTCTGTATACAGCGTATTTTCACTGAACTCGATGAATACATCGCCCTGTTCCGGCGTATGCTCCACGCAATTTTTTAAGATGTTGATGAGTGCCTCTGTCGTCCACTTCAAATCACCCTCGAATGTAACATCTTTTTCGCCTTGAACGTGAAGTCGTTGCATTTTAATATCAATCGGTACGAGCATCGGTTCCGCTACGGCTTCAATGAGCGCAGGGACAGATACCAATTCGCGCTTGAAATGTATTGTCCCGGCATCAATTTTTGATAGTTTGAGAAGAGAAGACAAGAGCCACTCCATTCGTTCAAGTTGTACTTGTACGTTATGGGTGAATTCTTGACGCTTTTCCTCGGATAGACGAGGGTCACTGAGGAGATCCGCCATGACGGTCATCGAGGTGAGCGGTGTCTTCAATTGATGGGAGATATCGGAGATCGCATCCGTTAACTTCTGTTTATCTTCTTCAAGATGCGCTCCTTGTTCAGATAGCATTTTCGTCACTTTGTAGAGTTGGCTCTTTAACAAACTGAGCTCCCCTTCGCGATTATCACGGACATCCAATGTATAGTTGCCATTACTGATTTCTTGAAGATATCCCGAGAGCTGCTCGATTTCTCGATAACGCCATGCCGTGAAACGATACGTAACGCCGAAAAGTATGATTGCTAATAGGACGACCAGAACGGCCGCCTCTATGGACATGAATAAGACGGCAATACCTACAGCTATTCCAATAAAAAATAGACAAGTGAACAAGTATATTCTTATTTCTTGGTTTCGCAACATATTAACGCCCCACCTTGTATCCGATTCCACGCACAGTCGTAATAAGCATCGGGTGTTGTGGATCATCCTCTAGTTTCTCGCGGAGTCGCTTAATATAAACGGTCAACGTATTATCGTTCACGAATTCCCCACCCACATCCCAAATCTGATCGAGTAGTTGGGCCCGTGACAACACTTGCCCTGTATGCCTCCCAAAGATGAGCAACAAACGATACTCGAGCGCTGTCAACAAAATTTCGTTCCCATTCTTTTTTACTTTTGCATCTTGCGTATTGATTTCAACTGGACCAATCGTCAACAGAGGCGAGCGTACGTTTTTATTGTATCGACGAAGTACCGAGTGAATTCGTGAAACGAGTTCTCGGACACGGAACGGTTTCGTGATGTAGTCGTCCGCTCCCATATCGAGTCCCATCACCACATTCACTTCATCATCGAATGCCGTCAGAAAGATGACAGGGATGTCTTGTTGTTGCTTTACGAGCCGACATAAGTCATATCCACTCCCATCTGGCAGTGACAAATCAAAGAGGCATAAATCAATTGTATGTAACTGTTGTTCAATCATGAGCGTCGCGTCAGCCACGTTTTGGCATAACGTTGTTCTAAATTGTTCTTGTTCGAGTGAATATTGGAGACCGGAGGCTATTGTCCGGTCGTCTTCTACGATTAGAATATGCATGGTATTCCCTCCTGACTCTTCTCCCCATAATATAGCAGTCTTTATTCAAGTGAGGTGAGAAATCAAAAATCCCTAACGAGAAATCTCGTCAGGGAGGACAATACGTTATTTGCACGCGGATTAGGATGTTGTAACTCGAAGGCACTCCGGTCGTACGAATCCGACTTCACCTAAGAATCGTAATGCATCAATCGTCAACTCGTCGAGCTTGATGGATTGAACTTTCGGCTCGGTCTGTTCATCGACCCACACTTTCCAAATCTCGACTTCCTCCGCCGTCTTCAAATGGTCGGTTATATACTCGACGAGCTGTTCGGCTCTCGCATCGGAATAACGCCAACGCAACTCTACTACGTGCGGTTTTGAAGAATACGCCTCGACGTTCTCCACTGCATAATAGAGACTATGTTTAATCTCAATCTCGTCAAGTTGCTCTTCCGACTCGACGTTCATCAAAATCTTTTCATCACGGTCGAGGTCCTCGACGTCTGTCAGAATGTCAGGCAACACGAAGCCTTTTTGGATGGCCTCGTTGATAGATAAGAACTCACCATATGGATTTTCGACTTCTTTTAGTGGGTGATCGCTCACAATAAATTGGAATTCACTCATGTAAAAGCCCCCTCTTGTTTTAGTAATGGGTCGCTATCGTTTGATCGCACGAATGGATATGAAAAGACCAATCACATATCCGATGATTGAACCGATGACAATACCGTATATAAACGGAAAATCAACTAATAAAGAGATGACGATTCCGCTAACCGTGCCAAATACAAGTCCTAGCCCGACTGCTGATTCGCGCCATTCGCTCATCTTCACCCCTCCTCTTCTTTCCACTCATTACATACGAATCAGCCAGATTAAACGTTTCATCGTCATCTACTATTTTTCATATAAAAAAGGGACTCAGTATTCACTGACCCCCTTCAAAAAACTATTCGACTGTCGAGACCGCCTCAGCGAGTGCTGCCTCTTCTTCATGATATTTCTCGACAAAGGCATCGAGTAACGCTCGTACCTCATCCGTCGATTTCGTTTCCATCAAGTTATGGCGTAGCTCGCTCGCCCCACGGAATCCTTTGACATAAATCTTGAAGAAACGGTGCAAGTTCGAAATCGAACGCGGCACGTCTTCTTGGAATTTATCCTGAAGGTCCAATTGCAGACGCAATAGATCAAGGTGTTCTTCCATCGAGTGTTCGCGTGGCTCTTTCTCGAACGCGAACGGGTTCTTGAAAATCCCGCGACCGATCATGACACCATCGACCCCGTATTTCTCAACGAGCTCGAGTCCCATTTGACGGTCGAGGATGTCCCCGTTGATGGTGATGAGCGTATCCGGGGCGATCTCGTCCCGCAACTTCACGATGTCCGGGATCATTTCCCAGTGCGCGTCGACTTTACTCATCTCATTGCGCGTGCGCAAGTGAATCGACAAGTTGGCGATGTCTTGTTTCAAGAGATGCGTCAACCAGTCACGCCACTCATCGAGCTTCGCGAAACCTAGACGCGTTTTGACGCTGACAGGGAGACCACCGGCTTTTGCTGCTTGAATGAGCTCAGCTGCAACTTCCGGACGGAGAATAAGACCGCTCCCCTTCCCACGTTTCGCCACGTTCGGGACCGGGCAACCCATATTGATATCGAGTCCTTTATAGCCCATCTCGGCCATCCCGATACTCATTTGACGGAAATATTCCGGATTGTCTCCCCAGATGTGGGCGACCATCGGCTGTTCGTCCTCAGTGAACGTCAAACGACCACGGAGGCTACCTTTTCCTTCCGGATGGCAATAGCTGTCCGAGTTCGCGAATTCTGTGAAGAAGACGTCCGGGCGTCCCGCGTGGGCGACGACATGACGGAAGACGACATCGGTCACATCTTCCATCGGGGCAAGTATAAAGAACGGACGCGGAAGGTCGCGCCAAAAGTTTTCTTTCATCGTAAAATCAGTTCCTTTCATCCATACAGTCCAACAAAATCACTTATCTATTCTATTATGTCCGTCGGATTGTATCAACTGACATTACTCATGATCCGTTTCTTTCGAGCGAATGAGTTGAAAAAAGTGCGGGAATCCTTCGGTCAATAAGTAATGAAGCACACGATTCGTGTATTCCGGTTCAATCGTTCCCGTGCGAAGTAGCGTCTGGAGCACCATCCCGTCAATCCCGGCCATCGTCCATGTCGCGACCGCCCGAGTCATCGGCCCTTGCTCGACTCCGTAAGCCCGTACAAAGATTGCCTCAATCCGTGTAATCCAATCTTCATATTTCTCTTTGAACTTTTGTTCGATGTCCTCATTGCCAATCATCGCTTCGTGGGCGAGATAAAATTGAAGTCGGCTCTCCGCATCTTTTTGAAGGCGTTCCTGCATACCTTCATAGATTTCCTGGATAATCACCGCCGCTTCCTTTCGATCGTCATGGGAGACGGTCTCAATGCGTTTGACCTCACCGAGCCCCTCGTCCATCACGTCATATAGAATCGCCTCTTTGGACGTGTAGTAATGATAAATCGCACCCGTACTGAATCCGGCCCGCTCCGCAATCCCTCGGAGCGTCGTGCCTTTGATGCCCTGTTCGACGATGATTTCACGCGCAGCTTGTAAGATTTTCAACTTTCCTTCGTTCATCATCATCTCGCACCCTCCTCTGTTTTCAACGCTCATTATACCATAATGATGTGGCAAACTTTCGACACTTCCATGTGAGCTCCCACCTCCTATTGACAGCGTTTACAATATTTTGTTACACTTTTCACATAAACATAACGAACGTTCGGTATGTTTAGTCACTGCATTTATTTCTGTTTATCTCATTTTCGAAAGGAGTGTCATGTTATGTTTTTCTTCGAATCAATGCCTTGGTATAACGTCGTCATGTGGTTCGTCGTCCTTGGACTGCTGATGGGGTTTAACGAGTTCGTCCGTTCTGGTAAACGGGCGAGCCAACTTATGTTCATGGCGTTACCGATCGCACTGACTCCAATCTGGTTGTTTGTCGTCGATTCGGAAATCACGTCGTGGTTCCATTGGGTGAAGGTGTATTCGGCACTCGCCGGCTCGCTCATCTACATGGTCATCCGCTTCACGAACTACCATAAGAAACATCCTTGGTATTTAGTACTCGTCCCGGCCATTCTTGCCATCAATATCATGGAGGCCGTTATACGGGAGTTTCAAGTCGGCTTCATGGGATTTGATGGAGTCGTCGACGGTATGAATTACATCTCCGGTGGGTGGAACTACGTCAACGCCTTCGCCGGAATTTTGAACATCCTCACCATTTGTGGCTGGTTCGGTATCTTTGCGACGTCCGGTAAGCGAGTCGATATGATTTGGCCGGACCAGACGAAATTGTGGATCATCGCATATGGAATCTGGAACATCTCCTACGTCTATTCGTGCGCACCGGGTAACGCATTTTATTCCGGATTTGCGTTAAACATTGCCGCGACCATCCCTGCCCTCCTTTGGGCGAAAGGAACATGGATGCAGAACCGTGCCCAAACGCTCTCGATTTGGATGATGTGGGTCATGACCTTCCCTTACTTCTTTGCGGTCGGCAGTACGTTCAACGTGAGCGTCTCGTATAATCCGGCAGCGAACTGGACGCTCGCACTCATCAGTCTTGCCCTCAACGTCGTGCTCGCCGTCATGCAGGTATCACGTATTATGAAACGACGTCTCAATCCGTTGAAAGACGAGATGTGGACCGATACTGAAGAATACAAACGAGTCGATGCGTTACGAGAAACAGAATCACCTAATCCTAAGACAGCATGAAAAAGACGAGCCGCGGCTCGTCTTTTGAGTTCCTAGAAATCAAGATGTTGTACGCTCAGAGTAGTCGCCTTTCCTCCAACCGTGACGTGTGAGATTTCTTTTCCTTCTACAGTTAGTTCTACCAAAATTTCTGACGGAAGTTTCATTCCATATCCTTGCTCCATGACAAGCGTAGACGACTTCTTCAAAACAAGAGATTGTTCGAACAGATAACAAGCCAGCGCACCGTTCGACGTTCCAGTGGCAGATTCTTCATCGATTCCATATAGTGGCGCAAAATTTCGTGTATGGGCGATGCCATCCTCCATCGTTTCAAGAGTGAAAAGATGGTACCCAACCACGTCAGATTGTCGACTGATTTCCTTCACTTTTTCGAAGTCCGGTTGAATAGACAATAGTTCAGTAAGCGATTTGATAGGAATCAGGATATCCCGGAGTCCAGTGAAACCGATCAGAATCGGAAAACGATCATCTAATACCTCAAGCGGAACCTTAAGTGAATCAGCAATTTCTTGATGATTTGTCACGGGTAAAAATTCTGGGAGTCGCTGCTGCATCATAATAGTCAAATCGTTTCGGATCTCGACCTCTAACACACCAGCTCTCGTCTCTTGTGTAAATCCTCCACTCCCAAGTAGACCTTGTTCTTTCAATACATGAAACGTTGCAATCGTTGCATGACCACAGAGGTCGACTTCCTCTTCAGGTGTGAAAAAACGGACGCGGACATCCGCATGATGCGATTGACTCACGAAGGCAGTCTCACTGTAACCGACCTTCTTCGCAATCTGTTTCATTTCTAATTCGGTTAAGGCATCTGCATGTAATACGACCCCAGCCGCATTCCCTCCTTCTCCATCTTTTGAAAAAGCATGGACAACATATACATCAATCGATAACATGTTTCAATCTCCTTTAGTCAATCTATAGGATTCTGCAAACTCAACTATACGTTATAATTGCAAGACGACATGATGAAAAATGGGGGGACTTTGATGATTATATGGATTAACGGCGCATTCGGTTCGGGCAAGACAACCTGTGCCAAGCTACTTGAGAAACACTTGCCGAATGCGTTTCTCTACGACCCGGAACAAGTCGGCATTTTCATTCGGAACCAATTGCCAAAAAGCCTTCAACAGCCCGATTTTCAGCACCATCCGGAATGGCGGGAATTCAACTATCGGATGTTGTCGAAGATTGCCACGTCCTTCGATGGGGTCATCCTCGTTCCCATGACATTGGTGGACGCAACGTATGTAGACGAAATCATCGGTCGGCTTCAGCGGGACGGGATCGACGTACGTCATTTGATCCTCGAAGCGCATCGACAGACGCTCGTGAAACGATTGAATAAACGTTTCGAATGGTTCAACTCTTGGGGGAAAGCGCAGATTGTTCGCTGCCAGTCCGCATTTCAATCTGAAATCCATGCAGAAAAAATTGTAACAGATCACCTATCAAAACAAGATGTTGCGCGAGCGGTCGCCGATCATGTCGGTCTCACACTTGCCTCAAAATGATTCAGATTCATACATCGCTTCGGACGGCTCGTCTTCCCATCGGATGACGAGCTCACTTGAATGGGATAGACTCAGCTCCACCGCCTCACACATCGTATCGGTCAACCACATGCAGCGGAACAATAGTTGCCGATATCCGTACAGTTCATCGATGATTTCGAAGCGCCCCATTTTAACAAACTGACCCAATTGTTCGATCGGACATACCGAATAAGACGATTCACCGAAGCGGACGAGCGACGAAGAATCCCGGTCTATGTTCGAGATTGTCACGACGGCACGTCCCGTCCATACCGCTTCTTTCTTGAACAAGTCACGGATGCCATCCGCAAAAACGAGACGGATTGTCGAACCCATAAAAGTCGCTTCCGTGATGACCGCGTCATGCAGGGAAAGCGGGACGTTACGAGTTCGAATCGTATATTGCTTCATTCAATCCCTCCTTTTTTGAAACACATAATTCTCAACTGACTTCGTATACATTGGACCTTTCATCGTCTTCTTCACTTCGGCTACATCGACGTCTTTCCCTTTCGGCAATCGGAAATAATCGTCGAGCCCTGTCTGAATAAGTTCATTTGTACTTCCCATGACCCCAATCAGCTCGAACGTTTTATCGAATTGCGCCAACGTCGCATCTCCATGGCTATCGTTACAGAGCAAGATGCCACGCGGCTTCAAATATTGTTTCGTCGCCTGACCGACAAACCCCGCATATTGCGAGATGATCAAGTCAACGGGTTCGATGTCGAGCGGCTGCGTATAGTCCTGACCAAAAAATTCAATCGTACACGGCTCATCATATTCCTTTCGTTGATCCATCAGCTCCTGTACCGTTTCAATTTGCTTGAAGAAACGAATTGTCCCTTTGAAACTGTCGACATAGATGACATGAGGGAAGGGGCGACGTCGACGTGACTCCCTGGATAGAGCGCCTGCTTTACGTCAAAAGTATCAGCAATCGTTTCATACACTTGTTTTCGGTCCCCGATTTTTTGTGCATACGTGTCATACATTTTTGTCACTTGTTCAAGATTCACCGATATCCCCCTAGTATAAATATCCAAGCAAATCGAGTGTTCTGTCGCTCCATCGTTTGTCTCCCACCTGACGAATCATCAATTCTTCAAACGATGCCTCACCGATTCCGCGTGTCGTCTGATTCTCGTCATTGATTTGAAGCCACGTGCATGTGTTAGATACCGTGTGAAACCCAATGCGTTCGTAGAGGTCTGGTCGGTCTGCGAATAACAGAAGAAAATCGATGGGGTACGTTTCCCCAAGAGCAATGACTTTTTCCATCAGTGCCCGTCCGACCCCACGTCCCCGAACTTCTTCCCGGACACACAGATCGATGATGCCGAGCACGTGAATCGATTCCCCGTTCATATTCATCACACGAAAGTCTAACCCGACTTGTCCAATGATCCGTTCGTCTTCATACGCGATGAGTCGGAAATGGGGTAATTGCTTGAAGTAGCGGCGATTCGGATAAATTGAGGGAAACGCATGTTGTAATAGCTCAGTTAGCTCCTTATCCATCGATTCTGATACGGTCATTTCGAGGTGTTGCTCGATTCTCATATCTTCCCCCCTTCCGATTGAAGGCGCCCATACCGAACAACATGGACCCCGTTCGGCATCAGCTGTTGCTCGATCACGTCGAGTTGCAGTGGCAAGATGTTGCCGTCCGGGAAAAGTCGTTTGCCTGAACCGATAATGATAGGATATACGATCAATCGGTATTCATCGATGAGATTGTTTGCGAGTAGCGTGTGCACGAGTTCACCGCTTCCCCAGACGTGTAAATCGGGTCCCTCTTTTTGTTTGAGTCGCTTCAATACTTCGACCGGTTCTGTCAAAAACGTAGTCGCTTCCCATCTTGTATCCATTGACTGCCGCGTGACCACATACTTCATCGCCCGATTGGCTTCCGGCCAGACGTCATCGTGGTTCGGCCAGTAACTCGCCCATTGGTCATATGTCTTTAGACCGAGCAACAAATCAAACTCACTATGCATTTGCGTCCGAATCCAAATCCCGAGCTCTTGGCTCGAAAAAGGTTCCGTCCATCCCCCATGCATGAAATCCCCACTCAAATCTTCTTCTCTCCCACCTGGTGCTTGAATCACACCGTCTAACGACAGGTGTTCCAGAACAATGATTTTCCTCATCTCCGACTCTCCTTTCGACTGTTTGCAAAAAAACCTCCGATTGATTCAATCGAAGGCATGATACATTCATCTTATTCTACTTTCTCCATCCACGCCACCGTCTCCACATGCGCCGTATGCGGGAACATGTCGACCGGTGTCACTTCCATCAAGCGATAACCTCGGTCAGCGAGGTAACGCATATCGCGCGCCTGCGTCGCGACGTTACACGAGACGTATACGATTCGCTTCGGTCCCATCTCGACCATCGTCTCAAGGAACGATTCGGCACATCCTTTACGTGGTGGATCGACGACGATGACATCCGGATTCACGCCATCTTTCTTCCACTGTGGAAGCACATCTTCCGCTGCGCCACATGCGTACGTCACATTGTCGATCTCATTGACAAGCGCATTCTGTTTCGCGTCCTCAATCGCTTCCGGAACGACTTCAACACCATACACGTGCGCCGCCTTCCGAGCAAGGAACAGACTGATCGTCCCGATGCCGCAATAGGCATCGACGACTTGTTCCGTACCTGACAGTTGTGCGTACTCCAGCGCCTTCCCGTACAACTTCTCCGTTTGGACCGGGTTGACTTGGAAGAACGAGTGCGGAGAAATCGTGAATGTGAGTCCTGCGATTTTATCCTCAATCGTCTCATGACCATAGAGCAACTTGTTCTTCGCTCCGAGGATGACGTTCGTCTTGTCCGGGTTGACGTTTTGCATGATCGATGTCACGTCTGGGAGACGCTCGACGATATCGGCGACGATCTCATTCACGCCTTTTAATTTCGTCGTCTTCGTGATCAGGACGATCATGAGTTCACCCGAATGGTACCCGTAACGGGCCATGACGTGACGGATGACCCCACGTCCTGTCTTCTCGTCATACGCCGGTACGCCACGTGCGTCCAACACCTCACGGACGACTTGGATCGCCTGATCATTGCGCTCATCTTGAATCAAACATTCGCTCATCTCGACGATATCATGGGAACGAGGACGATAGAAGCCTGAAACGAGACGGTCTCCTTCTTGTTTGAACGGGACTTGCGCCTTGTTGCGGTAGCGCCAAGGTTCTGGCATCCCGATCGTGTCATGGACCGGCACGTCGAACTGACCAAGACGCTTGAGCGCATCGACGACACGTTCTCGTTTCTGGCGAAGTTGTCCTTCATAACTGAAGTGTTGCAGCTGACAGCCACCACACTGATAAAAAATCGGGCACGGTGGCTCGACGCGGTCGGCGCTCGCTTCTTTCACGTTCAACAACCGGGCGAACCCGTACTGCTTGTTCGTCTTCGTCACGACGATTTCGACCGTCTCACCCGGTAACGCGTTCGGCACGAACAGCGTATAGCCGTCGACACGTGCCACACCCGCCCCTTCGTGGGTCAGGTCGTGGACGTGGACATCGAGACGATCATTCTTTTTCACTGGTAGCATACGAATGCTCCTTCCATTGCAAATAGGAATGACTGATGTCGTCATTCCTATCTTTTCACTCTGCTTTATCGAGCGAAACATTGAACAATTGCTTGATCATCTGTTCGCGTTCATATTGTGCATTCAAATCTTCCATCTCGCGGATTCGGGCGTTCGGCGCGAGCACCGTCAAGTGACGGAATAAGTTCCGCATCTCACCTGTACATTCCCCGCCATACTCGCCGTCGATGTTGAGACTCATCGGCTCGGTCGTCTTCATCCGGACGCGGCTCGTCTTCACGTGCTCGACGAGTGAGCTGGATAAATGCTCACCCCGCAGGAGTAGGCGGACGACGTGGATGAATTCGAACAAGTTACATTTCCGCAAAATGAACAGATCGAACAACCCGTCATTCAACGACGCGTGTGGTGAGATTTTTTCAAATCCACCGACCGAGTTCGAGTTCGATGTGAGGAAGACCATGACCTCGCCTTGGAACGTTCCTTCATCGTGCTCAAGTTCGATATACGTCGGTTTGATGAGTGGCAGTTTCTCCATTCCTTTCACGTAATAGGCGAGCTGTCCGAGTGCCGTCTTCAACTTCGATGGCACTTCATACGAGAGCTCGGTCATGATACCACCGCCGGCGATATTGATGAAATAGTGGATGTCACCTTTCTCGCCTTCGATCTCCCCGAGGTCGACCGGCATCTCGAACCCATCACAGATGACGTCGAGTGCGCCGACGACGCTCAGTGGAATCCGCATCGCCCGGGCGAAGTCGTTCGTCGTTCCGACCGGAATGAGTCCGATTGTCGGACGATTCTCAAGCGGTGCGAGCCCAGAGATGACTTCGTTCAATGTCCCGTCTCCACCTGCGGCGATGATGAGGTCGAACTCGGCCGCTGAGGCCCGTTTTGCTTCGAGCGTGGCATCACCAATCGCTTTCGTCGCATACGTCGACGTCTCATAACCCGCATCCTCGAGGCGGTTCAAAATGTACGGGAGTTCCCGTTTGATCACTTCTTTACCAGATGTCGGGTTATAAATGACCCGCGCACGTTTCCGTTGCATATTGATTCTCTCCCCTATGCTCAACTCGAGCGAAAAGCGAGACACAAGTGTCTCGCCGCCTGCTTAGCGTTTCGCGATCTCTTCGTGGAACAAGCCATCGAGGAGTGCCGGGTTCGCCATCCCTTTCGTCTGTTTCATGATTTGGCCGATGATGAAGCCTTTCGCACGGTCTTTCCCGTTCTTGAAGTCTTCGATCATTTGCGGATGCGCCTCGAACAATTCGAGGATGTAGCCACGGAGCAAGTTCTCGTCCGAGATTTGGGCGAGTCCGTTCGCTTCCACATATGCTTTCGGCTCAGCACCTTCTTCCATCATCGCCGTGAAGACACGCTTCGCGATTTTCGATGAAATCGTCCCTTCCGCAATCAAGCGGATGAGTTCAGCGAGTGATTCCGGTGTCAACTTCATCGTCTCAACCGTTTCGTTCGTCTTGTTCAAGTGACCGAGCACTTCACCCATGAGCCAGTTCGCTGCCGCTTTCGGCTCCGCACCGGCCGCTGTCGTCGCTTCGAAGAAGTCCGAGAACTCACGCGTTGACGTGAGGGCTTTCGCGTCGTATGCCGAGAGACCGTATTGGCTCATGTAGCGTTCACGACGAGCTGCCGGCATCTCTGGAATCGTCGCGCGGATGCGCTCTTTCCATGCCTCATCGATTTCGAGACGGACGAGGTCCGGTTCTGGGAAGTAACGGTAGTCCGCTGCCCCTTCTTTGACACGCATGAGAATCGTCTTTTTCGCCGCTTCGTCGTAACGGAGCGTCTCTTGACGCATGACGCCACCTGAAAGAAGCAATTTGCGATGACGCGTCTCTTCATAGTCGAGTGCCTTCAAGACGTTTGAGAACGAGTTCAAGTTCTTGAGCTCTGTCTTCGTACCGAACTTCTCCTGCCCGAATGGACGGACCGAGATGTTACAGTCACAGCGAAGTGACCCCTCCTCCATCTTGACGTCCGAGACGCCAGCGAACGAGAGGACTTCTTTCAAACGCTCGAGATACGCGACCGCATCTTTCGGTGAGCGCATGTCTGCCTCACTGACAATCTCGATGAGTGGTGAACCGGTCCGGTTGAAGTCGACGACCGAGTGCTTTTCGCCCGTGTGGTTCATCTTCCCGGCATCTTCTTCCAAGTGCACGCGCTCGATGCGGAATCGTTTCATCTCTCCGTCGACTTCGACGTCGACGTGACCGTTTGAACCGATCGGCTTATCAAACTGCGAGATTTGATACGCTTTCGGCGTGTCTGGGTAGAAGTAGTTCTTCCGGTCGAACTTCGTATCAGTCGCAATCTCACAGTTGAGTGCCATTGCCGCTTTGATGGCGAGGTTGACCGCTTCTTCGTTCAATTTAGGCAAGACGCCCGGGTGTCCGAGGCAAATCGGACACGTCTGTGTATTCGTTTCGGCACCGTAAGTGCGTGAGCAGCCACACCAAATCTTCGACTTCGTGCTCAGCTCGGCGTGCACCTCGATCCCGATGATCGTTTCAAAGTTCATCGTACGTCCTCCTTAGAGCTGTGGCATCTTGAAACCGCCGTTTGCTTGTTCAAAAGCATGGGCCACGCGGTAAAGTGTTGATTCATCAAAGTAGTTCCCGATAATTTGAAGACCGACCGGGAGACCTTCTGAAAGACCTGCCGGAACTGAGATAGCCGGGATACCGACCAAGTTGACCGGAATCGTCATGATATCGTTCGCGTACATCGTGAGCGGATCGTCGAGCTGTTCGCCGAGTTTGAATGCTGTCGTCGGTGCAGTTGGTCCAACGATGGCATCATACTCTTCAAACACTTTCGCGAAGTCCTGCTTCATGAGGGTACGGACTTGTTGGGCTTTCTTGTAGAACGCATCGTAGTAACCAGAGCTGAGGGCATATGTCCCGAGCATGATCCGGCGTTTGACTTCGTCCCCGAACCCTTGTTCACGCGAATACGTGAACACTTCGTCGAGCGTGTCCGCTTCGGCGCGACGTCCGTAACGGATACCATCGAAACGTGCCAAGTTCGAAGAGGCTTCTGACGAGGCGAGCAAGTAGTACGCCGAGAGGGCATACTTCACGGACGGAATCGAAACCGTCTCGATCGTCGCACCGAGAGACTTGAGCGTCTCGATCGCTTTTTCAATCTGTTCACGGACGCCAGGCGCGACACCTTCTGCCATGAACTCTTCCGGAAGTGCGAACTTCATGCCCGTCAAATCCTGGTTGAGCGCTGCCGTATAGTCCGGCACTTCGACTTCAGCCGACGTCGAGTCCATGTCGCAATGACCCGCAATCGTATTCAATAAGTAAGCATTGTCTTCGACCGTGCGCGTGAGCGGACCGATTTGGTCGAGTGACGACGCGAAGGCGACGAGGCCGAAGCGTGAGACGAGACCGTATGTCGGCTTCATCCCGACGACACCACAATACGCGGCTGGTTGACGAATCGAACCACCCGTATCCGAACCGAGGCTGAAGAGGACTTGCCCAGCTGCGACCGATGCCGCTGAACCGCCTGAAGAACCTCCTGGTACACGAGTCGGGTCCCATGGGTTACGGACAGGCTTGAACGCCGAGTTCTCGTTTGATGAACCCATCGCGAACTCGTCCATGTTCAACTTTCCGATTGTGACGGCACCGGCATCATGAAGACGCTCGACGACCGTCGCATCGTGTGCCGGGACGAAGTTCTCAAGGAACGTCGAGGCACATGTCGTCCGCATCCCTTTTGTGACGATGTTGTCTTTCACACCGATCGGCATCCCAAAGAGCGAGTTGTCTGACGTCTTTGCGAGCTCATCCATGCGCTTCGCTTGCTCGAACGCATCCTCATTGAGCGTCAAAAACGCACCGATTTGATCATCCGTCGCTTCGATGCGGTCGAACGACTCTTTGACGAGGTCCGTGACCGTGACTTCGCCTTCTTTTAATAACGTATGCAGTTTCGCTACACCGTGGTCAAATAAACTCATGAAAGGCCTCCTTACTCAAAGACCGCAGGGACACGGACTTGACCGTTCTCCCAGTCAGGTGCCATCCGTTCGACTTCCTCACGTGGAAGCGATGGACGGACCTCGTCTTTGCGTAGTACGTTTTTCAAATCTAGGGCATGGGTCGTCGGTTCGACACCCGTTGTATCCAGCTCATCGAGTTGCTCGGCGAACTCGAGAATTTTTGTCAATTGCTCCGTGAAGTGCGTCACTTCTTCATCCGTGATCGCAAGTCGGGCAAGTCCGGCGACGTGCCGAACTTCAGCTTCTGTAATACGAGCCAAAATTCCCACCTCCAACAGTTTTCAATACATCGTTCATTATCATACCACTTTTTCATAAGACAAAAAAGGAAATCTATCTTGTGAGAAAATGTCTCCTTTTTGAGAAACTAGGGAAATCTTCTCCGAATATTGACCCGCTTTCGAAATCAGCTATACGGTCGATGTGCGATTCTGATTATGCTAATGGTAGAAAAGATTCGTAAGGAGGAATCGTATGTCGATTCGGAATAAACTCATCACTGCGTTTAGCATCATGTTTGTGCTGCTCCTCGGTGTAAGCGGTTACTCATGGTACGCCTTGAACGCATCAAAAGCAGCTCAAGAAGACATGACCGTTTCCTGGGTTCCAGGCATGGACCAGATTCATCAAGTCGATAAGCAACTGCTCGAAATCCGTCGTCATTTGATTCGTCACGCCCTCGTGGATGACGCGGTGACGAAACAAAACATCGAACGGGACATTCAAGCATCCGTGGCCATTTTGGAACAACGAATGGACGGCTATGAAGCGACAATCATCATGGAAGAGGATCAACAGCTCTTCGATCAGGCAAGCTCGAATTGGAATGACTATCAAGGCGTGATGAGTGAACTCATCCGTATTTCTAACGAAGAAGGAAGTGCTGCCGCAGAAACATATATTCGCGATACAGCGGATGCAAGCGCTGACACGCTCTCGAACTCTCTCGGTCTACTCGTCAACTTGAACCGGGAAGAAATTCAGACGGACACAGCGGCGGCGGCTAAGTCATTTGAACAAGTACAACTCACACTATTCATCGTCCTCGGCGTCGCCGCTGTCATGACGATCCTCATGATGCTCTTCATCTTCCGCTCCATCTTTGAGCCACTCAAAGAGTTCAAGACGAAGATGCATGAGCTCGCCACGAGTGATGGCGATTTGACGACATCGATTCCTGTGAAGCGCCGCGACGAGTTTGCCGGACTCGCACGTGACTTCAATCAATTCATCGCCAACTTGCGTCAGTTGATTCTTCAAGTGAACGACGTGACGACAGGCGTGACGAAGCAATCTACTCATATGTATGAAGAGTTGAAAGAACTCGACACATATATGACGACGACCGCTGCGACGACTGAAGACTTGACCGCCGGTATGCAACAGACGGCCGCAAGCGCGCAAGAGATGAACGCTTCCGCCTCGGATATGGAACGGACGATTCATCACATCGTGACGATGGCCGATGAACGGAAAACCGAAGCAAGACAAATCGATGAGCGTGCCCTCTCCCTCAAGTCACATGCGATAGAGGCGAAAGAGAATGCCATCAGCGTCCTTCAGTCGACACGCACAAACTTAGAGAAAGCGATGCAAGATGCGAAAGCCGTGCGTGAGATCGCGACGCTCACGAACGACATCCTCGATATCGCCGCGCAGACGAACCTATTATCACTCAATGCTTCGATCGAAGCGGCACGTGCCGGAGAGGCCGGACGTGGATTCGCCGTCGTCGCCGACGAGATTCGAAAACTCGCCGAAACGAGCCGGGCGACCGTCGAACGCATTCAAGTCATCTCGACGACCGTTCTTCATTCGGTCGATCATTTGAATGAAAGCTCTGGACAGATGCTCCACTTCCTCGACACGAACGTCTTGAAAGATTATGACCAACTTGAAGAGGCAGCCGGACAATATAGCGAGGACGCAGGTCGCTTCGAAACGACTGCGACCGAGTTCGCTGCCGCTGCCGGGGAGCTCGAACAATTGACGTCGAACATGATCGGTGTCATCCAGGACGTTGCGACGACCGTCAACAACGGAGCGCTCGGTACGCAGGAAATTGCTGAAAAAGTGACGATGTCCGTCGAACGCTTCGCCGAGTTGAACCATGCGACGGAACAGTCGCAACAAAAGATGGAAGAACTTGATTCACTGATTCGCCAATTCAAGGTATGACAAAAACCCGCCGACACGTGCTGTCCGGCGGGTTTTCTCATCAAGCGGCAGAGGACTGCCCTTCTTTTTTCCGTTCGAGTTCGAATCGTTTTGTCTCGGCGACGACCACACCGGAGAGGAACAAGAGTCCAATCAAGTTCGGGATAGCCATGAGACCGTTGAACACATCCGAGATGGACCAGATCAAATTCAAGTTCGTCGTCATCGCACCGAGTCCCGCGACTAAAATGTAGAGGACACGATATGGGACGATCACTTTTTCCCCGAGTAAATAATACGCTGAACGTTCCCCGTAATAACACCAACCGAGGACGGTTGAGTAGGCGAAGAAGACAAGCGAGATCGTCACGATGATTTCACCAATAGGTCCTAAGAAGTAAGCGAACGAGGCTTGCGTCAAGGCAATCCCTTCAAGCCCTTCCGTATATTGACCACTCATGACGATTGTGAGTCCCGTGATGGAACAGACGATGAGTGTGTCGATCAACACTTGTGTCATCGAAACGAGTGCTTGACGTCCCGGGAAGTCGGTCTTCGCTGCCGCGGCCGCAATCGGTGCAGATCCAAGTCCTGCCTCGTTAGAGAACACACCGCGCGCGACCCCGTAGCGAATCGCGGCACCTAACGCACCCCCGCCGATGGCTTCGGCACTGAATGTGCTCGAGAACATTGTCGATAAGGCACCTGGTACCAATTCAAGGTTCATGATGAGAATCACGAGCCCACTCCCGACATATGCGAAAATCATGAACGGGACGAAGATTCCGACGACTTTTCCGATTGATTTGACACCACCTAAGATGACGAATGCCGTGACCGCCATCATGACGATCCCTGTCACAACCATTGGGATGTTGAACGAATTGTTCAAGGCGAGACTGATCGAGTTCGTTTGGACCCCGTTCCCAATCCCAAAGGCTGCGACCGATGCAAAGACGGCGAACAAGACGCCGAGCCACTTTTTCTTTAGTCCGTGTTCTAAGTAATACATCGGACCCCCGGCAATCTCACCGCGTTCATCGACGACACGATATTTGACCGCCAGGATAGCCTCAGCGTATTTCGTCGCCATCCCGACGAAACCAGATAACCACATCCAAACGACAGCACCCGGTCCCCCGAGGACAATCGCCGTCGCGACACCGACCATGTTTCCGGTACCGACCGTGGCCGCCAATGCCGTCATAAGTGCTTGGAAATGCGAGATGTCCCCACGTTGCTTTTTCTTCGGTTGTTCTGGTTTTGGTATAAATGCCTCTTTCAGACCAACCCCAAGTCGCGTCACTTGGATAAATCCGAGACGGACGGTCAGGAAAATCCCTGTCCCGACGAGTAATATGAGTAAATGTGGCCCCCAGACGAGATTGGATAAACTCGTCAGCCAACTTTCAATTTGATTCACCGTGTTGCTCTCCTCCTACGTTCTTGATTTGAGCGCTCTCCCTATATTTTTCAGAACATTCACAATCGAGTCAAGGTACACCGCCTAAAGAAAGCGTTTTCAACACGTTATATAATTGTAATATTTTCCCTGAACCCTTAATCTTAAAAGCTTCTTAAAATTTATTTCGAAATATGATTGTAATATATATTCAACTGCATGAGCCTGGATTTCATGATCAATACGAACCGTTAATCGATAGACTACATCTCAATCAGAAATGGAGTGGTTGCAACCGTATAAAGCACGCTCGAAGCGGTTTGATAGCAGCGACCGAGTCGCGATGCGGCTCCCTGCTTGCCTTGCCTCTAGGAAAGCGAGCCGTGCCTAGCTTGGGCACAAAAAAAGACTGTAGACCCATGCGTTGTCTACAGTCTGAAACCGTTCATGACCTTTCCTTCAGTTTCTCGTTTTACGAACGAATGGCAGCCACGACTTCTTCGACGTGACCTTTCACTTTGACGTTGCGCCACTCTTGTTCGATATAGCCGTCCTCGTTGATCAAGAAAGTCGAACGGACGATGCCGTAATATTCTTTCCCGTAATTTTTCTTCAACTGCCAGACGCCGTAAAGCTCGGACACTTCATGTTCCTCGTCCACGAGTAAATCAAATGGGAGGTCATTCTTGGCGATAAAGTTTTGATGTTTCTTTTGACTGTCGGCCGATACCCCAAGGACGACCGCGCCTTCCATCTTCGGCAACGCATCGCGGAAATCGCATGCCTCGGTCGTGCAACCAGGTGTCGAATCTCGAGGATAGAAGTATAAGACGACTTTCTTACCGAGATAGTCCTTTAATGAAACCATCTCTCCGTTTTGGTTCGGTAATGAAAATGTTGGTGCGAGCATCTGCTGTTCCTCCTTAGCCAAACGATGGGTCGACAAGTTGTTCGTCATAGCCATCGATCGCTTCTTCTAATTTTGTCTTTAACGGGTCAAGCACTTCGATATACTCGACTGGATCTTCCGTTGCAGCCGCTTTTCGGAGCGTCTCCTCGTTATCGGTGTACCACGTCTCATACGCTTTGAAATAGTCGGTCATGATGGTTTGGTTCTCCTCGACCGTCAACGTTTCCGCCATGAGCAGGAAGACGTTATTGTCTGCCTCGAGCGCCACATAGTCCGTCTTTGCGTTGACTTGGTCATAGATCGGACCAGCCTCATCTTCCGGAATCTCAGCGAGACGGGCGTTCGCTTCGGCATTCACTCCGTACTCGTTCGCCTGGACACCGATGAGTAACTCTCCGACCTCGGCAATCACGTCTTTTGGTAAAGCAACCGGTGTGATGACGAGTGACCACTCATCCCCTTCCTTCACAGCGATTTTACTGAGTCGGTTCGGGAGCGGGTTCCCTTCTTCATCGATCATCTCATGGACAAGGAACGCCACGTCTTCCTCTTCGTTGACCCAGCTCTTATAAATCTCACCAGGAGACAATTGACGGGTGACGGCACCAGTCGCCGGAATCTCGGTCAACCGGCCAGCATAATCAATTGATGCGAGTGCCTCAGCGTCTCCAGACTCAAGTGCCGTCTGATAGTCTGCGTACACGTTCGTGACAGCATCCGGCAATGCGCGGTCTGTCTCTTCTACCACCGTCTCTTCCTCGTTCCCACATGCCCCGAGCATGAAGACGAGGAGTAGCGGAATGAACCATTTTTTCATGTTGTTCGTCCTTTCTAAAGCCGTGTTCTCCCCCATCCTATCACGTCTCGATTTCTTGCTCCAATGCCATGTGTTTCTGGAAAATTGTTTCACTAGGATTTCTACGATAATTCCGATACAATACAGACGTAAGCGCTTTAACGCTCAACATCACTTTAAGGGGGAACGAGAATGATTCCATACAAACATGAACCATTCACAGACTTTACACAAAAAGAGAATGCCGAAGCAATCCAAGCGGCAATCGAGAAAGTGAACGGTGAGCTCGGGAAAGACTATCCGCTCGTAATTGGTGGGGAAAAGGTTACGACGGAAGGTAAAATCACGTCTTACAACCCGGCTAACAAAGAAGAAGTGATCGGTCGCGTGTCAAAAGCGAACCAAGAGCTCGCAGAACGTGCGATGCAAGAAGCACTCACAGCATTTGACTCATGGCGCCATGTCGACCCGGCTGTCCGCGCCGACGTCTTGTTCAAAGCAGCGAACATCGTCCGCAAACGTAAGCACGAGTTCTCGGCTTACCTCGTCAAAGAAGCGGGTAAACCGTGGAACGAGGCAGATGCGGATACAGCGGAAGCAATCGACTTCATGGAATATTATGCACGTCAAATGCTCGAACTCAAACCAGGCAAGAAAGTGGAGAGCCGCCCAGGCGAATACAACCGGTATGACTACATCCCACTCGGGGTCGGGATCGTCATCAGCCCATGGAACTTCCCATTCGCAATCATGGCCGGTACAGCAGTTGCGGCCATCGTCGCCGGTAACACAATTCTCTTGAAACCAGCTTCGACGACGCCGATCGTCGCTGCGAAATTCGTCGAAGTGATGGAAGAGGCAGGTCTTCCAAAAGGCGTGCTCAACTTCATCCCGGGACCGGGTGCAGAAGTCGGGGACTATCTCGTCGATCATCCGAAAACACGCTTCATCAGCTTCACAGGATCGCGTGATGTAGGACTCCGCATCAACGAACGTGCGTCTAAATTGAACGAAGGTCAAATTTGGCTCAAACGCGTGATCGCGGAGATGGGTGGAAAAGATACGATCGTCGTCGACGAATCAGCCGACCTCGAGCTCGCTGCACAATCGATCGTGAAATCGGCATTCGGTTTCTCTGGTCAGAAATGTTCGGCTTGTTCACGTGCCGTCATCGTCGACAGCGTGTATGATACGGTACTCGACCGTGTCGTCGAACTCACGAACGAACTCTCTGTCGGAAACACAGAGAAGAACGAACACTTCATGGGACCAGTCATCGACGCATCGGCCTTCAAGAAGATCACATCGTACTTCGATGTCGCAAAAGAAGAAGGACGCATCGTCGCAGGTGGGAAAGCAGACGATTCAACAGGCTACTTCATCGAGCCGACTGTCGTCGCAGACGTCGACCCGAAAGCACGCCTCATGCAAGAAGAGATTTTCGGACCAATCGTCGCCTTCACGAAAGCGAAAGACTTCAAAGAAGCAATCGATATCGCGAACAACACAGAGTACGGCTTGACAGGGGCGGTCCTCACACGTGACCGTATGAATCAAGAATACGCTCGCCAAAACTTCCACGTTGGGAACCTTTACTTCAACCGTGGTTGCACAGGCGCAATCGTCGGCTATCAGCCGTTCGGTGGATTCAACATGTCAGGTACGGATTCAAAAGCAGGTGGCCCGGATTACATCCAACTCCACATGCAAGCGAAAACAACATCTGAAACGTTCTAATCAAAAAGGAGACGCTCCCCGAGGGGACGTCTCCTTTTTAGTGTGCTTTAAATGTCTGATCGAACATAATGGCGATTTCTTCTTGATGAACCAGGAATAATTCGAACAAAGTCGGGTCGAACGCTCCTTCCATGTCTCGCATCGCAAGAATCGCATCCTCATGAGTATAGGCCGGTTTATACGGTCGGACCGTCCGTAGTGCGTCATAGACGTCGATGATGGTGACGATTCGAGCCGCGAGCGGGATGTCTTCCCCTTTCAGTCCTTGGTTGTACCCGGTGCCGTCCCAGCGCTCGTGATGATACAGTGCGATGTGATAGGCCATTTGAATGAAGTAATTCTGAGGGAACTGTGTCTGCAAATCCTTCAACACTTCGCCGCCGACACGCACATGGTCGCGCATGAATACCCATTCCTGGTCGGACAGTTGATTCGCTTTGAGTAAGATTGCGTCCGGAACAGAGATTTTGCCGATATCGTGGAGCGGTGCCGCGAGACGGATTCCTTCGATGAAGAGCGGTGACACTTCCGGATGGTGATGATCGTATAAAATCGTCGCGAACAGCGTCGACAAATCCTGCACCCGCTCGATATGGTTCCCCGTCTCGTTGTTACGGAGTGCAGACAAACGTAACAGCGTGCGGACAAGCCCCTCTTGATAATCGATCAATTCTTTTTCACGCTCGGCGAGGACCCGCTGAGCTTCTTCCCGCCCGGCCTCGATGCGGTGTCGCTCGACCGCCCCGAGCAGCGCATTGCTGAAATCTTGTAGCGCCTGTTGTTCGTACTCCGTGTACGTCCGTTCCGAGACGACGGAATCAAACCCGACAAATCCCTGACACGACTTCCCTTGCATCATGGGGACCGCGAGCAAACTTTGAATCGCTTGCGGTTCTAAGATGGCGCGGACGTCGCTCCCTTCAGGTAGATCGGCGACCCGTGGAATATACATCGTCTCACCCGCCACATGGGTATTCACCCACTCGGGCAGCACATCAATCGGCACGTCTTGAAGATTGTCCATTTCAGCCGTGATTCCTTCGGCGCACCATTCGAACGTGTTATGGCAGACTTGATTCGTAAAATCGTAATCGAAGACATAGACGCGGTCGACCGCGAAATAATGTCCAAGTTCGGCTAGCGATTGGTCAACCCGCTTTTTGAAATCCGCAATCTCTGTCGTTAAAAAGCGATTGAGGAGTGACGAAAGCAGGTGATGGAGTCGCTCTTGTTGTTGTAACTGTAACGTCAATGATTCGTGCGAAGTTGCCATGTGCCAAACCTCCCTTATCGTTCAAATACATGCATTCGTTCCATGCACTTATTTTACCCATTTTTCATCCTAGTTTACCCATTTGAAAAACCGGGTGGTCGCCACCCGGTTTTGATTAGACTTGCTTTAACAGATTGGCCATCTCGATGGCAGAAGTCGCCGCTTCCCACCCTTTGTTGCCTGCTTTTGTTCCTGCACGCTCAATCGCCTGTTCAATCGTCTCCGTCGTCAACACGCCGAAGATGACCGGGACTTCGGATTGATAGCTCGCCTGGGCGATCCCTTTTGCCGCTTCGTTACAGACGTAATCAAAATGCGGGGTCGCACCACGGATGACGGCTCCGAGCGTGATGAGCGCGTCGTATTGTTTGCTCATCGCCATTTTTTTTGCGACGAGCGGAAGTTCAAATGCTCCTGGGACGAAAGCGAGCGACACATCCTCTTCCTTCACTCCATGACGTTTTAAGGCATCCTTCGCCCCGTCAAGCAGACGCATCGTGATCAAGTCGTTGAACCGTCCGACGACGATTCCAATCTTTAAACCTTCTCCAACTAAGTTTCCTTCAAATGTATAGGTCATGTCCATGTTCCTCCAATATGATTCATTTTGAGTTGTTTCGTCAGGCGATACGATTCGTTCGCTTCATGCGCACCGACATGAATCGGAACGCGTTCGACGACTGTGATGCCACATGATTCCAAGGCATCGACTTTATCGGGGTTGTTCGTCATGAGCCGGACACGGGTGACGCCAAGATCACGAAGCATCGCCGCGCTCACCCGATAGTCCCGAAGGTCCGGATGAAACCCGAGTGCCACGTTCGCCTCGACCGTGTCCAATCCATTCTCTTGAAGGGCGTACGCCTTCAGTTTGTTCAACAGTCCGATGCCTCGCCCTTCTTGACGCATATAGAGCACGATGCCCGATTCCTGCTCGATTCGTGCCATCGCCGTGTCCAGTTGCGGACCGCAGTCACATCGGAACGAACCGAAGACGTCACCGGTCAGACATTCGGAGTGAATGCGAACGAGCGGGACCTCCTCAAGTGTCTCCGTCACGAGCGCCACATGCTCTTCACGGTCCATTCGATTCTCATACCCTATCATGCGAAACGTTCCTTTTGAGGAAGGTAGGGACACGTCCGCAACACGTGTGACGAGGTTCTCCTCCATATATCGGACTAACGCTTCGATAGTGATGAATGCCAACCCGTGGCGTTCAGCGACTTGTACCAAATCAGGTACGCGTGCCATCTCCCCGTCCTCTCGAATGATTTCACAGATGACCGCGACCGGCTCACTTCCTGCGAGTCGCGCCAGGTCAACAGACGCTTCGGTATGACCTCGGCGAACGGAGACGCCTCCCTTCTTCGCAATGAGCGGGAACAGATGTCCCGGACGTTGAAAATCGGATGGATGGGACGATGGGTTCGCTAACTCACGAACGGTGTGAGACCGTTCACTCGCCGAGATACCAGTCGTCGAATCGATATGGTCGACACTGACCGTGAAGGCGGTACCGTGTGGGTCTGTACTGTTCGTCACCATCGGCGCGAGGTCGAGACGAACTGCCACTTCTTCTGCTACGGCGCTACAGACGAGTCCTTTCCCTTCCGTGATCAAAAAGTTCATCGTTTCCGGTGTCATCTTGTCACCGAGTACGACAAAGTCCCCTTCATTCTCACGGTCCTCATCATCCACGACGATGATGGGACGTCCTCGTCTCAGTTCCTCAACCGCCCGTTCAATCGAATCAAACATTACCATCCCGCCTTTCCATATCCTTGTTCCGCCAAAGACTCGAGCGTCATCTTCGACTGCCCGACGACCTTTTCCATATATTTTGCTAACAGATCACATTCTAAATTGACTAAATCACCCGTCTGTTTCATCCCAAGCACGGTCTCGCTGTATGTGTGTGGAATCAAGGACAGGGTAAACCCACGCTCTGACACGTCAAACACAGTCAAACTCGTTCCATCTACAGATATCGAGCCTTTCGGGACAATGTAGGAAAGGAGCGCGCGGTCACACTGGATATCAACATAGACCGCATTCGCGAGAGGACGTTTCTTCGTGATTCGCCCGACCCCGTCGACATGACCGGATACGAAATGTCCGCCAAACCGTCCGTTCGCCGGCATCGCTCGTTCGAGATTGACAGGTGTTCCAGGCTTGACCCCATCTAGACTCGATGCCTTCAATGTTTCTGGCATGACATCGACAGAGAACGTCGCGTCATCGAACGTCGTCACCGTGAGACAGATCCCATTCACGGCAATGCTGTCCCCGAGCTTCACATCCTCAAGCACTTTCACAGCGGACAAAACGAGTCGTAAAGATGGTCCGTTGCGCTTGACCGCTTTGACCGCTCCGATTTCTTCTACGATTCCCGTGAACATCAGAGCGCCCCCTTTCGAAGGACGACTTTCAGGTCGGGTCCAATCGTTTCGACCTGATGAATCGTAAAACGGGATATCCCATCGATCGTCCCTTCCTGCTGTGAGCGATAGACGCCATGCTTCCCACCGAACACCCGTGGTGATTGATAGGCGACCCATTCATCCACGTAGTCTCCGTCAAGAAGTGAGGTGACAAGCGTCGGTCCGGCCTCGATCAACACACGCCCAATCCCATTTGCGTATAGCGTCTCAAGAACCGTGCCGAGTGACGTATAATCGAATAATTCGATACCGACGGCTTGAGCTCGTTCACGTCGTTCTGCCTCATCTGACGAAGTGAAGAGGAGCACCGGGACGTCTTCGGCGGTACGTGCTAACGTACTAGCGAGCGGTAACCTCAGGTCACGGTCGAGCACGACTCGTTTCGGCTGTCGCGTCACGCGGTCCAATCGAACCGTAAGCGATGGGTCATCCGCGAGCACCGTTCCAATCCCGGTCAAAATCGCATCGACCGTGGCACGAAGTTCATGCACATCACGACGGGCTTCCGAACTCGTCACCCATTGACTCTCCCCCGTCTCTAAGGCAACTTTCCCATCGAGGCTCGTTGCCGTCTTCAAGATGACGTATGGTCGTTTCGTCTCAAGCGACCGCAAAAATACCGGATTCAAGGCACGCGCCTCTTCTTCCAGCAGACCCACATCGACTTCGACACCGGCCGCTTGCAGGCGCACGATCCCATTGCCTGCGACGAGTGGATTCGGATCTTTCATGGCGACGACGACACGTTTGATGCCCGATTCTACAATCAAATCGGCGCACGGCGGTGTCTTACCGTGATGCGAGCACGGTTCGAGCGTGACATATAAAGTCGCCCCGGATGCAGCCGCACCGGCCATTCGAATCGCATGCACTTCAGCATGTGGTTCGCCCGCATTAAGGTGGGCACCCATTCCGACGATACGTCCGTCTTTCACGAGAACGGCACCGACGAGTGGATTGACACCGGTCTGTCCATCGGCTGATTTCGCCAATTGAATGGCCTGTTCCATGTACTGTTTCATCGTTCTCCCTCCTTTTTCCGTACAAACAAAAGACCCTAAGGAGCAGTCCTTAGGGTCTTGGTGGGAGGGTTTCGTCGAATTTTGGCAAGCCAAATAAACGTTTTCTATACAGAAAAGCGTACGACGAAGCACAGGTCACGTGGACCTGTTTTTTGTTCCTTCTCCCATCCAGACTATACTGTCGGCTCTAGAGTCTCACTAGATCCACCGTTCGCACACGTGCGCCCGGGTCACGGACTTAGGGCATAGGCCCATCACCGCCGGTTGGGAATTTCACCCGACCCCGAAGGAATATTTGTTTGTACAGGTTTACTGTATCGCAATTGTTTTTATTTCGCAAAACAAAAAACGCTACTCGTGAGAGTAGCGCCTCGATTATGCGAGAAAGAGGACGACGAGAAGCCCGACAATCCAGCAGTAATATGAAAAATACTTCAATTCGCCTTTTGCCATGATGTGCTGGAACCACTTCAATGAAATGGCCGTCAACACGTATGATGCGATAAATGCCAAAAGGAGCGGACCGAACAAATCACGCGTGTCTGGGTTTGTGAACAACGTCGGACCGTCCAAGATCATCGTCCCGAGACTAATCGGAATGAACAGGAAGAACGAGAACCGAAGCGCGGATTCCTGTTTGATTCCGAGGAGCATCGCCATAACGATAGTCGCTCCGGAACGGCTGATCCCAGGAATGAGCGCCACGGCCTGAGCAAGTCCGATCAATACGGCGTCACGTAGCGTAATGCCACCGTCGCCCTTGTTTCCTCGCATATTCCGGATGAACCAGAGGGCGAGTCCCGTAATGATGAGTGTATAGCCGACTGTCGCCACGCCACCGAGCACCTCGGCGATCCAGTCACCAAACAGGACACCGAGCACACCGGCCGGAACGGTCGCGACAAGTAACAGCCCGATGAACTTCACGTCGACCATCGTCTCATCCGAACGGTCTTTCTTAAATAAAAACGTCCACAAACTCATGATGAGACGAACGACGTCTTGACGATAGATTGTTAAAACCGCAAGAAGCGATGCAAAGTTTACGAAAACTTCAAATGACAATCCCGGCAAGTCAATGTTAAATAGTTCTTGGAAGATGACAAGATGTCCGCTCGATGAAATCGGGATGGGCTCTGTGAACCCTTGAATCAATCCAAGTAACGTATAAAATAACCAAACTGTCATAGTGATGATCCTCTTTTCTGTTTTTCACTCAATGCGGCTATTTTAGCAGAATCGGTCTTTCATTGACCAGCCATTAAAATTTTTTTGCCGTAATTTCAATATTTGATTGATTAGTCTGAAAATTAAATTTATTATAGAAGGGTACTCATCTGGAGCGAAGGCGATGACCCCAACTCTCCAGCTGGGTACTTTTTTATAAAAATATTACAAATTTGGGTGATTAAAACTTTATGTTTACATTTCTCTCGAAATTCGATTTAATTTGTAATAGAACTGTTACCATTTTTTGAAATTATCAACTGCGACTTTAGTCCTATCCAATTCCTAGGAATTGTTTAAAATTTTTCAAAATCACGTTAATAAATCCGAAAAACAATCCGATAGTATGATTGTAGGAGCATTTTTTTATCTTTGTCGGTTCAGATTTGAGTCCATGGAAGGAGGAACCATCATTGAATCAAACGCTATCCACTAAATCCCATCACTTGTCTACCGAACAGCAAAGGATGATCCATTGCATTCGTCTTCTCGGGGACTTGTTGAAGGAACGTCCACGCCGTTCTGTCTATCGCCGCTTCGCAATGGAACAGAATTGGCCGTCTCCTGAGTCGATCATTCGTCAGTTCGGGTCATGGGCTGAGGCACTTGCCATCGCAGGCTATGAATGGCATGGAGAGTCAACCGTCGAATTGCCAGACAAAATGCCGAAGTATACACGCGAGGACATCATCGAGACGCTCGCCATTTATTCGCGAGACATGGGCTCGATCATCACCTTGAAGAAGTATCAGCAATGGCGAAAGCTCCATCCGAAGGCACCGAGCCATTATCATATCGTCAAGACGTTCGGTTCGTGGCATGATGCCTGTGCCGAGGCAGGACTTGAGGCGAGTGTGACCTATTCGAAAACAGAACTCTCGAACGCCCTTCGTGAAGCCATTCAGGAAATGGGCTTCTCGCTCTCATTCGAAGCTTACCGTGAATGGGCAAAGCGCAACAACAAACCTTCAACGAAAGCGATCTTGCATCGCTATGGCTCCTGGTCAGCCGCCGTTCATGCGGTTGAATCTGAACTTTATAATACGAACTCATAATCATTTCATACGAAAGGAGGATCCACCATTTTGGGGATCCTCCTTTCATCTGACCTCTGTCGACAGATCATGATAGTGGGCGACACGATCTCGCCCGTTAAATTTCGCCCCGACATACATGGCTCGGTCCGCATGTCGCAAGACTGTATCGAGGTCTTCATATTCATAAATCGTTTCAATCCCGATACTCGCCGTCACCGTGATGCGCGTGCCTTCTGTCCCAAAATCATGGCGCTTCAAGGCGTTTCGTATCTTTTCACCGACCAGATTGGCGGCCGCCTCATCCATTCTCGGGAAGACGAACACGAACTCTTCGCCTCCGTAGCGCGTCACCAAGTCCGTCGCTCGAACATTGCGAGTAAAGAGTTGACCTGCTTCAATCAACACCTCGTCCCCGAATGCATGCCCGTATGTGTCATTGATCGATTTGAAGTGGTCCAAATCGATCAAGAAAACAGAGAGCGGATAGGACGCCACATCGTTCAAACGTTCTTTCGTCCAACGTCGTAGTGCCCGCTGATTATGTAATCCCGTTAACGGATCTGTCAAACTCTCGTGTTGCAAACGTTTGCGTTCATCGATGCGTTCGATTGACCAAGATAACGTCTTGAGGAGGCGGTTCACTTCAACCGCAACCGGAGTTTCGTATGCCCCGTTTGCCGTCGTCGATACCATGCAGCTGACCGCCGTCTCCGCTCCCCAAACGGGTTGGATGACGAGCGCCGAATGGTGTAGTTCCTGTTGGTTTCGCTGCAATTCAGGATGCCATTCATGGAGCGAGTCATAGACGAAACACGGTTCGTCCTCATCATGATACCGTTCAATCGTGAAGGCATCCGGCACACTCGGGATGACGCGACCGGTCATATCATAAAACGTCCGCTCCCCTTTTCGATTGACCTGTAGCCAACCACGCTCCACTTCGACGATATCACGTAGACCGTTCCAAAACTTCTCAATCAACAATTGCTCGCTGTCCACGCGGTACAGCTGTTCTTTCAAGCGTTCGACTTGATCGACTCTCGACTTGGTTTCTTCCGTCTCCGTCGCTTTCGACATCGTCATCTTTAGGACAGATAGTACGAAGAACGTAACGATGAGTCCGACATAACCGAAGACGAGATACGACTCGATGGCAATCATCGAGAACAAAAGCTCGAGTGACACGACGAGCCAATCAAAGCGAATCAATCGCCACATAATCGGGAACGGGATCCGTTCTCCAACCATGAAGTAGGATAAAGCAAAACTCATCGTCAAGACGAGGAACAAGGTGCCTAAAAACGCCAACATCGCCACGCCTTGTTGCATCAAATGAATCGGCTCTCCGATCCGTCCACCGAGAGCGATATAGGCGAGCCCCGGCAACAGAACGAGCAGACATTCAATCACCGTGTTGAGCGGATAGAAATGAAGGAACCGTCGTCGCCCGACGCGACGATTGAAGGCTCGCGCTTGAAACGTGAAGAGGAGCAATTGCCCCATCAACAGTGCGGGCGCCAGTCCGTATAAAAAGAATGTGATAAAGACAAACATCTCATGGAACGTGAAGTGAAGATGCCTGCGCTTTAAAGGATTCATGACGAACAATGCCCCAAGCGTATAGATGAACCAAAACAACGGCCAGTCGAACGCCTCAAGGTTTTGGAAAGTCAAATACGTCACTCCCGTGAAGACGAGCGTCCACGCGAACCAGCTCCGAACTAGGTACTTCCGAAATCGCATCGTCTTCCCCCCTTTTCTCGTTCATTTTTTCTAGTATGACCCGTAATGCAAAAACATTCCAGCAATTGTTTGAAAGTTGAGACAATGAAATATTGAAATGATTCCCAATTTGATGTTTTGCTTTTCTAGATGTCGGCAACAACTTGGATAAAGGGGGCTAACCATGGACTTTTCTCTATTTATGATCACGTTTTTGATCATCTATTCGCTCACTATCACACTTCTCTATTTGCGGAAACAAAAGAATACGTAAAAGGGCGATCCTCGTAGGAGGACCGCCTTTAATCATTATTTCGCTTTCAAATAAGAAATTCCAATTGACCCGGATCCCGTATGCGCCCCAAGAAGTGGTGCGAGTGTATCAACTCTGATCGGAATCGTGTCACCGAGTTGTTTTTTCCACTCCTCAGCAAGCTCAGGGACATTTCCGTGGAAAATCGAGACGTCCTGACATTCACCGGACTCGATTGCCGCACGTAACACTTCGAACAAATGGGCTTGTGCTTTCTTGTATGTGCGGACCGTTTGATACGGGACAATCAAACCGTCTTCGAATCGAAGTACAGGTTTCAATTGAAGCATGTTCCCGATGAGCGCCTTCGATTTAGAGATTCGACCGCCTTTTTGCATCTGCGTCAAGTTTTGAAGCGTCAATTCGATGCGGACGTCCTCGACGCGCTTCTTCATGTATGCTTCCACGTCTTCAAGCGCATCGCCTCTTTCGACGCGTTCAATCAACTCCTCGAACATGAGTCCCATCGTATAGATACCTGCCCGTGAATCGAAGGCGAGCAACTTGAACTCCGCAATCTCAGCCCCTTGAACGGACGCCGAATACGTCCCACTCAGGTCAGACGATAGGTGAATCGCGATGCCCATATCGTACTCTTCTTTCAATTTTTCATAGAGTGTGACGAAATCCCCGATCGCGGGCTGACTCGTCGAGACGCGCTCTCCCGCGTCAATCCACTCGTAAACCGTTTTCGCGTCAACTTCGATTCCATCTTTATACGGCTGGTCCCCTTTGACGACATAGAGCGGGACAATGTGGATGCCAGGATGTTGCGCTAATGCATCTGGAAGGACAATCGTACTGTCCGTGATGTAAGCAATCTTCATAAAGAGTTCTCCCTTAAAAAAAGTTTTTAGTACCTGGTTATATTATTTTATCACAGGTGAAGCGGTTTCACTATTTTTTCAAAACATCCTATGTGTAGCTCGTCCAATCACTTCTCGAAAAGGGTATACCTTAGATAACAAATAAAGGAGGCGTGTGTGGCATGATCGAACTACGGAACGTCAGCAAAATCTATAAGACAGGCGACGTGGAAACGGCCGCCTTGAAAGACATCGACCTCACCATCCGGGATGGCGCGTTCGTCGTGATCCTCGGTCCAAGCGGGAGCGGGAAAAGTACACTGCTCAACGTCATCAGCGGACTCGACACGGTCACCTCAGGTAAGATCACGTTCGGCGACACCGTGCTGACCGACCTATCCGTCGATCAGATGACTGCTTTTCGACGCGACCATCTTGGCTTCATTTTCCAACAATATAACCTTCTTCAAAACTTGACCGTCTATGAGAACGTACAAATTGGTTCTGACTTAACGAAAGACCCGCTGCCGATTGATGAATTGCTCGAACAAGTTGGGCTCACAGCGGCACGTGATAAATACCCCTATCAACTATCGGGCGGTGAGCAGCAACGTGTCTCCGTCGCCCGCAGCCTCGCCAAAAATCCCGCCATCATCTTTTGTGACGAACCGACGGGCTCACTCGACGAGGAAAATTCGAAGAGAGTACTCGAACTATTGGAACGATTGAACAAGACGTATCAAAAAACAGTCGTCGTCATCACACACAATAATGGAATCAGTGAGATGGCGGACGATGTCATCAAGATGAACTCCGGTCGAATCGTGGAGGTGACCCATCATGAGACCCGGGTCGCGGCACGTGACATCCATTGGGGATAAGGGGGTGGCGACATGCTGTATAAAAACGTCTGGAAGACATTAAATCGGAAGTGGATGCAACTCCTCGCCATCGCCATCATCATCGTCATGAGTTCACTCACGTACACGATGATGTTCTATGGCATCAGTGGAATCGAGGTCCCGACTGAAGAGTATCTGGAAGAATCGAATCAGGAAGACTTTGCGATTGACATGCTCAATCGGGTGACGGAAGAGGAGTTACGCGACCCCGCTGTCGCCACGCTCGCGGAAACAGGAACGTTCACATTGGCTGACATCAAACAAGCCGATGCGGAAGTCTTCAATCGTCTGATCGCATCGCGAATCGCTGCCGTCGAACAGGAGATGCCGGATGCTACGATTGAACTCCGTGACTTAAAAGCCATCACCTACACGTTCGATGATATTGAACATCGGGGATTGATCGTCAAAGAATCAGACACGATCAACCGCTCCTACCTCGAAGCCGGTGATCGACCGAGCGCGAATGACGAAGTCGCCCTCAATAAAAAATATGCAGAGGAGAACGGTATCTACATCGGAGACACAATCGACATCGGCAAACCGTTCACGGTGAGTGGATTTGTCCTCTTTCCGGACTATACGCTCCCACTCTTCGATGATAACTTCTTCAACTTGGACCCTGGTTCACAGACCCTCCTTTTGATGACGGATGAATCGTTCGAAACATTCATCGGGCAAGAGTCTTTCCGACTGTCCGGGGTGACCGATCAAGCGATCAAGACCGACATAGACCTCCCGTTTGTCGTCTCGGTCATGGAGACGGAAAATATTATCCGAAGTGGTGCCATCTACAGTGAGATTTCATCCGGCAAGGCGATGGCGCTCGGACTCAGTCTCTTTATCGTTTCTATCGCTGTCATCATCGTCGCCATCCTGATCTCGAATACGCTCGAGGCGGAACGAGGACAAATCGGACTGTTGAAGGCGATTGGTTATAGTCGTCGGCAAATCGCATCGCCTTACTTGGTGCTCATCTTGGTTTTCGCATTCTTTATGCTCATCATCGGTTATTTCCTGGGGCTTTATTTCGCGAACCCGTTGAAAGAACTCTATCTCGACTTCTATCTTTTACCGTCCATCACCATCGCCCAAAGTCCACTCGTGTTCGTGACAGCCGTGTTCGCCCCGCTCCTCTTCTTTGCGCTCGTTGCAGGAGCTGTCATCTATAAAATTATGGGTGAGAGCGCCCTTGCCCTCTTGTCACCACGGGACAATGTCTCATTGAATCGACTCAGTCGACTTGTCAGTCGCCTGTTGAGACGGGCGAGTGGCAAGACGAAGTTCAAATATTTGTATGCCGTCAAGAGCACGGGGAGTTTTCTCATCTTCTTTCTCGGTATCCTCTTCTCGACGATTCTCATCGTTTTCTCCCTCATGATGAACGGCGCCGTCGACCGTATGACCGTTGGCGGATTGAACGAAGCGGTGTATGAATACGAGGCGTATACAGACGGGACACCGGTTTTAGAAGCGGGACAAGAACCGTTCCTCACCTATCCGTTCGCCTTTGTCGAAGATAACCTGATCACCTTGAAGGGACTAGACTTCGACAACACCTTGTTCCCACTCCGAAACGAAGATGGGGATGTGTTGACACTTGAACCCGACGGCCTTGTCGTCTCCTCCTCACTCGCGCTAAAACTCGGCCTCGATGTGGGTCAAGACATCGATGTTGCACTCGACGGGGACACGTTGACCTATCCCATTATCGGGATTGCCGATGAATTCTCTGGCGACTTCGCCTATTTGCCCCGGGCGACGTTAAGTGAACTTCTCACCGCTGGCGCAACGGATGATCTGTTTAACGGTATCTATGCGACGGAGCGTCCGAGCGAATCGGACTATTCGACTATTCTGTCACGCCAAGGGTTGATTGATCAGTCCGAATCGATCAACCAATATATGAATTTCATGATGAATGTCTTGATTGGTGGGGCGTCCCTCATCGCTTTCAGCATCCTGTTCGTCTTGACGGCACTGACGGTCGAGAAGAACTATTACGTCATCTCCTTGTTGAAGGTGATGGGATATGAGAAACGGGAAGTCCGCTCCATGATTTTGAACAGCTACTTCATCTATGCGCTCATCTCTGCCCTCTTGAGCATCCCCATCGCCCTGTTGACGCTTCGGGTCATCATCGTCGTCTTTGCAGAAAATTATGGACTCGTGCTCCCACTTGAATTCGAATGGGTCTATATCGTCTATACGCTTGGCGCTGTCGTTCTCCTCTTCTTTATGAGTACGTTCATCAGCCGCCGAAAAATCGATCAAATCCCACTTCAGGAAGTATTGAAGACATATCAAGAATAATTCATGCCAAAATAGGGCATAATAAGAGATAGACCAGGTCTCTCCTGAGGAGGGACCTGACTTTTGCAGAAAAGGATGATATACATGAATCGTACACAAGTTATGCTCGCCATTCCCGGAAACTGGTCTTCCGCAGAAGGCGTCAGCGAACAAATCAGTTTACATAGTGAAGGCTATACGATGGCCGGTCTGTTATTGCTCGAAGATGAGACAGGCAAGGCGTTCACCGTTGAAGTCGTGGAACGTGACCCAGCCCTCGCCGAGGCGATGCTTCACGCGAGTTCTGGCGGATTCACACCGAAAGTGGCGAAAGGAATCGCTCGTCACACGCATGTCGTCTACTTGATTGTCGACGTCAACGATTTGACAGACGTCGCCGCGGCGCGCCGTGCCGCCAACGCCGTCTTGAACGCAGGTGGACTCGGGGTCATGGTCGAGTCAGCTGGTGTCGCTTACTCGAAAGACGAGTGGCAAGAGTCAAAAGAAGAAGACCTCGCACTCGACTACTCGCTCCTCACGGCCATCACAGAAGAAGAGAACGCCTATATGTCATGGGGAATGAAAGCGTTCGGTCATGCGGACGTGGCCGTACCGATGACACTCGACATTGAAGATGCCATTCACGTGATTCATTCGTTCAACTTCCACCTCATCTCCGGTGGCGCGATGTTCGGCGACGGCGACCATTTCGCCTTCGAGGACGGGCGTGCCTTCACGGTCGAGATGGGAGAAGACGAGCGGACGACCATCGACAACTTATTGCATAACCCGTTTGGCTTGATTTATCTCGTCCCACAAGCAGCAGAATAAGAAAGAGGCTGGACATAACCCAGTAGATTCATAAGAAAGAGGCCTCCGTGAGCGAACAAGTCGCTCACGGAGGCCTCTTGTCATTTTTATGGGTTCGCGCACGCATTTCGGACTAAAAAGAGGGGTCCTGCCACCGAAAATCGGTGACCGGTCCCCTGTTTTTATCACAAATCTTTAAAATCGGCTAGTTATGTTCCAGCCTCCTGTTCACGCTCGTCTCATTTCTTGCATGCGTTCGAGTTGATGCGTCAGTTCGCCGATTGGCACGAATCGTGCCCGACGGAGCATTTCTTTCCCGTTGATGAAAAAGAGGACGACCGGAACGGTGAAGATGGAGAAGGCGCCTGCGACTTCCGGCACCTCGTCCGAATCCACCGCGACCGCCTCAATTTTCGGAAACTGATGGAGCATCTCTTCGATTTGAGGTTTCAGCGCATGACAGACACTGCATCCCGGATGTGACACGTAGACGAGCAGCTGTTCCGTGCTCGCAATCCGTTCATTCAATCCAGTCAAGGTTGTCATTGCTTCCATCTTACATTCCTCCTACTTGATTAAGCGTTGAGCCACAAGACACCGACCGTCTCGAATCCTGCATGTACCGCAATCGAAGGACAGAATCGAGTCCGTACGACTTCGAGACCTGGTAGTTTCGACTCGATGAGTGCGACGAGGTCATCTTGCATATTCGGTGCGAGAGCCGTCTGAACGAACACCCGGTTGTCCTTCACACCGTTTTCCGCATGACGACGTTCGAGTTCACCGACCATCTCCGCATAAGCCTTCTTCAATGAACGGGCCTTTTTGAACGGGATGACTTTCCCCGTCTCATCGAGGGTGATGATCGGCTTGATGTTCAAGATGTTCGCAAGGAACATCTCACCGGAAGAAACGCGACCGCCTCGGCGCATCGTTTCCATGTTTCCAATGATCATGAAGAAGTTCTTCTTATCGCGCCATGCTTCGAGAAGGGCGACGATTTCCTCTACTGACTTGCCTTCAGCTTCAGCGGCCTTCCCGATTCGGACGAGTTCTTGTTGCGCCTCGAGTGCGGCATGCGAGTCGATGGTATACACGGTAAAGTCAGCCGCTTCGGCAGCTGCTTTCGAATTTTTCGCCGTACTGCTCAATCCATTCGAGCAATGGACGGCGATGGCACAATCATATCCCTCTTCTTTCAAGCGTTCGTAGCGGGCGATGAAATCTCCGAAGATCGGTTGTGACGTCTTCGCTTCTTTCTTTTGGTCAATCATATACCGATGTAGGTCTTCGAGAGAGAGTTTGGTTTCACTATAGCCGTTCCCGTCCACGATCAATTGAATCGGAACGATATCGACACCGAGACTTGCTGCCTCTTCTTGAGAGAAGTTGGCCATACTGTCGGTAATCCATGCGATTTTTGTCATAACTAAAAAGCCTCCAATAGTCGTTCATTTTTGTCCAATCCCATTATACCTTATTTCCCGCCGCTATTCCTACTCGACCGAACGGGACGAAAAAACAGAGCGACACACGGTCGCCCTGCTCCTCTTCATTTGGTCGAGATCAATTTTGTATGGGCGAACTCATCATGCGGCAACTCGAGGTCTTTATTCGACTTCATCTGTTGAAGTGCACGGATGAGCGGAATCCCAAGCGTCGCCGGGTAGACGACGTCTTTATAGAGTGTTCGTTTGACGACTTGCTCCAGTGAAAGCGGGCGTCCGTCCGCACTCACGACTTTAATTCCGACGACACGGTCTCCTAGCGTCTGACCGTTTTGATACAACATACAATACACTTCTCCGGCCATCGTCACGACGGTCGGTAAGTAATACCGTTTTACTTCTTTGTCTGGCCAAATCTTTTGACGGACGGCCTTTTCAATCAGTTTTGCCGGTGTCTGAAAGACGAGTTGGTCGATTTGACCAGCGACGGCTCGTTTCCAAAGTGGGACTGCCACAGCAATCATCCTTTCTCTCGGTTCTAGCCTTTCAATTCCTCTTTTACCAGCTGACGAAACCCTGAGAACGGACATCCACTTCTAGCAAACAGGTTCGGTGTCTTGATCTGATTGTCGTAATGCTCGTGAAAAACGTGCGTCGTCGCAGGAGAGAGAGGCGGGATGAGCCAACTCCATTGCCCGGTGACGTCACGCCCCGCGTCCCGTTCGTTTTTTTCGAACCGCTTGAACTGTTTGGCAGCCGTATGGTGGTCGACAATGGTCACACCTTCCCGCTCGAACGATTGCAGGACGGCGATGTTCAATTCGACGAGTGCCCGGTCGCGCCAAAGCGACCGCTCTTTCGTCGTATCGAGCCCGAGTGACCGTCCGACGAGCGGCAACAAATCATAACGGTCCGTATCGGCCAAATTCCTTGCCCCGATTTCCGTCTCCATATACCAGCCGTTAAACGGGACCGAGGTAAACCGTAGACCTCCGATCTCTAGTTCCATATCCGCAATCGCTGGGACTGCGTGCCATTTGATGGTCCGTCCGTCAAACAAGTCCACATCCTCGTGCCGAATGTCCACCTCAAGCACGGCCTCACTCGGCAACTCAAACAAGCGGACGTCTCGCCCGTCCGTGATCATGAGCGGGAGGATATCGAACGGCGTGCCGGCTCCGACCCATCCGAGTTCTTTCGCGCGCTTCGTCATCGTGACGGACATCGGGTCTCCGATGATTCCGTCAGGTGTCTCATATCCCGCGTACCGAATCAATTGTGTGTTCAATAGTTTGAACTCGTTCGGAAGAACCGTCATCGTCGAACGGATTTTTCCGCCGTTCGTGGCGAACCGAAGGTGGTCGACAAGATGGGTGTAGACAGCCTCAAACGTATCGGCGTCCCGTGCGTCAATCACATGGAGTGTCTGCCAAAACAAGCGGCCGATGCAACGATTCGAATTCCGCCACGCCACCTTGGCACCCTCACACAACTCTTCCGTCGTCAATGAATAGGTGCCCGTGCGCTCAATTTCATCTTTGATTTCTCGGAGGCGTTCGGAAGGGTCGTCATGCCATTGCCGCATCCAGTCGCTCGCTTGTTCATACAGATTCATATCTAAGGTCTCCTCACTCGATTCTCTCTTTCTCCATCTTAGAGAAAAGGAGACCCCTGTTTCAACTATCTATTCTCACAGAAGACAAGTCGGGTACTCAAGACCGCTCTGGCTGATGGACGAGTTCGATGTAGTCGGTGACTTCTTCGTTTTCGCTCACTTCCTGCTCGAGGGCGGTCATTTGCGCCTCGATGGTCGGACTTGATTCGTAGTCGGCGGCATATTGATACAGCCCATTCGTCACTTCAGTCATTCGACGTAAGCGGACAGGCAAGTCTGTACCGGATACAAAACGAATGATGAACGTGACGTCTGAATTGCTTGAGTCAACCGCTCTCAATCGTCAGGATGAACCGTTTCTCGGGTTAACGCCTGTTCGTGATACGGCGCAAACTCTTCCGCATCGGCTGGAGATCATGCGCAGTTATCGAACAGCAGTCCCATCTTTTCATTCGAGTCGATTAGTCGACCATTTGTATCGAGTACGTAAATAGCATCCGGATACTGTTCAATCAGGAGCGAATCCACATGGAACGGGGGAATCCGTCCAGTTGACAATAGATCCGTGACGTCACCATTGACGCGATGAATCCATTTTTTGAAAATCGCCATACAACCTCTCCTTTCGAAAGAGATGGAAGTTTCAAACGGAAATTCTCGTGTTCATACAAAAAACTAGTTTTTAAAGCATTAATTACCAATTACCCATCATTGTTCCATTAGAAAACCCCACTCGTTTCAAAGTGGGGTCAATGATTAGTTCCGTTCGAGGACGAACGTCTTGTATGCAGGCACGCTTACTTTTCCAGTCGCGCGCTTGATTGTCTTCGTTCCGGCACGGTCGCCATCGACAATCACGTTCCAGTTCCCTTTTGGAAGGGTGACTTGGACATTCGTCGGGTTGGCGTTATGCGTGATGAACAAGTCGTTCTTTTGACCCGGTGCATCTTCGTCAATCGTGTACGTGATGACGTTCGCTTCCGCTTTGTGGAACGTCAAGAATCGTTTCACATCGCTCGCTTTTGTCATCCGAAGACCTGGGTTGGCTTTACGCATCTCAATCAAGCCTTTCATGTATTGGACGTCCGCCTTGCGGTCGGCTGCCCGTTTCCAATCGAGCTGGTTGATCGAGTCCGGTGATTTGTACGAGTTGTGGTCGCCTTCCTTCGTACGCATGAACTCTTGTCCGGCGTGAAGGAATGTCGTCCCTTGGCTCGTCAAAATGATGCTTGAAGCGAGTCGGTGCATCTTCGTCTTGTTCACTTCAGATGCGATCGGGTTCGTCAACTCCAGCTTGTCCCATAACGTGTGATTGTCGTGGGCCTCAACGTACGTGATGGCTTGCGTCGGTTCTTTCGTGAATCCTTTAATCGTGTCGTTATACGCGATCTCACCGACGATTCCCGTCTTCACGCGATTTTCCATGCCTTCTTTTCCGTTGACGAATCCTTTGTCCTCATCGAAGAAGACGCTACCTTTCAAGCCGTCACGGATGTTGTCATTGAAGTGGGCGATGCCCGGCATGTCGTAGGCGTTCTTTTGATTTGCTTTTAATTCAGCATCGAGCGGCGTACCAAGGTCCCATCCTTCTCCGAAGACGAGAATCGACTTGTCGACTCGATTCAACTCCGAACGAACCTTGTTCATCGTGTCGACGTCATGGATTCCCATCAAGTCGAAACGGAATCCGTCCCAATGGTACTCTTTTGCCCAATAGACGACCGAGTCGACGATCAGCTTTTGCATCATCGCCCGTTCAGATGCCGTATCGTTTCCAACACCTGTACCGTTGGCGAAGTCACCACCTGCTGTGTAACGGTAGTAGTAACCCGGTACGATTTTGTGCAAATTCGACGCCTGCGCATCGAACATGTGATTGTATACGACGTCCATGACGGCACGTAAATTGTTGTCATGTAACCCTTGAATCATCTGTTTCATTTCCATGATACGTACTTTCGCATCGTAAGGATTCGTTGAATACGACCCTTCTGGTGCATTGTAGTTTTTCGGGTCATATCCCCAGTTGTACGTCGCCATCGGATTCGTCTCATCGACGGAGACCGTGTTGAAGTCATAGACCGGAATGAACTGAACGTGTGTCACGCCGAGATCTTTGACGTGATCGAGCCCCGTCTTCGTTGCCGTTTTCTTTCCGTCAACGAGAAGACGCGTTCCTGGTTCGATGACACCGAGATACTTCCCTTTGTTTTGGATGCCTGAGTCGTATTTGTCCGTCTTCACATCAAAGATGGAGAAATCACGGACATGCGTCTCATAGATGATCGCGTCAGTCGATTGTTTCAACTTCGGTTTCATCGAATTCCAACGTTTTGGATCTGTCTCTTTCAAATCGACGATGACACCTTGGTCACCGTTCACGCCGACAGCCGTCGCATACGGATCGACCGCACGGACCTTCCCTGTCGCATGGGTCACTTGGTACGTATAACCGATGCCGTCCAGGTCACCACGAACTTCCGTCACCCACGTGCCGCGCTCACCGCGCTTCATTTGAATCACTTTCTTCATATCTTTGTCGTTCGTCGGTCGGTTCGTCGGCATGTTCCACAGTTCGAGCTCGACTTGTTGAGCCGTCGGTGCCCAGAGGACAAACTTCGTTTTCGACTTTTGGTACGTGACACCGAGTTTACCGTCGTATGCATATTTCGCATCAAATTCTTTCGAACGAAGAACTTTGCCGGCTTGGAGCGTCTGTTCTCCGAACTCAGGGTGCGAGGCTTTGATGACTTTCGCTAAATCGATGTCTGTTTTGAATTGAATCGTCACCGACTTGTCGCTAGCTTTTTCAATCGATTCCACCGTTGCCCCGTCTACGCTCAATTCATCGATAAACGCATCCGTGATGACGCGGTTCGTTGTGAGTGTCGCTTGACGGAACGTGTCCGCCGAGAACGAGACAAGTTTTGGAGAGCGATCGATTTGTGGCTCTGAATAGTAGATTGTCGAATCTCCTTCAACGAGCCAAATCTCTTTCGCAGTCCCGAGAACGAATCGGTCTTCCCCATCCTTCTCCGTCCATTCTCCTTTTTTCGTGATCAAGCCCATGAGTTTCTTCGATTCCGGGTTGGCGAGTTTCACGTTCGCGACGGCACCGAAATCATCAGCCTCATCGAAGGCGATGCTCTGCCCGTCCCCACCGTCCGGCCAAGCCCAAAGACCCCAGTCCGTATATGTATTGTCGTAACGGAAATAATGAACTTTCATATCGATTTCCGTCGAAGCCGTCTCCCCGTCCGGGTTTGACGTATAGATGGTCGGATCGCCTGACTTGATCCACACTTCGGCGACGCCATCTTGAATCATATCGCTTGTGATGAAGCGGTCGTTCTCAGAACCTTTATCTTTGTCCCAATTATCCGTGCGGACGATGAGACCGATTTTTTCAGGTGAATCGACTGGGAATTCGTAAGCCGCCACCTTTCCGAATGCATCCTCCCCGTTGAATGTGAAGCCTTTATTCGGGAAGTAATCTGGGCCGTTCGCCCAAAGCCATAAGTTCCAATCCTTTTCGTTATCCGGCGCCTCTTGATAATGGACGACGACAAGTGTCGACTTCCCTTTATCTAAAGCGGACGTCGGCATCGGAAACATTGACAGAATCAGTGCAAACGTTAGCACAACTGCCCATACGGGTTTCCATTGCTTTTTGACCATGAGGGTCCCTCCTTGTAGCACTATTTTGAGAAAACGCTTACACAGAAATTGTAAACGGTTTCTTTTAGTGAAGCAATGTTATTTTAGTAAAGTAGAGCACTAAACACCTTTCCTCCACAAAAAGGATTGCTTTCCGAGAGTTCAACCTGTATTTAGAATTTAAGGAGGAAAAACTTAATTGCTATCACTTACAAACTTAATTAATAACCTAATTGCCAACGCGAGCCTTTTGCTCGTTGGTCTATATCTGATCTCACGTTTTACCAAGCTCGGTTTCACAAATAAATTACCGATTCGGCGTCAGATGACCATCTCCATCCTCCTAGCAGGACTCTCTATGATCATCACGCTTCATGGTGTACTTTGGAACGCTCAAGCGGACTTTCAGTATGGATTTGTCCCACTCATCATTTCTGCTTTGTACTTTGGGATATCTGGTCTGCGTATCACGTATGTGACGAGTATTATCCTACTTCCGTTTATCGTTCCCGGAGAAATGCTACTTCTGATCACACTCCTAGATTATTCCGTAGCAGCTGGAACAGCATTTCTGTTCTTACGAATGCGCGAACGGATCCAGCCGACACAAGATATTCGAATCGTAAATATGATTAGTCTTACGTTCATTGCACTCTTCTCTATTCTCAACATGACGAACTATAAGGAGCCAAGTGCATATTTTATAACACTCATCTGGTTTTTATTCATCGGTTACGCGGCAGGATTCTTTTTGCATATCGTGTATGGTGGCATACGAAAAATCGAACGCTCTGAACGTCTTATCACAAAATATAAAGAAGCGGCTTATACGGATACATTAACGGGGTTAGGTAATAGAAGACAGTTTGATGAGGAAATGAAACGCGTCGATGAAGAAGTGTTCACGTCGCCGAACGAGATTGCGTTGTTGTTAATCGATATCGATCACTTCAAATCAGTTAATGATATGTATGGACACGATGCGGGTGATGCAATTTTAGTCGAGCTCGGTCAACGTCTCTCTGGAATCGCGCGAGCAGATGACATGGTCTGCCGAAACGGTGGAGAAGAGTTCTCTGTTTTACTTGCCGACTGCAACCTTTCGCAAGCCATGTCGATTGCGAATCGCTATTTGACCGAAGTTTCGAAACAACCGTTTCAATTACCTGACAGATCGATGCTTGAGGTCACCATTTCAATCGGAGTATCGAGCACTTCTGAACGAAAGGTCGTCACATCCGCCCAACTAATCAAAAAGGCAGACATCGGTCTTTACGTCGCCAAACGGAACGGGCGAAATCAAATCGGCAAATGGAGTCAACAGAAAGCAAACTAACCTCTCACATTTGTGAGAGGTTTTTCAAAGTTTATTCCATTCATCGAGCGACTCCAAGTAACGAAGATAGCTCATCTTGATTTCTTCATCTGTCAAATCCGCTGGTAAGAGTGGCCGTGGGACGAGACCTGTGAACTTGGCACCTCCGACATGCGCAAAAATATAAGAGGCGACTTGCTTAGACATATACCTCGTCAAAAAACCGGTCACATACTTCCCGTCTTTGCTCTCGAAGACGATGTCGAGTCGTCGTCCTTCCTGTTCATCGATGATCAACTGGTTGTAAAGTCGATGTGCCTCGTCTTTGTACTTGTATCTCATCCCGCGTCTCGCATTGTCATCAATCTCCCACTGATGGTCTTGTCGCTCTTTCGTCGTGAAGATTTTCTCGAGCGTTCTTGTGTCATCAATCGTTAAGCAACAAAAGATATGTTCATAGGACAGTTGATCGTCGTTCACCAAGTCCATGATGTCCGTCTTCGGGATAATTCTTGCCTTGTAGCGCACCATGACACGACGGACGACTTCTTCTTTTTCAAAAATGAGCCACTGCTTCCGTCGCTCAAACTTCTCATGTAATATCTTATAATCCATTCACTTCACCTCACGTCCAGCATATCAGAAAACGACGCCCACAATGGACGTCGTCATGATCAGTTTCCGTATTTTTTAAACAACTGATAATTCTTGTTTCCACCTGACAAGTTGTACACGTCAGTGAATCCGAGGTTACGAAGCACGTTCTGGGCTGCGTTCCCCGTCACCCCACCGTTACAGTAGACGACGGTCGTTTTGTCCTTGTCCATGTCTTTCGCCGCTTCCCGGAGGTTGCCGAGTGGGACGTTGACCGCACAATCGACACACGCCTTCTCGAACTGCGCAGCTTTCCGCGTATCGATGATTTGCATGTCTTCCCCGGCATCGATTCGTGCCTGAAGTTCGGCCGGCGTGATGAGTCGAGCCGCCTTGTCGATACTGTTCGAAAGCACCATCCCCGTATACATGACCGGGTCTTTCGTCGTCGAGAACGGTGGTGCGTAGGCGAGGTCGAGATGGAACAAGTCGTCCACTTTCGCCTTAAGGGTGATGGCCGTGACGAAGACGTCGATTCGTTTGTCGACTCCTTCAAATCCAACGATTTGGACACCGAGCAGTTGACGCGTCGCACGATCGGCGACCGCTTTAATCGTCATATCTTTTCCACCCATATAAGCAGGCTTATCCGGTTTCGTGTTATGAAGCACCTCGATATCGTACCCGAGTTCACGTGCTTCTTTTTCGGCGAGACCCGTTTGCGCGACGGCAAGCCCGAACACTTTGAAGATGCCCGTTCCGAGGATACCCCGATGTTCGAGGTGACCGCCCGTGATGACGTCCCCGGCGGTCCGCCCCATCTTGTTCGCTGTCGAACCGAGTGGACGCCAAATCGGTTTCCCAGTCACGATCGAGAAACTCTCCGCGACGTCTCCTGCCGCATAGACATCAGGGAGGTTCGTCTCCATCCGCTCATTGACGGCAATCGCTCCTGTCTCACCTAGTGTAACCCCCATCTGCATAGCAAGTTCGACGTTCGGACGGACTCCGACAGACAAGATGACGAGGTCGGTCTCAATCGTCTTCCCACTCTCCGTGACGACCCGTTCGACGTGTCCGTCACCGACAAGTTCTGTCACGGTCTCTCCGAGCATGAGCTCGATTCCGTTCTTCTCGAGGTGTTCCTCAACGCGACACGCCATATCCTTGTCGAGTGGTGGCATCACTTGCGGTACACGTTCGATGATGGTCACGTCCACACCACGAAGCTTCAACTGTTCCGCCATCTCTAGACCGATGAAGCCGGCTCCGATGATTGTCGCATGTTTCGGGTCTGTCGAATCGACGAAGGAGCGTGTCGCCTCCGCATGTTGGATGTTTCGAATCGGGAAGACGTTGTCCGACTTCACCCCTGGAATCGGTGGGATGATGCTCGACGCACCCGTCGCAAGGACGAGGACATCATATGAGTCCGTGAACGTGTCACCCGTCTCTAAGTTTTCAACCGTCACCGTCTTCGTGTCTTTGTCGACTGAAGTCACACTATGACGCGTCATCACGTCGATGTTGTAGCGCTTCTTGAAGAAGGCCGCATCGCGCGGTGTCAAATCGTCACGTGACTCGACTTCTCCCCCAACGTAGTAAGGAATCCCACAACCAGAGTACGAGATATCGTAATCTCGATCGTAAATCGTGATTTGTGCGTCTTCGTTATTCCGACGCGCTTTCGCCGCAACCGATGTCCCTGCAGCGACTGAACCGATGATGACTAGTTTCATATATAATCCACTCCTCAATAAAGTAATAAGCTGATGTATAGGCCGAGCAACGTGATAGCCAATGTCGGAATCGTCAAGATGATCCCGACTTTAAAGTACTGTCCCCATCCGATTTTGAGGCCTTTCGTACGAAGGACGTGGAGCCATAGAAGCGTCGCTAGCGACCCAATCGGGGTAATCTTTGGACCGAGATCGGAACCAATGACGTTCGCATAGATTAACGCTTCCCGAATCTGTCCGGTCGTATGCGTCAAGTCGATGGCGAGCGCATCAATCATGACGGTCGGCATATTGTTCATGACCGATGACAAGATGGCGGCCAAAAAGCCCATCCCGAACGTGGCACTGAAGCTGTTAACCGCGAACCAATCGATAAAGTTCGCCAATACTTGAGTGAGTCCGGCATTTTGTAAACCGTAGACGACAATATACATCCCGAGCGAGAAGAAGACGATGGCCCACGGTGCACCTTTGATGACTTGCATCGTCTGGACCGCTGACGAGCGGTTAGCCATCACGAGGAAGAACAAGGCGATGACACCCGCGACGAGCGAAACGGGGATCTCGACTAAATCACTCGTGAAGTATCCGATGACCAGTAAACCGAGTACAATCCAGGATAAGCGGAACATCGTATGGTCTTTAATAACGGACGAAGGTTCAGCCAACTGTGAGGCGTCATACTGTTTCGGGATATCTTTTTTGAAATAAAGGTACAACACGAGCAGACTCCCCGCGACCGCGAACACGTTCACGAACACCATCCGCGCGGCGTACTCGGCGAACCCGATGCCAAAGAAGTCGGCTGAGACAATGTTGACGAGGTTCGAGACGATGAACGGAAGACTCGCCGTATCGGCGATGAATCCGGATGCCATGACGTATGCCAAGACGACCGTGTCCGGTAGTTTGAGAGCCCGGACCATCGCCAAGACAATCGGTGTCAAGATCAGCGCCGCCCCGTCATTTGCAAACAAGGCTGCGACGAGGGCACCGAGTAGTGTGATATAGACGAAGAGCTTCACCCCTCCACCTTTGGCGATTCGCGCCATATGTAAGGCAGCCCATTCAAAAAATCCAATCTCGTCTAAAATGAGCGAAATGATGATGATTGCGATAAAGGTGAACGTCGCGTTCCAAATGATGCCCCACACCGTTCCGACGTCATCAAGATTGACGACGCCCGAAACGAGAGCGATGACAGCCATCCCCATCGCCGAGTAACCGATGCCGAGGCCTTTCGGTTGCTTGATGATGAGGAAAAGCGTCACAAGAAAAATTAAACTAGCAATCCACTGCACAATGTAATCCTCCAATAATCTCTATTTATTTTTTAGCAACTCGGCTGCAAACCGTGCAACACGAGTGTCATTCCCTCTTCTGTTGATTCAACGTCGAGCGTGACGTTTGCGGACAACGCTGTAGCTTCGTTCGCCACGGCAAACGTAAGGTCGTCGAAGTGCTTCACCTCATCGGTCGCTTCCGGTGTCGCTACGGCCAAACCTAGTGTCGGTCCACAGCAACCGGCCTCCGTGATGATGCGGACCGATTTTGTCTGCTCCTCCTCTAGCGCTGTTTTTAAGTAATCGATGGCTTCATTCGTGATCTTCATTTCACTTCCTCCTTCAATAGTTGGGATAACGCGGAATATCCGACTGGCAAATGTTCTTGCCAGGCGAGTATCGTCGGACGCCGATAGCTGTTCACACGTTCGAGCCATAGGACTTCATTCGCGACTTTCGCGGTCAATAGTTTGCTTGTGACATCGAGTGGCGTGAACGATTGATTAACGACCCAAGCGAACGGTAGAATCTTAGCCCGATTCAAATCTGCTACGAGTCGTTCAGCTTCATATACCGGCGTCGCTTCAGGCAAGGTCGTGATGATGACGTGCGTTTGTTTCGGATCACGTAATTTCGGCAACAAATCTCGGACTGCTTCCGGGACAACGCCAGTCGAGCGTTCGAGTTCGCGATGATAACTCTCGGTCGCATCTAACAGAAGAAGCGTGTGTCCGGTCGGTGCCGTATCGATGACGACGAAACGGTCTTTCGCTTTCGCTACCTGATTCGCAAAGGCACGGAAAACGGCGATTTCTTCGGTGCACGGCGAACGCAGGTCCTCCTCGAGCATCATACGTTGCTCTTCATTCAGGTCCCCTGCTTCCTTGAACACATCCTGTCGATACCTCTCAATCTCAACTTTCGGGTCAATGGCATCGACCGTGAACGTATCTGCAATGTTTGTCCCAATCGTGAAAGCGACATGAGCGGCCGGATCCGTCGTCGTCAAATGAACAGAGTGCCCTCTTTCATGAAGCGCGACCGCAATCAGCGAAGCAAGTGTCGTCTTCCCGACGCCACCTTTCCCCATCGTCATGATGACACTTGGACCGTCCGCCTCAATCTCATCAACGAGTCGATCAAGTGATCCGTAACGACTCGAGTCATAGCATGCATTTGCGACAGCGACCGTCTCTCCGTTCACAAAGCGCCGAAGTGCAGAGACACCAATCAGATTTTCGTAAGCATATGGAAGTTTGAATGCCTCGAGGTCAGTTATGCCTTCAGGAAGTTCACGGAGTGCTTGTTGCTGACGCTCGATGAGCCGCTTCGTGTATCGGTCTGCCCCTTCATCCTGTTGGACAAGACCGTTGATGATGAGCTGCATTCGCTCGATGCCGATGGCGCGAAGTTCGGTCGAAGCACGCTCCGCTTCGATGAGTGTGGATGTTTCGGGACGGGCAACGAGAAGCAGCGTCGTCTCTTTACCATCAGTGAGCGTCTCAACGGCCTTTTTGTACTGCAATTGTTTGTCAGCTAAACCGGCAAGCGGACCAAGGCAAGACGCACCTGTCGTGTTCGTCTCCAAAAATTCATCCCATGCACTCGGCAAGGTGAGTAGGCGCAACGTATGACCAGTCGGTGCCGTGTCAAAGATGACGTGATCGTACGCCTCACGGGCTGACACGGACGTCAACAAGTCCGTAAATTGGTCGAATGCCGCAATCTCAACCGTACAGGCACCGGATAATTGCTCTTCCATCGAGTGAATGGCCACGTCCGGCAATACACCTCGATAAGGTCCGACCATGCGTTCCATATATTGTTTTGCCGCTTCTTCGGGATCGAAGTTGGAGATGGCAAGCTTTGTTTCCGGAACGAGGCGCGGCGTCTCATGGAGTTCCATCTCAAACACGTCTTGTAAATTACTGGCCGGGTCGGTCGAAACGAGTAAGACACGCTTGCCACGGTCGGCGAGCGTCAGGGCGAGGCTTGACGCTGTCGATGTCTTCCCGACGCCACCTTTCCCGGTCAAGAACACATAACGGGTCGGTTCAATCGTATGAAAATCAAATGTCTTCATGAGCATATCTCCTTATTTCTTCAGTGAGATGCGAACTTTCGGCTTTTCTCTATCTTTCTTGGCAAATGCGTCAACCGGTAGTCCCGTCAACTCCGCAATTTCTTCATCTGTTAAATAGGCACCCCGTTTTACGATTTTTCCATCAACTACTGTGAGCGGTAGCATCTCGAGCCCATTTGCAATTTCAGCTTGCACCTTGACATTTTCAACGAATCGATTCGGTTCCGATGCCAGATTATAACGAGCAACATCGAAGCCTCGCTGTTTTAACACGTAGTGAATTGTCGCCACTCGCGTCAGTTCTGGATCGATGGATGGACCACATAATCCTGTTGGACAGCACATTGCCGGTTCAAACACTTCAAGTTTCATCGTTGACTCCTCCTTAAATTGCACATTCGGTGTCACAGTCGCAACTCACATCGATTGTCTCAATCTTGTCGAGCAAATCGACGACAATCCCATAAAAAGGGCTCGTCTCATTCAATCGATAGTGGATCCATTGTTTGTCTCGGCGCTCTAATAACAGTCCAGCCTGACGCAACATCTTCAAATGACGGCTGATTGCCGGCTGTGAGATGTCAAAACAGTCGACGAAACTACACGCACACTGTTCTCCCGCTTCCATCTGTTTCAGCATGGTCAATCGAGTCGGATCACCGAGCACCTTGAGTACTTTGCTTAATTCTTCCGCAGTGTACATTTCCACTTCCCCTTCCTGTATAACCTAATTGTTATATAACGTATCCGTTATGAAATTACCATACTTTTCAACTTCATTCAATTGTCATTTCAAAAAAAATCCGTTATGATGAAACACGTTGTGAAAACACGTAACGTTGGAACATTTCCTTTCATATAATGTGGCATTTGATCTTCGTGAGACTCGAAGATCAAAGTCAAAATATAAAGAGAGGTGTGTTCTTCTTGGAAAAAATGAATACAATCAAACAAGACTGGCTCGGTAACGTCCGAGCAGACGTCCTTGCGGGGATTGTTGTCGCTCTCGCCCTCATCCCTGAGGCGATTGCGTTCTCACTCATCGCTGGCGTCAACCCGATGGTCGGGCTCTATGCTTCGTTCATCATCGCCATGGTGATTTCAATCGCAGGCGGTCGCCCTGCGATGATTTCGGCTGCGACCGGTGCGATGGCGCTCGTCATCGTCTCACTCGTCGCCGACCATGGTCTTCAATATTTGCTGGCCGCTGGGATTCTAACGGGTGTCATTCAAATCGTACTCGGTTATCTCGGCATCGCCCGCTTAATGAAGTTCATTCCACGCGCCGTCATGGTTGGCTTTGTCAATGCGCTTGCCATTCTGATTTTTCAAGCGCAACTATCCAACTTTGAAGGGGAAAGCTGGATCATCTGGGCAATCGTCGCCGCCTCGCTCGCCATCATCTTCTTATTTCCGCGAGTCACAAAAGCCATCCCTGCACCACTTGTCGCCATCGTCGTCATGACGATTTTAGCCATCACACTCGGTCTCGATACGAAAAATATCGGAGACATGGGAACAATCTCAGCAACACTCCCGGAATTTTTATTCCCGAACGTCCCGTTGACGTTTGAAACGTTGTTGATCATTCTTCCTTACTCGATTTCCCTCGCATTCGTCGGATTGATCGAGTCGCTCTTGACGGCACAAATCGTTGACGATATGACAGGAACGGACTCAAACAAAAACCGTGAATCGCGCGGACAAGGGATTTCGAACATCATTGCTGGGTTCTTCGGTGGGATGCCAGGATGTGCGATGATTGGGCAATCGGTCATCAATGTCTCATCGGGTGCTCGTGGACGTCTGTCGACACTTACAGCCGGTCTCGCGCTCTTCGTCATGATCATGACAATCAGCGACGTGCTCATGCTGATTCCGGTCGGCGCGCTCGTCGGGGTCATGTTCTTCGTCTCCTATGCGACGTTTGACTGGGGTTCGCTCAAAGCGATGCGTACCGCCCAAAAATCGGATACGGTCGTCATGCTCGTCACCGTACTCATCACCGTCGTCACACATGATTTGTCACTCGGTGTACTCGCCGGGATTTTGACAGCAGCAATTCTCTTCGCTGCTAAAATCTCAAAAATCGATCTCGAGCGAAAGATCGATGCCGACAAGGCTCATTACATGGTGAACGGTCAGCTCTTCTTCGCCTCGACATCTGAATTCGTCAATCAGTTCGATGTGACAGAGGATGCTGAAGCCGGTATCCAAACAGTCACCATCGACTTTGCGAACACGCATCTTTGGGACGACTCTGCCATCGGGGCAATCGATAAGGTCATCTTCAAATATCGGGAAGTCGGAATCGAACCGGAACTGCTCAACTTGAACAAAGACTCGGAAAAACTGCTCAACACACTCGCCCTTCACTTGAAGCAACAAGACGCGAACGCAGGGCACTGATTCATCATTTCCCCGTTTCGCCAAATCACCTATACTAAAAGTAGAACGTGCGAAAGAGGAGGAGTTTTTCATGGGAAAGGTATTTTTAGCGGCAGATGGTTCTGCCCACTCGAAACGTGCGCTAGAAAAAGCGATTCAGCTCGCAAAGGCGTCGAATGCATCGATTGATATCGTGCACGTCATCAGTGCGAAGGAATCGAAAGAAGCGGCCCTCAATTCGACAGGGAAAATCGACTTGGAGACGAAGCGAAAGCAGATGCTCAAGCCACTGTTCGATTTGACGGAAGCAGAAGGCATTGCCTACGAATACATCGAACTTCGTGGGGAGCCGGACGTCGAGCTCGTCAAATATGCGAACCATGAACCATACGAATACGTCGTCGTCGGATCACGTGGATTGAACACGTTCCAAGAGTTCGTGCTCGGTAGCGTGAGTCATAAACTGGCCAAACGAGCTCTCGCTCCTGTCATTATAGTGAAATGACGCATCGTCCCCATCTCCGTCGTGAGATGGGGATTTTTTGTGTCACATACAGGGGACATACCGTTCATGTAGAATGTTTTAAAGACAGCTAATTCAAAAGGAGGTTCTCGCGATGGACATCGCAAATGACCCGAATACACTTTTTCTCATCTTACTACCTGTTTTGATTTTGCAACTCATCCTGCTCGTCGTCGCCTTGATTGACTTGTTCAAACGCGACATGACGAATGGCCCGAAATGGGTATGGCTTCTCGTCATCGTCTTCATCAACATACTCGGCCCAATCGTATACTTCTTATGGGGACGGACTCCGCGATGAAAATCACACATGTAACGAAGCGATTCGGCTCCTTCACGGCGCTCGATGATGTCAGTTTCGAATTACGACCGGGTTGCACGTCCCTCCTTGGAGAAAACGGTGCCGGGAAGACGACGCTTTTGAACTTGCTCGCCCGCGTCACCGAACCGACAAGTGGCGATATGACCGGACACGAACGTATTCGGATTGGCTATTTGCCTCAGCGCCCTGCCCTCTATCCATCGTTGACTCCTGTCGAGACGATTCGGTATGCCGCTGAATTGACGGGGACCAAACACGTCGAGCCGATTCAACTATTGAAACGAGTCGGGCTCGAACCGGTCGACCGGCCGGCAGCGAACTTATCGGGAGGGATGCGACAGCGTCTCGGGATCGCCCAAGCGCTCGTCCATGACCCGGAACTCTTACTGCTCGATGAACCGGTCTCGGCACTCGACCCACGCGGTCGACGAGAAGTACTCGATCTATTAAGTGACTTGAAACGAGAGCGAATGATCCTGTACTCGACGCACGTCCTGCCGGATGCCGAAGAGGCAAGTGACTGGGTGCTCCTGCTTCGACAAGGCAAATTGCTCATGGAAGGAACCGTGACCGACCTGCTCGGTTCGAAGTCGACCATTGAGCTACGTCTCTTTGACGATGGGACGACCGATGCAGACTGGACGCAGTTAGAAGGCGTGACCCGAACAACCAAACGTGGTTCGACGTGGACGTTTGAGTCAACGGACCGGAATCTCGCCGAACGGGCGATTTTGCGGCGCATCCTGGAACGGAATCTCATCATCCAATCACTACACGTCGGGCACCCGTCACTCGAATCTTTATTCTTGGAGGTGAACGCCTGATGCGTACCGCAATCTTTAAACAGGAATGGCGAGAGTCATGGTCGAACAAACGACTCATTTGGATCCCAATCGTGCTCATGCTCCTTGCCTCGATGCAACCGCTCACGCTCTATTTCCTACCAGATATCCTCGCTTCCGGTGGCAATTTACCGGACGGCGCCGTGATTGATCTCCCGACACCGACACCAGAAGAAGTGTTGATTTCAGTCAGTGAACAGCTTCGCCAAATCGGTCTTCTCGTCGTCTTGTTGTCGGTGATGCATACGTTCAGTCATGAGCGGACGAACGGAACGCTCGCTTGGCTCAAGTCGTTACAAATCCCGACGTCTCGCATCGTTATCAGTAAATGGGCACATTACGTCCTATTGACGGTCGGTGGTCTCGTACTCGCCCAATTAGCGGCCGCTTACTATACGGTTATTCTTTTCGAGGCGTTTGATGTAACCGCATTTCTCATATCTACAGCACTTCTTGTCTTTCATTTTGTCGTTCAGCTCTCCATCTTCATTCTCCTCGCTGCGATGATCGAGAGCGGTGTTGTCGCAGTCGTCTTGACGCTCGGTCTTCATTTCGTCATGTCGCTCCTCATCGGCTGGGTCGACCTCGATTGGATGCCATGGATGCTCGGTCCACTATCGAGTCAGGTGTTCTTGACAGAAGTGAATCTCGTGTGGCCGATTGTGACCGGAACCGTTGTCGTCATCCTATCCCTGTATATGGCGTCGAAACGACTTCGGTTCATGAGTCATACGGCGTAAACGTCTGACCTTACAAATGATTCATTTGCCACAGCTTCATCTTGGATAAATATGGGTATCTCTTCTGTATGCATACAGAGGAGGTCACATGAATGACATGGAAAAGAAGGGTCGGCATCGGTCTGTTAATCGGTGCAGTGTGGACGAGTCCACAGTTCGCGTCCGCTGAGGGTTCATTCCAACAGACGGAGGATGGCATCGTCTATACATCGAGTGACGGGACGGTGTTGACAGGGTGGCATGTAATCGAGGGTCATACGTACTATCTGAATGAAGATGGTACCCTCCTCACAGGTTGGCAGGAAATCGAAGGTGCTACATATTATTTTGAGACAGACGGTCGACTCATCACGGGTCCCCATGCAGTCAACGGCACGATATACACATTTGACGAGAACGGGAAGCTACTCACCGGATGGCAAGAACGCGATGGTCTCGTCTATTATTACGACGAAACCGGTCAAGCCGTCACCGGCTTCCAGACAATCGAAGGCAAACGATATTACTTCAACGAGGACGGGGTCCGACTCTCGGGATGGCAACAGTTTGGTGACGCCAAACATTATTTCTTCCCAGACGGCACCATTCGTACAGGCATGTACACGATTGACGGCAAGAAATATTATTTGATGGAGCAAGGAAAGATGGCGACCGGATGGCAGACGATCGGCACACGACGCTATTATTTCGGGACTGACGGGGTACGTCGACAAGGTCTCACCCGAATCGGTGAAAAAGTGTATGGATTTCATCCCTACTATGGGTATCGCCTCGAAGGGTTGCATCGGATTAACAATCGTCACTACCTGTTCGGAAAATACGGCGATCGTAAGTATGGCCTTCAACAGATAAATGGTGTTATGTACGGCTTCCATCCGACCTATGGCTACCGACTAGAAGGTGTCCACACATTGAATGCACGCGTCTATTCATTCGACCCATATGGACGTCGTGAGTACGGATTTCAAACGGTCGATGGGAAGAAGGTCGGATTCCACCCGACTTACGGATACCGCTTGAAAGGGAAATTCCGATTAGATGGAAAGACGTATCACTTCCATTCGACCGGTGTGCCGGAGAAAGGATGGAAATATACGACCCAGTACGAATATTATGCTCCGGCCTTGACGAAAAAGACGGATTGGCAAGCCATCGACGGCAAGTGGTATTACTTTGATACATACGGAAAGATGTATCAAAACCGTCGTGTCGGAAACGCCTCGTTCGATGCGCGTGGTGCTTATTCTCAGGCACTGTCCGTCTATAAGATGAGCGTCCCGCTCTATCGTCAGTTCCCGATGGGGTATCCGTCAGGCTGCGAGTTCTTCTCCCTCAAAATGGCACTTGAAGAAAAAGGGCGTGCCGTCAGCGCCTCGACCTTATATAACGAGATGCCAAAGAGTATGTGGAACGCTCGCTATGAGAACCGTCTCTATCGCTGGGTCGACCCGAACGTCATGTTCACAGGAGATCCGAAAGGGACGCTCGGAAAATATAAGAACTATGGGATTTATCCAAAAGGCATGATTGAATTCGCCAGTAAGTATCGTCCGGTGAAAGACTTGTCCAATCAAGGGCTCGGCTCGATCGAACGCGAACTGTCGATGGGCAACCCGGTCATCGTCTGGGCGAGTGTCGACTTCAACAAACCATACGGCTACTTCAACTGGTATACCGCTTCGAACAAGAAGTTCACCGGCTACGTTAACTATCATGTCATGTTGGCAACCGGCTATGACAAGTCAAACTTGTATATCAACGACCCATATCGCGGTCGCTTGGTCATCCCTAAGTCAAAAGTGAGCGCCGTCATGAGCGCGACGGGATGGAAAGCGCTCGCGGTCAGATGAGTAAATAGGAACGTGTCTTTCATCGAAGGACACGTTTTTTATGTCCGATTAGGAGAAAAGTACGAAATTAAGAAATATAAATTCCTATTTTTATTATTAAATATTGAAATTAAATTTCTGAATGGTACACTCCTGTTAAGAAATTAAAGCGCTTACATGAATCGAAGGAGGAGTTTCTGATGAAAAAGTGGATGGGTGGTATGGCTGCGTTGACGATTCTCACGACTTCCATCGTCTGGTTGGATGCCGATGCGAAGTCTGAACCGAAAAAACCAAAGGTCGAACTCGGGGTCGACCGATTGATGGAAAACCCGGAAATTTTGAAAGGAAAACGGGTCGGACTAATCACGAATCCGACCGGGATCAACGCGGAGAGAACGAGCATCGTCGACCTATTTGACCAGTCCGATGACTTCGAGTTGACGGCATTGTACGGACCAGAGCATGGCGTTCGGGGAGATGCCCAAGCCGGATCGACGGTCAGTTCCTACATCGATGACGTGACGGGGTTGCCTGTATATAGCCTATATGGTGCCACGAAGAAACCGACTCCTGAGATGCTACAAGATGTCGACGTGCTCGTCTTTGACATCCAAGACGTCGGGACACGCTACTATACGTATATCTATACGATGGCGTATGCGATGGAAGCCGCTGCCGAGAACGGGATTCCGTTTGTCGTCCTCGACCGTCCGAACCCGCAAGGCGGGCTTCGCGTTGACGGTCCGGTGCTCGACCCGGATTACTCCAGTTTCATCGGTCTCTATCCGATTCCACTAAAGCATGGGATGACCGTCGGTGAACTCGCGCGACTGTTCAACACCGAGTATCAGATTCAAGCCGACCTTGAAGTCGTAAAAATGAAAGGTTGGAAGCGTTCGATGATGTATGAGGACACGGGACTCCCGTTCGTCATGCCGTCCCCGAACATGCCGACGACCGACACGGTCAATGTTTACCCTGCGACCGGATTGTTTGAAGGAACGAACTTATCCGAGGGGCGCGGGACGACGAAACCGTTTCAGCTGATCGGCGCGCCGTATATAAAAGCGCATGAATATGCGAATGAGCTGAACGGGCTCGACTTGCCAGGTGTCGCTTTCCGGGCTGCCTCGTTCACGCCGACGTTCTCAAAACACGCGGGCAAACTGACGCACGGGGTTGAGGTCTATGTCACTGATCCAGCTCGATTCGAATCGACAAGAACTGGGATTGCGATGATTCAAATGGCTCACAGCATGTATCCGGATGACTTCGAGTTTTTAGCGAATGACTTCATCACGAAATTGACAGGAAACGCCTACGTGAAAGATATGATTCTCGAAGGAGCTCCGCTTGAAGACATCCTGACGAAAATCGAGGACGAGCGGGACGCGTTTCTCCCAATTCGGAAAGAGTATTTACTGTATAAATGAAGCAAGGATGGGCTCACGAAGAGTCCATCCTTTTTGTAATGAAATGGTAAAACCAAAAATCACCCAAACGATATAGAATATAGGGAGTCCCACAAAAGGAGTCGATTCCATTGAAGAAGCATATCTCTCTACTACTCACCATCATTCTGACACTCGGTGTGATCGGGTCGCCCTTCTCTATCAACCGCGTCCAAGCATATTATGAGACGTCGATCAACACGACCGGTTACGTGACCAACATTAGTCAACTCAATGTCCGGCAGTCGCCTTCTTTGAGCGCGAAACGACTTGCACTCATTCCGCGAGACGGTTCGATGCGTGTCCGGACATCGTTCCAATTGGACGGTATGCGCTGGTATAAGATTCAATGGGGCAGCGGCTACGCTTATCTGCCCGCCAAGTATGTCCGCTTGTCCACAGCTGAGGTGAAGTTCACGAAACCGACGTACGTCAAACCGTCGAGCGTTTATTTAAAATCACGTCCGCTCACGACTTCTTCGAACGTCAAGTTCGTCCGGCAGGGTACAGAACTTGAGACCGTGTCATATCGCTATACCGGCACATCACGATGGTACAAGGTGCGCTACGGTTCATACACTGGGTACATCCTCGCCAATCATGTCAGTTTCACGTCGCCCGTCAACGTGTTGACCGAGACAAACAAAGAACGGAAGGCTGCCGGTCTCTCTCTTCTCGCTGCTTCGAGTGAGGCGAACCGTGTCGCCCAAGTCCGTGCCGATGAGATGGCGCGTACGGGTCAATTCTCGCACACGCTCAAGGAGAACGGTACACCCGGGGACACGTTAGACGCTTACGGCGTCTCGTATCGGGGCTGGGGGGAGAACATCTATAAAGGATCGAGCGACCCAGTCCGGGCGGTCGATGCGTGGATGAACAGCAGCGGTCATCGCGCGAATATCTTGAATGCGAATTATACGCACCTCGGGATTGGCAAAGCGACCGATGCCCAAGGGTCGACCATCCATGTTCAAATCTTTTTGACGAAATAACCGCTGAAGGACAGTCACGTCGTGGCTGTCTTTTTTTCGCCAATTAAAAAAGCGGATTCGCATCCGCTCTCGAGCCTTACGCACTTCTTATATCTCATGCTCTTTCACGAGCACACGAAAACGCGGTCGGACGGTCAATTCGATTGACGTCACGGTCCGCTTTCGATCTTCAGCTAGGACGATCAATAACTCTGCGTGGTCTCGCCGGTCTTCTAAAATCTCGACCTTGCTGACGGTGCGGAGCAGTTGATAATATACGAGCTCCCCGTCCCCACCTTTGATATTGATTTCAAACTCGTGATAGCTCGGTGATATTTTAAAGTAGAACGTCTCCCCATGCTTATTCGTGAAACGAAAAATCGACTCATCATAATAGAACGGGAGTGTCGAATCCATTCGTTTCGGTTCGACTGTACAAAACGCAGAAAGCACGATTTCGTCCGGGAACAATGCCCCCTCTTGTTTATTGAATTGCCATCCTTTCATCCAAATCCCTCATTTCAACACTATAATTATCTGAATAATTAGATTATTGCACATTTCATGCGTTCCGGACAGGTAAATTCGTGACAATCCTCGAACACCTTTGTGTAGAACGAGAAACATTTCACATGAGAAAGGAGTATCACGATGTCCATTATCTCGCTCGACCATGTCACGAAACGGTTCGGGGATACGATTGCCTTGAACGACCTCACTCTGAAAGTGGAAGAAGGCGAACTCTTCGGGTTGCTCGGACCGAATGGTGCCGGGAAGACGACCGCCATTTCGGTCATGTTGAATCTGTACGAGGCGGACTCCGGTTCGATTCACATTTTTGGAAAAGCGATGCCAAAAGACGAACTGACCATCAAACGCCGCGTCGGGATCGTGCCGCAACACGTCTCCGTCTATGACCAGCTGACCGTCTATGAGAACATCCAATTTTTTGCGGAGCTGTATGGATTCAGTCCGAAAGAAGCGAAACAAAAGACCGAGGCCGCGCTCCACTTCGTCGAACTCGATGCCCATCAAAAGAAACGTCCGCCCGAACTGTCAGGCGGTCTCCTCCGTCGCCTCAATATCGCCTGTGGCATCGTCCATGAACCCGAACTCATCTTCATGGATGAACCGACCGTCGCCATCGACCCGCAGTCGCGAAATACCATTTTAGAGAACATCCGCGAACTGAACCGCCGCGGTGCCACCATCATCTATACATCTCATTACATGGAAGAAGTCGAACTCCTCTGCGACCGAATCGCCATCGTTGATGAAGGAAGGATCATCGCAGAAGGAACGCAGGACGAATTGAAAGACCGTGTCATGACACTCGAGACGGCCCGGATCAAAGTCGATGCGCTCACACCAAATTTGCTCGAACGACTCGATGCACTCGACCACGTTCAAAAAGTGGAGTATGAAGAGCCGTACATCGAGGTGTCGTTAGACAAGGACACGCCGCTCGCCCCGCTCCTTGAGACGCTCCATCAAGAACATGTCCATTTCACCTCCATCACGGTCGACCGTCCTTCCCTCAATACCGTCTTTTTGGCATTGACGGGGAAGACGCTTCGGGAATAGGAGGGGCGTCATGTGGACCTTCATCAAATATGATGTGAAACAGCGGCTTCGGGATCGTGCCACCCTCTTTTGGATGCTCATCTTTCCGCTCATCCTCATTTTCGGACTCGGGACGATGCTGTCGGCCGTCTTCAGTGACACGTTCAAACTTCCGGTCACGAACGTCGCCTACGTCGAATCGTCGACCGACCAGTATCGAGAGCCGCTCGAGGCTTTTTTAAAAGAGGAAGACATTCAAGCCTTCATCCGACTTGTCCCATACGTCGATCTCCAATCTGCCGAACAAGGTGTGAACGATGGCGATGCCGACGTCATTTTGCAACTCGACGGACCTGACATCACGCTCTTCTATGAGGAACCGACGACCGTCGAGTTCGACGTCCTCGATGCCATCCTCGGTCAGTATACGGCGATCGCCAATCAACAGATCACGCTCGCCGAAGCAGGCGTGTCGGCTCCTTACGAGAATGAGGCGTGGCTCGATACGGAAAGTGTCGACCTGGCGGGACGCACCCCGACATCTCTCGAATATTTCACCGTCACCATCTCGATCATGACGGCATTGTTCGGGTCATTTTATATTACGGCGATGGCACGAGAAGAACAGCCGAACACAGGCAGCTATTTGCGCATCCAAGCGGCCCCAGTCCGAACGGTTCAATATCGACTTGCGCGGACGTTCAGTCGCTACGTCATCATCTTGTTGCAACTGATTCTCTTATTTTGGTTCAGTCACTTCGTCTATCGCACATTCGACTTGGCGAACGTGCAGTTCGGCTATCTGATCCTGTCTTGGCTCGCCTTGACCGCGTACGGGGTCGCCATCGGATTCCTGATCGTCAACTTGCCGAAGTTGAGCGCGACGACAAAGGATGCGATCGTCAACGGTTTCGTCGCCATCCTCATGATTCTATCTGGTGGCTACGTCCCCGGTTTTGACCAAGTGACACTGAACTACGCACCCTGGGCCGCCTACGTGTTCATGCCGATCTTTATGCGGGACGGGATGCTAGCCGTCCTCCTGCGGGAAGGGGACATGAATCTGTATTGGCAAAGCCTCGGATTGCTCGGGATTCATCTCCTTGTCTTGATCGCATTCAGCTACATTCTCTCGAAAGGGGTGAAGCGTCATGGTACTCATTAGACATGTGGCCAAACGGATGCTTCGAAAGAAAGGACTGTGGGTGTTCACCTTCGTGTCGATGTTCGGTTTCGCGCTCATCCTCTCCTTCGTCGGCGGAACGTCCAGTTTGAACGCATCGATCGGGATTGTCGACCGGGATGGCGGACTTCTCGCCGAACGTCTCATTGACGAGGCCGAACGGTTTGGTCGGGTCACGTTGCTCGAGTCGAGCACGGAGGATGTCTTGTTAGAAGGAGAAGATATTGTCCTCATCATTCCAGAAGACTTCACGGAACAGGCGTTCACAGGAGACATGCCTCCCCTCTCCTTCTCTGCGATCGCTGGGAGTGATGCCTCGTTGATCGAACAGGCGCTGAACGGTCATCTGTCCCGCGAACGTCAACTGCTCGAAGCGAGCGGCTATGAGGAAGCGACGTTCGAACAGCTTGCGTCAAAAGAGACGTCGAACGGTTACACACTTTCAAGTGAACCGTTCCAGGAAAGTGTCGCCACGACCGCCCGAACACAAGCCTTCTTCGGTCTGTTGTCGTTCATCATGATGTCGACCTTTCTCCAGTTCATTCCTATGTTTGTCGCGGATGATCGGGACGAGAAGATCTATGCGCGGTTGTTCGCCTCACCGGTGACACCAAGGCGTTACTTCGCCTCCCTGCTAATAGCCTTTTATCTCGTCGGCTTCATCTACGTGATGCTGTTGATTGGCGTGAGCCTCGCTTTATACGGTCAGGATGTATGGATACATCTCCCGACCGTATTCGCCTTGTTTTCTTCCTATCTGCTCGTCTGTCTAGCCCTCGGTGGTCTCATCGCCGTGTTTGCGACGAATCGGGAGAAGGCGAACATCTTTCAAATCTCGGTTACGATGGCATCCGCCATCACCGGCGGGGCGTTTATCAGCCTGCTCTGGTTGCCGGATTCATTGAAACTTGTCGGTCGTTTCCTGCCGACCTATTGGTTGAATAACGGTGTCATCACGATGTATGAGGGTCAGTTCCCGTATCCCTCCATCCTTGTCATGATTGGCATGACCGGAGTCGTCTTCCTCCTCACCATCCTCGTGTTGAAGAAACGACCCCTAACCGTCTAATACAAAAGCGAGCCCCCCATATTCAGGAGGACTCGCTTTTTATTGTTGAAGTGTCGGTACGACTTTTTCAAAGAAGACGTCGACGAGAGATGGGTCAAACTGTTTGCCCGCCTCTTGTGAGATGATGGCGAGTGCCTCGTCAATCGTCTTCGCCTGTCGATACGGTCGCCCCGTCACCATGACATCGAACGTATCCGCAATTGCGATGATTCGTGAAGCAAGAGGGATCTCAAAATCTTGTAGCCCTTTCGGATAGCCTTTCCCGTCCCATCGTTCATGGTGCGCCAAGACAATTTCCGATAAGGCGACATATTCGGGTACGGTACTTAAAATATTGTAACTGATTTCCGGGTGGCGTTTAATTTCATACCATTCCGATTCGGTCAGCGCGCCCGGTTTATCCAAAATATCGTTGCTGATTGCCACTTTTCCTATGTCATGGAGAATAGCGGCCGTTCGAATCTCATTCACTTCAGCATTCGTGAAGCCCATCGCTTCTGCCAGTTGCCCCGCTAAATTGGCGACTCGTTGAGAATGCGCTTCTTCTCGTGGAATCTTCTCATACAGCGTGCGCATGATGATTTGAATGGAATGGTGGCGTCGACTCTGCTTTTCAGAAACCTTGTGGTGATACATCCGATCTTCCGCTAAATTGAACACCTCGGTCAATTCGACATTCGAGTCATGTTTGACCGCTTCACCGAATGATGCGGAAATCGGTAATCCTTCAACCGTCTGCTCGTGGAAGAGACGACCGAGACGATCCGACAGCTGTTTCGCCTCATCGAGCGTCGTATTCGGAGAGATCACGACGAACTCATCGCCTCCGACTCGTGCCACTTCATCTTTCGCGCGCAATTCATTTCGCAAAATATTCGCCGCTTCGACGAGCAGCTGGTCTCCGACCAAGTGTCCGAACGCATCGTTCGTGAGCTTCAACCCGTTGATATCGATGACGATGAGTGTGAGCGGATAAAAGTGGTCATCATCATAGCGCTCCAACGCCTCTTCAAAGTAACGCCGGTTTTTAATGCCCGTCAATTGATCGTGGTAACTGAGATACTCAATCTCTTTCTCATATGTTTTCTTCTCCGTGACATCTCCGATATAACCGTGCCACAACACGTGACCATCCGCTATCTTTTCCGGACGGGATGATCCTAAAATCCAGACGGTTCGTCCGTCCTCGGTCAAGACGCGAAACTCAGCATCCCAAATCGTCAAGTTGCGATAGGACTCATCAATCGACTGCATGACAAGCGGATAATCATCCGGGTGCATCCGTCGGAAGACAAGACTCGCGTCCGTCTGTACCTCTTCTGCCGAAATCCCCAGCATATCTTCAAAGCCTCGGCTAAAGAATGGGAAGTTGAAACTTCCATCAGGCAATAATTCGAATTGATAGATGGCACCCGGGATTTGATCGGACAATTTCGTCAAAAGCCGATCTCGGTCTGCCAACTTTTCTTCTAACTGAACTCGGTCCGTCACGTCTTTCGCGACCGCATAAATATAATTCCCTTGAAGTTTGCAATGCCACTCGATCGATCGATACGTATCGTCGATCGTCCGGAAACGGTTGATGAAGCGGAACAACTCACCACGTTCCTCAAGTTCCATAAACGCCGCTTCCGTGATGGTATCATCATCCGGGTGAACTAGACTAAGAAAGTCGATATTCTCCAGCTCATCAAGTGAAAACCCTAAAATTCGTTCCCATGCATCGTTCAAATGGAGCACTTGTCGTGTGTTGAAGGCCATGATGCACTCCAAGTCGAGGGTCGCGAATCCACCAAACATCGATTTTTTCGTCTCTCCGATTTGATGATCGGCTTTCGTCAATTGCTCAAGGACGTGGACGAGATATAACTCTACGAGCCCTAGCCGATTGGCGACCTTCCCTTTTTCCATCACAATCGTCAAGTCTCCGTATAAAATACCGTCTTTCTCAATTTTGAAGAGAACGACTTCTCCAAGCGAGAAAATTCGAAGTAGATTTTTGACGAGACGTGTTGGAAGCGCACCATCAATAAGTGGACCAATCCCATCAAAGACACGAGGATTTGATTGTTTGAACAGGTCACGACGTTGGTCCGTCATTGGCCACTTCTTCCCGACTGGATGAAATCCAAGAATGTCGAGGCTTCTCTCTAACATTTCATCGATTCCTGATAATGCCACTGTCGTATACGATTCGCCATCCGCATCCATCAAATTGAGAGCGACCGCCTTCGCTCCCGTGAAGTCACGAATCTGATCAAGAAATTGTTGATTCATTAACAAGTCACTACCCGTCGAGACGAAGCGATGCGATACGTTGACGAGCTGTTTTAACGCATTGTTCTCTTGGACGTGTGGCGTGATGTCGTGAAACATGACGGACACAAACCCCGTTCGTTGGCTAAACACAGACATCTCGAACCAACATTTATTACGGCGAGAATAGTGTTCAAACGTTACCGTGCCGCCATCACTGACGACGTGTGCCACTTGAATCATCCATTCCCGCTCACTATATTCAAAGTCTTTTAGGGCGCTTGACACTTTTTTTCCGATGAAGTGTTTTCGCTTCCCTTTCATGATCTTCTCAAAGGCAGGATTCACTTCAAAGAATTCATAGTCAATCGGCTCCGAAGCGTCGTCGTAAATCACTTTAAACTCGACGTAGCCTTGGGGCATATAACGCAACAATGTATCGTATGAAGAATGAATGGGGTTTGTCACGTCACTTCCTCCTCAGCAAATAAAATCTCCACTTAGTTTACCTCATTTGTGATAGATTCCCTATTTTTTCCGAACTCATTCCCAACTTTTGATTTAAAGTTTTCGTAAACTGCATGCTCTTCCGTTGTCCCAGTCTCAATCTTTTGTTAGACTGATTTCGAAAACCGATATCGAATTTCGATATTAAGGAGATGACACGTATGGAAGACCGCGTCTTGCGGAAACTGTTTCTCGGATTCATCCACATCCATATTTTGCACCACGCCGCGGAACACCCCGTGTACGGAGCATGGATGGTCGATGAGCTTCGGGAACACGGGTACGAAATCAGCGCCGGGACGCTCTACCCGATCTTGCACGGGATGGAGAAAGACGGGCTCTTGATTCGTGAAAATGAGACGGTCGATGGACACGTTCGCAAAAACTACGTGACGACCGAAAAAGGACTTTCTGTGTTGGCGGAAGCCCGTCAAAAGGCGTACGAGTTATTCAAAGAAATTAAGGAGTGAAGATATGACGACACAACGTGTGACGTTCAAGACGTTACTAGAAATTTTATTCGTTTCAACGAGGCTCGGTCTCACCTCATTCGGTGGGCCGGTCGCCCACCTCGGTTACTTCCACGAGGAATATGTGAGACGACGCAAATGGATGGATGAGAAAGCTTACGCCGACCTCGTCGCCTTATGCCAATTCTTGCCCGGACCGGCGAGTTCACAGGTCGGGATTGGGATCGGGATTGTCCGCGGTGGCATATTAGGTGGGATCACTTCATTTATCGGCTTCACAACGCCGTCGGTCGTTGCCCTCATCCTATTCGCTTTATTGTTATCCGGACTCGACGTCTCCGATGCAGGCTGGTTATACGGCTTAAAAGTCGTTGCCGTCGCTATCGTCGCCCATGCCATCTTAGGGATGGCGAGTAAACTGACACCTGATACAAAGACACGAACGATTGCCTTTTTTGCCTTGGCAGGCGTCCTACTCTGGCAAACAACGTTCAGTCAGGTATTGTTCATTCTCCTCGCGGCCTTCGCAGGATTCCTGTTGTTCAAGCCGGACCGTCTCGATACGAAATCGAGTGCGTTCCCGATTTCGAAACGTCTCGGGACCGTTCTGCTGTCGATTTTTGGGGCACTTCTCGTCATCTTACCGATTTTACGGGAGACGTTTGAGAATCAGACGATTGCCTTGTTCGATAGCTTTTACCGGGCCGGTGCCCTCGTCTTCGGCGGCGGACATGTGGTCTTGCCACTACTAGAACGAGAACTTGTACCAGCTGGTTTCTTGAGTGAAGAAGCCTTCCTTGCAGGATACGGTGCCGCTCAGGCCGTTCCTGGTCCGCTTTTCACGTTCGCTTCTTATCTTGGAACTGTGATTAATGGTGTGCCGGGTGGCATCCTTGCGACGGTCGCCATTTTCTTGCCGGCCTTCTTGCTCATCCTTGGGGCACTTCCGTTTTGGGACGCGCTCCGTCATAACCCGAAAGTCGCTGGCGCCCTCATCGGTGTCAACGCGGCGGTCGTTGGGATTTTGATTGCGGCATTCTACAGCCCGATCTTCACGAGTACCGTCAACGATGCGGTCGACTTCGTGTTCGCTGCCTTCCTGTTCGTGATGATTGCTTATTGGAAGTTACCACCGTGGGCACTCGTCATCGCCGGGGTACTCGGTGGAACGTTGATTAATCTGATGTAAGGTGCAAGGGACCTCGTGTCCCTTTTTTTATTGGATTTTTACGTCATTTGATTGTTAATCTTTTGAAACCATTCCCTCCTCCACGCTCGTTATACTGAAGAATGGATTCAAAAATAAGGGAAATGTCCGCTTTACTAGAAAGGAAGTGGGGGCATGCAACCACTCAAACATACAACGTATATGCCTGGTCTCGACGGCTTGCGCACGTTCGCCGTCTTGGCTGTGATTTTATATCATTTAAATGTACCTTACATACCCGGGGGATTCCTCGGTGTCGATGTCTTCTTCGTCCTGTCCGGTTACTTGATTACCGGGATCTTGATTCGCGAATGGACGAAGACCGGCACAATCGATTTGAAAAAGTTCTACCTCGCGCGTTTCCGTCGTTTGTTGCCGGCACTCGTCTTGATGCTGTCGGTCGTGATGACGTATGTGACGCTGTTTGACCGCTCCTTGCTCGATACGGTGCGCCAAGATTCACTGGCGGCACTCGCCTATGTGAACAACTGGTGGTATATCTTTCACGAAGTCTCCTACTTCGAGAGTTTCGGAAAGCCATCACCGCTTCAAAATCTATGGTCTCTCTCCATCGAAGAACAGTTTTATGCGTTCTGGCCGTTGCTCCTACTCGTCGGTCTCGCGTTCCGGAAGCGATTGCTTCAACTGCTCGCTGCGCTTCTATTCGTCTCCGCCGCCTGGATGGCGTTCCGATATGTCCCGGAAGCCGATCCGAGCCGCGTCTACTACGGGACCGACACGCGATTGTTCGGTCTGCTCATGGGAGCCGTCCTCGCCTTCGGTTGGCGTCCGGACACGTTTAAAGAAACGATCCCGCATATCGGACGCCACATTTTGAACTGGACCGGCGCCGTTTCGCTCATCGTCATCGTCGGGATCATCAGTAACGTCAACGCCTACGATGCATTCCTCTATTATGGAGGTTTCTTGCTCGTCGCTTTCCTATCCGCCCTATTGATTGCCGCTGTCGCCCATCCGGCGACCATTTGGTCACGACTGTTTGGAAGCGTTTGGCTTCGCGTGATCGGTACACGGACGTATGGGATTTACTTGTGGCACTATCCGGTCATCATTCTATCGACACCGCTCGATCGACTCGGGACGTTCTCACCACTTCTTTCCGTCGGGCAAGTGGCGTTGACGCTTTTGATCGCCGAGTTGTCGTATCGCTTCGTCGAGACACCGATTCGTCGAAACGGATTCAAACAAGCGTTCCGTCAGCTCGTCTCAACACCGACGCACCCAAACGCACGCTTTGCCGCCACGGCATGTGCGACCGCGCTCTCACTCGTTCTCGTTGGGAATTTGACCATCCTGGCGTTCTCTGAGTCGAAGCCGGTCGAAGATGAAATTCCTGTCGTGAAAGTACCGATGCCAAAAGATGAGACAAAGGACGTTCCGAAAGAATCGGAATCCAAGGAGACGGAGGAAGTCCCGTCTGAAGATCAATCGACAGAAGAAAACAAAGCACCAACTGAAAAACCAGAAGAACGAACATGTCCACCGGCTCTCGCGATTGGCGACTCGGTCATGCTCGGATTGAACGAATATTTGGCAGATGCTTTCCCGAATATGAAAATCGACGCCCAAATCGGACGTCAAGTTCGCGATGCAATCCCAGTTGCCTCTCAGTACCAATCTTATAATGCTCCAGGTCACGTCGTGTTCCTCCATCTCGGAACGAACGGTGCCTTCAAAATGGAGCAACTCGAGACGTTGCTCAAGCAGTTCGAACGAGCAGATGAAATCTATTTGATCAACACACGTGTCCCACGTCCATGGGAGAGTGAGGTCAATAAAAAACTCGCTCGGGCCAGTGAGCTTCATGAGAACGTATCCCTCATCGATTGGCATGAACGCTCAATCGGAAAGGAAGCGTACTTCGAAAGTGACGGGGTCCATTTAAATATTAAGGGCGCCGAAGCGTTTGGCCACGTACTGAACGAAGAAATCGGCTGTCAACCAAACTAGGCTCTTGCGAGTGTAAGAGCCTAGTTTTTTTCTTTCCTAAATACGTAACGTCCCAACAACTTCACATACGCCAACATTTCACGAATCATATATCGCCCTTTCGCAAGCGGTGGGGTCGGTGCATACAAAGCATCACTCTCGAGCTGAAAGTACAGTCTCGCAATCAGACGAGCGCGCGGCACATGAAAATCATTTGTCACGATCGTCACACCGGATGCTCCGTCCCAAATTGAGCGGCTATGCTCAAAGTTCTCGATTGTCGACGTCGATGTCGCTTCCGCATGAATCCGTGTTGCATCGATTCCTTGCGCCATCAGTTCTCGTTCAATGACACGCGCCTCCGCCATCCCTTCATCTGGTCCCTGTCCACCTGTTGCGATCAGTTCGACATGAGGATGTGCCTTCGCATAGGCGGCCGCTACGTCAATTCGATGTTGGAGCGCGCGGGACGGTCGAGTCCCATTCACTCTCGCCCCAAGGATGATGACGAACCGGTATGTACCAGTCGCGTTCTTTCTCATATTGTCACCTCATGTTCGTCCATTCTCTTTTAACCATACTTAATCAAGAGAAAGATTGCACGAATCCATTCTTTTTTACAAATTATAGTCAGTGTTTTGGTATATATATGAAATAAAATTACCAAATAACCACAAAATGTTTTAATATAAAGGAGATAAGACTTTTTGAGGGAGGACTGGTGACCCATGACAGATTCAGATAAATGGTTATCCACCCGCTTCTTGTATACACGTGATGCACAATTGTTTGCAGAAATCGAAGTCGTCGAGCTCGACCCATCTCACTATAAGTTTGTGATTCATCCGACACCGCTTGGCGCCGGGGAATCTCCTTATATGCGACAAGGTCCCCTCGACTCAGACCATCTCCCCTCTGCATTTTCTGATGTGAGCCGTGTGTATACGAGACAGCTGGATTGCCTACGTGCAGCGACACGTCTCGTCTCTTCGATTGGACCCGCTCGCTTCACAACACATTGACTAAAAGAACGGAGTCGCATCATGCGACTCCGTTCTTTGTTATCGTTTCGATAATTTGACGATAAATGGAATCGGTTGATCGATTCCTTCATATTTCGCTCGCAAGACAACGATATGCTCTTGGTCATCTCGTTGGATGGTAACATTGGATCCTTGAACCGTCACGAGATCCGGGTGTGAACTTTCCCAATTCGTGATGCTCTTCGCCCCGATTCCAAGTAAACCTCCATACTGCGTTGGTAGAGTGGCTGTTTGCGCATTACCCGTCAATGCGCTCACAACTGGATTCAAAAGGGTGCCAAGCGAGTCGAGCAACCCACCGAGTAACCCCGTATCGACATCTTGTGTGGACATATTGATGATTTGATTTGTACTAGCATTGCTGACGGTCAAGGTAAATGGCGTGACCACATCATTTTCCCGAACGTCCCCCGTACTCGTCATCAGTGCCGGGTTACTTGAGGTCCATGTGAGCGGAGTACCATTCAAGCTCGTTGGTAACGACAAATCAAATACCGGATACAGCGTCCCGAATGACGACTTAACTTTCGTCACATCGTCTGCTAATACCAACTGAACATTCGCTGCAACCGACCCACTAAACGTCTTCGTCCGAGTCAATCCGTTCTTTGTGACCGAAGCCGTCAGGATGAACGATTTCGCATCGGTCGGATCTTGTTGAATCACCCCGGTGTTCGAGATGACACCCGGTTGATTCGAGGACCAACTGACATTGATTCCGTTTGATGCGGACGGAAGTGAGATGTTGGTCGACAGGTTAATGAGATTACCAAGGTTGATGGCATTTAAAGCCGCGTCGAGCTCGGCTGTCAACAACGCATCATCTTTTGGTACAAGCAAATTCGTGAAGGTACGTGATTTCGTCACACCGTCCTTCGTCGCATTGACCGTAATCGACACCGTTTGATCCGTCGTGCCACGTGTGACAACCCCACTGTTCGAGACGACCGCTGGATTCGATGAGGACAGCGTCGTTGTACCACCAGTGAATGGCGGTAGGACAATGTTCGATGTGAGTGGACTTGTAATCGACAGTGCTGCCAAGTAGTCATCTACTTCCCCTTCAGCCCCGCCTTCTTTCTTCGGTACAAGTAAACCGAGAAAAATTTTCGTTTTCGTGATCCCATCTTTTGTCACTGTGACGACGAGCGAAATGGATTGGTCCGTCGTACCTCGGGTGACAATCCCACTGTTTGTAATAACCGCCTGATTCGAAGACGTCAAGGTCACCATCGCCCCAGTAAGAGGTGGGAGTGTGATATTCGAAGTCACGGGGCTTGAGATGACCAGTCGATTCAAGTAATCATCAATGATACTGTCCGCCGATGAATCTTTTTTCGGTACGAGGATATTCGGGAAGGACTTCGTACGCGTCACCGCTCCCTTCGTTGCCCGTACGGTCAAATTGACATACACGTCTTGATTTCCTCTCGTAACGACACCAGAAGTGGAGACGACTGATGGATTGCTCGAGTCAATCGAGAAGACGACACCTGGATAAGTCGGCAAGTCGATATTCTTCGTGAGCGGATTATCGATTTGGATACTGTTGAGCCAGAGGTCGAGCTCTTCCTCGTCCGTCTGCGAGCGTTTCGGAATCAAGATGTTGGTATACGTGATCGATTCCTTGATCTCTCCACGCTTCGCTTGAATCGTGAACGTCACAAGCTCATCTTTCGTGCCGCGTGTCACTTTTCCTGAACTCGACAAGGCATCGTTGTTCGATCCAATCGAGAACGTCACACCGTCAATTTGCGGGAAGACGATGTCCTGCAATAACGGATTGGTCACGTCGATATTCAAAAGGAGCCCTTTCAATAACTTTCGGATATCCGCTTCCGTATCATCCGGAACCTGTCCGTCTTTCAATGTCACGGCGACCGGGAATGTCCGTTTGACTCCCGATTGGACATAGACGTTATACGACGCAGGCTTGAGCGGGAGTGAGGCGACTTTATACAAGCCGTCCCGATTCGGGTAGATGTTTTTCTTATACTGTTTCTTTGTTTCCCGGTTCTCCGCGATTAAGTAGTGGCGGATTCCCTTTTCCGGGTAGTGGATCTTACCGACTGCTTGAATCTGTTCATTGTTCGTTAAGATGGTAAAGACCGGTTGCGTCAACATGACATCTCGAACGTTCAACTTCACTTTGCCCGAGAAGGCAACATTCAAGCCGCTCGCCCGATAACTGACATACTTCGTGCCGATCGTATTCGTCGAACGAGGTCCCCACGTCAATTTGTATGTGGAGCGCTGTCCGTTCGCGAAATGGGCCGTCAACAGTTTCGGCATGCTCGGAATTTGTTTCTTACCGACCGACCGGATGACCGGTGTCGTGATCCGAACGGGATAATTCTTGATGCGGACCGACCATACCGCCTTCTTACTTGTCCCATGAACCGTTCCGACGAGCCGCTATGTCCGATTCAAATAAGCTTTTTGAAAGCTGACTTTGGACCATTTGACACTTCGATACGCATACTGTCCATTGGACAATCTCACTTTCCCGTCTTCGGATAAGTGAACTTTTTGACCGCATACGTCGTCCCCCCATAGTGCGTGTACGATTTTGGAGAAAAGACGTGCTTCACGGATGAGGAACTTGCCTCAACTCCAGACCCTGGTACGATGGTGAACCCGACAAGTAAGAAAAAACACAAAAAAAGAACAACGACTTTTTTCATTCATGCATCCTCCTTCACAAAAAAACATGCGACAGGTATACATGATGTGCGTGCCTCTAAGGTGATAGTAAAATGTACCCTAATCGTGAAACAATTATGTAAATTTTGTAATATATGTAGTGGATAAGTAATATTTAAAGTACTTATTTTGGAAATTGCTAATCTGAAAGACTTTCTACTTTATTATCTAAAAATGATACGGAGTAATTTATTACAGTAAAAAACTCCTCAATAGATGGAAGACACGATTTTTCGTCTGCCCACTTCATGAGGAGTATCTTAATTTTAGTTAACAAGCTGAGATTTGGTTGATTTCAGAAGAATCCATTACAGACTTTCTTTATAGAAATCAAGCATCCCATTAATTCGATCGTTGTGAATAAATAGCACACCATCAACATCATTCTCTTTTGCGTATTCTGCCACGTCTATCTTCCCTTCCGTATAACGTACGTCAAGGACTGAAAGTTTTCCGACAGATTCACCAAGAAGTCCTAATAGGGGGTTAGCATAAGAGTCTTTTAAGACAAGGAGGTGCGTGTCATTTTTCGGATCTTTTTGTTCAATTGTCAGCTCGCTGTAGTTGCCACCCATAAATGCCATGTAAGAATCCGCAAACTGCCCTTTCTCTTTAAGCACTTGACGGTCAAGTACCTCACGACCACATTCCGTCTTTTCTACACAAACTTCGGTAGAGAAACCATTTTTCGGTTCCCAGTACTCTAAATAGTCGTTTTTAACGACATATGGCAGCGATACTTTTCTGGCATATGAACCATGATATGGGGCTTCTAAAGTCGTTGATTCAAATTGATCTTTGTTGACGATGTCCAATTCAGGATACGTTTCCTGAAGCGTTTGAACAATCTGTTCATATCCATTGTATGCTCCATGAATATTCCAGTGATGATCGTTATAAAAATAAATATCTTCCATCGTTTCCGATGACAAGCCTTCATATAAATCAATCACATTCAAACCTGATTTCTCCATGACTGTATTGAGGTTTTCACGTGATACATTTTCATTGGATCGGATATATTCTGGAGTGAGCCCTTGGTTTTTCGCAAACGCAGATTTACTCGGTGCAGAGGCGAAATAGACCGGGATGTCCGCCTCTTTCATTTCATTCGAAAATGAGGTGAACGGTTGCTCAAAACCTGCGAAGTCATTCACACTTCCCGATGGTTCCAATAACATCCCGGACGACAAAGCAAAAATTCCGTTGTTCATTCTTTGACGCAACACGTTTTTTTGAACCATACCGTTCACCGTCATCCAACGATCTCGTTGGAACACTTGGTCGTTCGCATAGCTCTCAAAGGTTTCAATATATTCACCACTTAATACACCATCTACACTGATTTCAGGCCGCTGTGTCAACTCACGTCCTTCTAACTCGGAAACTTCTCGCTCATCTCCGAACACATAAACCACGAACCCTAAAAAGATGATTCCAAGAAAGGCGATGAGCATGGCGAGATTAGCAACTAGTGACGGTTTTCGCTTTTTCGGCATAGGATGACCATCTGCCGAAGCGCGTTGTTTTTGAACAGTCATATTGTCTCTCCTTTCTTAAAATCTAAAGTAAATGAATGGGTTGAACGTACTTGCAACGACATATGAAATCGAAACGGCAAACAAAATCAACACACCAGCGACGCGAATGAAACCAACCGATTGGCGGATCATCGCCGTCGATCCATCCACTTCATGGCGCAATAGTTGAGCGACCAACCATTTTGGAATCGGAGTGGCTGCGATCATCGCAATTAAAATCACCGCACCATATTGAACGAGATAGAACTGCGCGGCTGTATCAATCAATGGTGTATCATTCAAAGCAAACATCGTCTGTAAATAATCGATTGCGTACGGGAAATTATCCGCTCTAAAGAACACCCAACCGATGACAACAACGAATAAAGTAAAAATATGAGCCAAAGCCGAAGGAATTCGTGCCAACCATTTCCCAAGAAATGCTCGCTCCAACATGATGAAGATTCCATAGTAGGCTCCCCATGCGACAAATGTCCAACTAGCTCCGTGCCAAACGCCGGTTAATGTCCATACGATGGCTAGGTTGCGATATGTTTTCCATGGGCCGGAACGATTTCCCCCCAACGGAATGTATACATAGTCTCGGAACCAACTTCCGAGAGAGATGTGCCATCTTCTCCAAAACTCTGAAACCGACTTTGAGATATAAGGATAATTGAAGTTTTCAAGGAAATGGAAACCGAACATTCTTCCAAGACCAATTGCCATATCCGAGTAACCCGAGAAGTCAAAATAAATTTGTAGAGAGTAGGCGATAATTCCAATCCACGCCAATGTTGTAGAAATCTCATCGGCAGGACTATTGAATACTTGATCTGCTACATAACCACAGCTGTTCGCTAAAATCATTTTTTTCCCGAGACCAATTACGAAACGCTGAACACCTGATACAAAATCATCAAGTGTTTCACGGCGATCATTAATTTCATCTGCTACCGTTTGATAGCGGACGATCGGTCCAGCAATCAATTGTGGGAAAAGTGCAATATAGAGTGCCAAATCAAACGGGTTCTTTTGTACTTTCCCATCTTGACGATACACGTCGATGACATAGCTCATCGCCTGGAAAGTGAAGAAAGAAATCCCGATTGGTAGTGGAATCTCTGGGTCATTTAAATTGAGTCCGAACAGTGAATTGGTGTTTTCAACAAAGAAACTAGCGTATTTGAAGACGCCCAACATCGCAATGTTAGACAACACCATCGCCACCATTGTGGTTTTTAGTCGTTTTGCGTCATAGCGATATTTGTCTACCCACAGACCATACATATAGTTCATCGCTATCGAGACGAGCATGATGATGACAAATCGCGGTTCGCCCCAAGCGTAAAAGAACAAACTAGCCAAAAGCAAAATCATGTTCTTTAAAAAACGAGGAGAGATAAAGTACAGGCCGAGGACAATCGGCAAGAAATAAAACAAGAACACCGAAGAACTAAATAGCATGTGCGTCTCCCTCCTCCTCATCCGCTTCTAACGATTCGTCCGCATATACAGTAAGCCAGACGTCATTCATCAAAATGAATGGATCTTCGTAAGATGAATCGGTTAAATAGAACTTAAAGGCAAGCTTGAAGAACTCGGCACCTTTTTCCAACTCAATGTCTTCTCGAAACGAGAACGTTTCGCTCTTTACATTGTACTTTTTCTTCAAGTTCACAATCCGTTTCGTCTTGTTGTACTGCATATAATAAATTTCGATGCGCGTTCCAATCGGAAGATGCGCTTCGAAGCTGCCTTCCACGAGTAAACGATTGGCATCCATCAATTTTGCGTCAGGACGATAAATTTTACTCGGTGGTACGTCAAATTTTTGATCAAACATCTGAACGTACAACGAGGAAGATGCCTCGTAGTCGCGAAAACTGACTTTTGTCCGGTATTGCTCTTCCGTCAAATGCATCAAATCCTTATCTCCCATCGGAAAATAATGATAGATAGCCGGACGGATATATCGTTTACGAATCATCATAGTGATTACTCCTTCATGAGAGGACTTATTTATTGAAGTGCGTCAAAATCGCATCGACAATACGTGCAGATGCATGTCCATCTCCGTATGGGTTTGAAGCACGAGACATTTCTTCATGTTTCGACGAATCAGATAATAACTCGTCTGCCAAACCGAAGATTGTTTCTTCATCTGTGCCTGCGAGCTTGAGTGTACCAGCCGCGACACCTTCTGGACGTTCTGTCGTATCACGTAATACGAGAACAGGTACACCAAGAGACGGCGCCTCTTCTTGTACACCACCTGAATCAGTTAAAATCAAGTGTGATTTTGCTGCAAAGTTGTGGAAATCGAACACGTCAAGCGGTTCGATCAGTTGCACGCGATCTAAATCGTGAAGAATTTCGTTTGCCAGTTCGCGAACTACAGGGTTCATATGAACCGGATAGACCACTTCGATATCGTCATACTTTTCGATCAAGCGTCGGACAGCTCGGAACATGTTCCGCATTGGCTCTCCAAGATTTTCACGACGATGTGCCGTCAGTAAGACGAGGCGATTCCCTTTTGCAGTGATTTCGTCTAGAATCGGGTTCGAATATGAATCATTGACAGTTGTGTTCAATGCATCAATTGCCGTATTTCCCGTGACATAAATCGTATCTTCCTGTTTTCCTTCAGCAATCAAGTTCCCTGCTGAAACATCCGTTGGAGCGAAATGCAAGTTAGCAAGAACACCAGTCAACTGACGATTCGCTTCTTCAGGAAACGGCGAGTATAAGTTATGGGTACGTAATCCGGCTTCCACATGTCCGACTGCTGTTTGATTATAAAAAGCAGCAAGTGATGTTGCAAATGTGGTAGTCGTATCTCCATGGACAAGAACGATGTCGGGTTTCGCTTCCTTGATGACGTCATCCATCCCATGTAACACACGTGTCGTCACATCAAATAAAGTCTGTTTATCTTTCATGATATCAAGATCATAGTCTGGCTTTATTTTAAATAAGTTTAAAACTTGATCGAGCATTTGTCGATGCTGGGCCGTGACGACAACAATCGGTTCTACACCATCACGTTGTTTTAATTCAAGCACGAGTGGTGCCATTTTAATTGCCTCGGGGCGTGTACCGAATACGGTCATTACCTTAATCATCCCGTCATCTCCTTTTTCTGTTTCAATCGTGGAAGAACGATTGTCTCACCTAAGTCTTTTGATTCAACGACAGTGGTACGTTGCTCTAACTTATTTTCCTTATAAAGATGCTGTTGTGCTTTCGTCAATTGACGATACCATTTGAGAAATTTATTATACTCTCCCACAATTTCCTCTACCGGACCATATTCACGAATTTCTCCGTATTCAAGCCACAACGCTTGCGTACAAAACTGTTTAATTTGCGATACGGAATGACTGATAAAGAAAATAGTCTTCCCTTGCTCTTTAAATTCATTCATTTTTGTTAAACATTTATCTGTGAAAGTCTGGTCACCGACGGATAACGCTTCATCGATTACAAGAATATCAGGATTAATGTTGATCGAGATTGCAAATCCCAAGCGCGACTTCATACCACTCGAATAGGTCTTGACAGGCTGATGAATGAATTCACCGATATCTGCAAAATCGATGATAGAAGGTGTCAACTCTACGATTTGCTCTTTTGTCATGCCCAACATGAGCCCCTTCAATTCGATATTTTCCATGCCAGTCAATTGACCATTCAAGCCAGAAGAAATTGCAATCAGAGCGGTTTTCCCATGCAGTGTAATTTTCCCGTGTGTCGGAGGCATCACATCTGCTAGCAAGTTCGACATGGTCGATTTTCCCGATCCGTTGATTCCAATGATTCCGACGACTTCGCCAGCCGGCACCTCAAAACTGACATTTCGAAGTGCATAAAATTGTTTGCCATTCGTTTTCCCAGTGAAAATTTCTTTTAATTTATCACTTTGTTTTCGATAGAGGGTATAACGTTTAGACACATTTTCAAATTTCACTTGTGAAGCCATATCGCACCCTCCTTAAATGTAGTCGATAAAGTATCGACGGAAACGCATGTGGACATTCGAACCAACGAAGAAGAGGATGAACACGATTGCCCAGTAATAAATGCCCCATTCCCAGTTCTCTACAATCCAATTCGTTCCGAGGAACATCGAACGGTACCCTTCTACGAGATAGTAGAGTGGATTCAGTTGCAACACTTGTTGAACCCAGCCGGACGGCAACCAAAAAATTGGTGTCAAGTAGAGCATCATCCGCATGACCGACATGAGTAAGTTCTGCAAGTCACGAATAATAGTCGTCAAAGCCGAAGTCAGAAGCGCAAGAGAATAAAGCAAAGCAATCGCACTAATTAACAAATAAATAATCCACAATGTGTGCCATCCTGGATAATATCCAAAGAATGCGAGCAACACAAAACTGACGAGAATCATACCGAAATGACGGTACAATAATGACAATAGGACATATGCAGGAATGGTGCTGAGTGGAAAACTCATTTTAGAAACGAGCCCGATTCGCGAATACACGGAACGGGCTGTTGTCGTAATGGCTGGGCTAATAAAGAACCACACAATAATACCACTCACAAGCCATGGTAAAAAAGGCACACCGTCAATATCTCTTCCCTCACGGATTCCAAAACCAAATACGAACCAGTACACAGAAATTTGTAAAATCGGCGTTACGAGTTCCCACAGGAAACCAAGGTATTGCATCGAATACATACTCTTCGTTTCATACATAGAGAGTCTCAATATTAAATAGAGACTCTCCCGAATTTCAGAATATATTTGTTTAGGAGCTTTTAACATAAGCTTACCTCTCAGACAGTGAGATTAGCCTTCTTCACAAAAGAATAGAGGTTGCCGTAATTAACGACGTCAACTTGTTCATCTTGGTCGGCTTTAATAATATTTCGTGTATCGAAAATCATTGGGCGATTCATTGCCTTATTCAATTCTGCGAAATCTAGTTCTTTAAACTCATTGTGATCAACAAGGACGAGAACGAGATCGGCGTCCTGTAATGCTTCCTCTTTTGAAACAAGACCGAAGTGTTTCGATGATGACACCTCAACGTGTGGATCATGGACTGCAACGTTCATGCCTTGTTCAAGCATCATCTCAACGATTTCAACAGCTGGACTTTCGCGCATGTCATCAACGTTTCCTTTATAAGTCACGCCGAACGCAGCAATTTTCGCATCTTTCGCATTACCAACGAGTTTCTGTACATTTTCTACAACGTACGCTGGCATCGACACGTTTGTGTCACGTGACAATTTGATGATTTTCGCAAGTTCTGGTTGTTTTGCCACGATGAAGTATGGATCAACCGCAAGACAGTGACCACCGACTCCAGGACCTGGACTATGAAGGTTGACACGCGGATGTTTGTTTGCCATTTCAATAACATCAAGTACATTGATATCAAGTGCGTTACAAACTTTTGCAAGTTCGTTCGCAAGCGCAATGTTTACATCACGGAATGTGTTTTCCATCAATTTAGACATTTCAGCTGTCTTTGCATCCGTTTTGATGATTTCACCTTCAACGAATGTACCGTAAACACGTGCTCCAGCTTCTGCGCAGGCAGGTGTCAATCCACCGACGATTCGGTTGTTGTGCACGAGTTCATGCAAGATTTGACCTGGGAGGACGCGCTCTGGACAATGAACGAGGTAGATATCTTCACCGACAACAAACCCTGCTTCTTCAACAAGTGGCTTCACGAAATCATCCATTGTACGTGGCGCAATTGTTGATTCAACGATAATGACGCTTCCTTTTTCTACATATGGGAGTACACGTTTCGTTGCATCCAATACATACGTCAAATCACACGATTTGTGCTCATCATCGTTATTTGGTGTTGGAACAGCAATGATAAAAGCATCTGCTTTTTCAGGTTCCATTGACGCACGGAATTTACCATTCTCAACGACCGACTTCACCACATCGCCGAGGCCCGGCTCTTCAATGTGAATTTCTCCACGGTTCAACTTGTCAACGACCGACTGATGAATGTCCACTCCAACAACGTCTACTCCGTATTGTGCAAAAACCGCTGATGTCGGGAGTCCAATATATCCTAATCCAATAGTACAAACTTTCATTGTAGTTACCTCCAAAGTACTGGTCATTTTTAATCCATCATTACTTATTTATTGATTATCACGTTTTACCTTAAAAACAATAGCAATTATACTCCGCACCTATTATAGAAGCAACTACAAATTCATAACAAAGTCATGTCCACCTTGTCACAAAGTCGACTCATCGTCTGCGGCGTAATTTGCGGCGTAACTCCCAATATTTGCGTGTTACTTTCGTCAATTTCGACTTATTCAATGCTTCATATCGTGGCGCGATCTCAGAAAGTTCTTTGGCCATATGTTGTGAGAGTGACGACAATGTTTCATATCGCTTTAGCAACTCGTCATAGTGATAGAAGATCAAATCTTTTTCTGCTTCTAATGTCGCATTGACTTCTTTCAATTGTTGATTTTCACGTTGCAACGTTAATTGGTCTTTATATTCTGTCATTTTACTCGTTCCTCCATCCTCATTGCTCAGGTCCAAATTGTCTGGCTAATTGTTTTAAGTCGTTTTTCTCATACAATTCGACAAATGTGGCTACCTTTTCATTTTTCAATGTCTCTGGGTGGAACAACTCATAAATTTTATACAAGATGGCAACGTTGTACTCAAAATCTTTTAAGTTACTTCGTTTCAAGTGACGTAAATACCAAAGTTCGAAGAAGACTTCAAAGCGGTGGCTGTTGAACGCATCAAGGACTTGCTCTTCCTTAAACACTTTCGCCCGTGCTTCTTCACGCAAGAGACACTTGTCAAAGTACTTCGTCGTGATGGCGTTGACAGTCGACCCGCTCACCGCGGCGTAATAATCGTGAATCACTTTGTTCACTAGCAATACTTTGTTCGCTTTTAACATCATCTCAGTGAAGAACAATGAATCTTGACCAACGGCACCGACGACTTGTTCAAGGTTGTGTGCTTCAATGAACGATTTACGAATCACCATCGCCTGGATACTTTGTACGCTGAAATGATGATCAAGTAAATATTGGCGCGGGTTCTCAAGAAGAAGCTGATCTTGTTGATATGATTTCGGCAACATGATTGGTGATTCTTTTTCTGCTAGTTTTTTCATATGTCCAGTCGCAAAATCAAGCTCCGGATCTTGTTCCATCAATTGATAGAGGAACGCATAACCATCTTCTGTCGCTTCATTGTCCGGATCGAGAAAGACAATGTAATCCGTGGTCGACATCTCGACTCCTTTGTTGCGAGGGCGTGATGCACTACCACTGCCGCCCATCTCGTAAAGATACGTAGAAACGTTGTCGAATTTTTTCTCGATTTGACGAATTTGACGAAGCGTTTCGATATCAGATGAGCCATCATCGACAATGATGATTTCCATATCATTGAACATCGAGCTGCGCTTCAAACTCAAGAAGCACTTATTGTATAAATACTTCCCGTTATTATAAACAGGAATAATCACCGTCATTTTGTAGTCGTTACGAATCTGTTGTTCGACTTCTTCTTGCTCAATCCGTCGTTCCAAATTGAAGCGGTCGATTGCGTAACCTTCTAGCTCATGGTCTTTCACGCTTCCTGTGATGACCTCATACGGGACAGATTCCGTCCAGTAAAGAGTCGTATATCGGCTTGTAAATGAATCTGTATACACGTGTTCGTTTCCTTCATTCCACTCATGACCTTCTTTGTACACGATTTGAGTGATGAAATCGACATCAGTATATTTAAATCCGTTCACTAAATCTTCTAAATAGTAAGGTCCGTAAGCGAACTGGTCATTGAAATATGTGACCATGTCATAGGCAGTGATTAATTCCGGAGAAACATCTTCTTCACGAACAAATGTCTTATTCGAGTAAGATTGGTTCTCAAAATCTTGTTGAACCGTTGCATTTTGACCGCTCCCGACAACAAGTACAGACTTTTCAAGTGTCGGCACTTCATGACCGAGCGCACGCATAATGGTTTGAAGACGATGATATACCGTATGCTGCGACATGACGTTGCGTACGCCATGCATCTGATGCTCATATCGTTCGTCTGCCGTAAACATTGACATAACCGCTTCCGCATCAGCCTCGTTTGTCGCAATAAAGATATTCGGAAAATAGTTATTGACGGCCACGCTATAGTTCGACAAAATCAAGTTCCCTAAGGCTTGCGATTCGTATACACGACGCGCGCACATCGTTGGGCTGTACTTGATACTGTTGACGTTTAATACCCAATCATAGCTCTTACTCAATTTTTGTAATTCAACGTAGTCTACACTTGGCGCAACATATGGTGCGAATTCTTCTGGGAAGTGATAGCGCGGATCATTGAGTGAGTAGTTTCGGTCCACGATATCGAGTCGCTTATCCGCCAATAGCACTCCATTTAGCAGCTTCATGATATCATCCGTACGTTCACTGTATTTTTCCATCCAGCTACCGGCAAACAAAGCACCGTCAATTTTCTCGATGGAACGAGTGCCAATTGGGTTGTGAAGCTTCGGGTTCACTCCAAATTCAAGCACTCCAATGCGATCATGACCACAATCGAGTCGATACTCAGAAACCTTCCCTTCATCTCCAGTGAAAATCACATCACTGCGCTGGGCAATCCCGATAAAGCGGGAGTAGTTGCTCGGATCTTCTGTGGACTGCATCACGACTGGAATGTTGAGAGATTTCGCTTGGTCAATGATTTGATAAAGCGCTTCACGTTTTTCCGAATCTGGATTCGAAATTCCGCGCCACTCATCTTCATATAATCCTTTCCACGATGTTAGAATAAGAAAGAAATCAATCGGCTGCGAAAAGACCTCATCTGCATTTGTCGGTGTGACATAATGAAGGTTCATCGCATCTTTATAAAATTCGTACATAAATTCCGAACAAACAATCGCTACATTTGGTTTAGCTAACCCTTTGTAGTACCGTGAACCGTTACTCTCACCGATAAGTGTCATGGATTGTTTGAATTGGGTAATATAGTGACGATTACTTGCATCGTGATATTTTTGAACAATCTCTAATTTTTTGGGTGCGCGTGCTTTTCGTTTTTTAAACTGGTCTAACGAATAGTCAAGTCGCGGTAGTCGTTTAATACGTTTCAATGATTCAGAATCTAAGTGGCTAGTTGCTTTCACTCGGCGCGTTTCACCTTGTGCCCAAGCCACATGTTCTGTCAAATCGTTGAGAATTTTTTTATAATTCATTTGCCTAATAATTCTCCTTTTACGTCACACTCATTTTTTTTGCATTACCTTTCGTATCGTAGCAAATTTTATACACTGAAGCAAATTTTCTCAGATGAAACAGGAGGTCCATCATGAAAGACACAGACACAACTCATGAACTTCGCTCCTTACGTCATACAATCGACGACTTACTGATTTTACAGCACAAAACAGACAACGAACGATTGCAACAACAGCTTGAAAATGAACGACTGCAACAAAACTTGACGAAACATCGGCGTGTCATCCGCAACTTACGTCGCCAGCTCGCTACACAGCAGACGAAAGAGTCATATCTTACTGCAGCGCTAGAAGCAGCACTCTCACAATTAGAAAGGATGAGACACGATGACTGACATAATTAACCAACTCCAACGTTCTCGAAAACGTCCATTTGGTGTCAGTGTCATTTTGCCCGCTTTTGAAAGCCATCAACAGATCGCTCATGTCTTAGACAGTCTAATCGAACAAACACTCAACCGTTCCTTATTTGAGATTATTCTCGTTGTCAACGGTGAAGATGATGGCACACTCGCCATCGCCTTCACCTATGAGGCGCTCCCATTGCATATCGAGTATGTGTCAGTTGCCTCCGCTAGCCATGCGCGAAACGTAGGTCTCTCTAAAGCATCGTTTCAATTTTTGACATTTGTCGATGCGGACGACACGTTATCTCCGAGCTACCTCGAAGATTTATTGACGCATTCTTCGTTACTCGGAATCACCATCGCCCATTTGACGGACATATCTCCAGATGGATCGATAGCCATGAGCCCAATCGAGCAAGACATTCGTCAAATTCAAAGAGAGGAACGGCCTAGTTTTGACATGGCACTCAGTCGACTTCACCGTGTCTTGACTATGACAACGTGCAAGCTCATTCCGACCGAATCCGCGATAACAGTCGCTTTCCAACATCACTTACGAAGTGCTGAGGATATTGTGTATTTCGCTTCGTTATATACGAAGACATCGTTCGAGATTCGAATTGCTCCAGAGTCTGCGATATACTTTCGACATGTCCGACCGAATTCCGTGTCTCGTCGGCGCTTGACGTATTCATTTGCCGTCATTGAACGATTAATGGTCATCCAAGAGCTGTATTCACTCATGCCGGCGGCTTCTCCCGCCGTGGCAACGATGATTCGTAAAAAAATTACGGCGCAGTGGAGGCTACTAGAAAGATACGCACAAGACTATCCGTCTGACAAACACCAGTTGTTGCGGGAAGTGTCCAAGATTCGTGTGCCTGACAGCGAACGGGATGACTATCATGATTGGATTTACAAGGTCCAGTCAATTGATCGCGAAATCGAGTAGCCGCGGCGCAAAACGCTCAATCAATCGTTTCTGCACCTCCCCCTGCGATTGCGCCTCCTTCGAAACGCTCAGCAGTTGCTTCAAGATATGACGAGAATTGATTAAAATGAAGGAATCATGCGCGAGATCACTCTCGAGTAATAACGAAGCGTGCCAAGTACCCATCCGATGCTCCCAATAATATAAATCGTATGGGTCATAATTAAGATGATCGGATAATTTCGCTTGATCGATGAAGCGTTGAGACAACTCAAGTACCGTCTCGTCCTTCACCGCCGTACGAGAGAATGTTCGGGCAATCCCTTCAGCAGATAATTCATCCGGCAACGAGAACGCTTGACGGTAATAACGTCGACCGACTTCGTACCCGTTCGATCGTATGTGTAAATAATTTGATTCAAAATGCTCAACATAACGCCATGCGACTTCAAAGGAATGACGTCGGATCGTCACCTTGCGAAGGAGCGACATGAAGTTTTTTTCATCCTCATTTTTACCAAAGTCACCCCGGATATGAAGCTTCACGTGGGGTAATTGAAACGTTCGAGCAATCTCAATTGCCACGTTTAAATCGGTTTGGAGCGAGCGGACAGATGCCTGTGAATACGTGAAGTATTGATGTCGAGGCTGACAACGGAGCAACGCCAGCGTGGACCGACTATCTAGACCCGCTGTAATCGGCACAAGTAAACGCTGCTTGATTTGCTCTAACAGACAACGTACGGCCCGATCAATGGATTCGACTGCCTCATCAACCGTAATGTCTTCATGCGGATGTCGAGGAAAAATTCTGTGCCAAACGAATGTTTTCAAATCCATCGCCTGATTCGGGGTCAGCATGAAAATCTCCCGATCTGGCGTGAAATGTCCCGGAATCATATTGCTCGTCACTTTCCGTTTCAATACCGATGACACGTCCTCAAACGGTTCCTTCTTTCCCGTCACTGCTCGTATGAGATGATAGTGAGAACCAAGGCATCGGCTGCTCACTGAATAAAACAAACTTCTCATTCCAAGTGCATCTTGTGTTACTTGTAAGTTGCCATCTAGCCGGTAAAAGAAGAGATAGCGACCAGCAAGATCATCTAATACGTCCAGTACCGCCTTCTCATCCGAACGGTATGCTTGGCGTAACGTCTCCCCAATCGACTCCCCTCGTATATGCCAAGCGGTACCCAAAAGAAATACGTCCGAATCGACAATTGTCTGGAAGGCGAGATTCGGGTCGTGAGCAAGTATGTGATCACCCATGTCTTCTATTATCCAATGTGACAATGATTCGGGAATTGAAAAAGGAGCCGCTCCTTTTTCATAAACCAGATAACCAAGTCTGTACATAAACAATGTATCTACCGGTCTCATTCGTTGAGCGCCTCCTTTCATTTTATTTAGTTTTAGTTTACTTGAATTTCAGCCGTATGTCCGTTCGCCAGCGTATATTGGATAACCCGTCCTTCCGAGCTTTCCACCCAATTCACGGATTGAACACGGTCGTCCGGCGTTTTGCCTAAGTGTAACAACGTCACATATTCACCCGACTTGATGACTTTGCGTGTAATAAGCTGTTTACGCTCGAACCACGTGTAATCCGCATACGAAACGTGACTATCACCAACAGTCAACGTCCCTTGCGTCGATGTCGGGAGCTGAATCATGTGAAGTGTCCGACCGTCGGTATGCGTAGCCACCACTTGATCCGTCGTCTGCTCCACAATCGAGAAGCCAGGGGCTAAGTGGAATCGCTGTAAAAAGGCATTTTGTTTATTTGACGTTAATTGGTCTTGTACCAAGAACGTTTGCAACGTGTCATACCAAACGGAACGTTTGTGGGTCGTGCCCGTCATGAGCTGATGTTGACCCGATGTAAAGAACTGACCGTTCGGGAGTTGCTTCGCTTCCGTTATGCCACTCTTCCCTACTTTATCTACGGTTACCGGGAAGTCCTCTCCTTCGATATGAATCGAGTTATGGGCCTCCCCTTTGAAGACGCCATAACGCTCAAAGGCACGAGCATAACCATATCGTCCCGTCTCAACGATGTAATCATCTCCGAATCCGTAAAGGTCGATACTCAAATCGTCAAAATGTTTATGTGGCATCCCGTGGAAGCCGGCCGTCATCGCAAAGTTGACTGCTTGATTAAACGGTGCTTCTTCTCCCCAGTGCTGACGGAAGAAGACATATTGGTCATCTTGGCGAATGATGCGTTCGGTAGGACGTTGCCCTTGAGTCCCTCCCGTTACGCTATACAACAGTTCGGGGTAATTCTGAATATACGGGAACGAGCTCGATTTCATCACCTCTGCATACGTATCGCCAAATTGAACGAATTTCAAATTCGGCTTCAACATGTACGCCATGAACTTCGGCATCTCACGAACGCGACGTTTCGATTCTTCGTCGAGCGCATATCCATTTGCTTCTGTCCAATCAATCATGCCAATCAATGTTTGATAAAGATACAGTTGGTAGCTTGGCGAGTGCTCTAAGTGAAGACCGGTCGGGCTGATGCCGTGATCAATTTGTGCAGCGAAACGCTCGTTGGCGATTCGCTTCCACTCTGCGGATCGGTCCATCTCCGGGAACGTTTCCGCAATCATAAGTAGCGCCATGTCTTGGAAGATTCCATGATTATTTTTCGAGCGGTAGAAACTTTGTTCGGCTAATAGGTTCCCATGTTCATACATCATGCGCAACAATTGTGAATGGAATTCAGGGTCATTATTCTCTTTTGAGAAACGATACTCGTTCCAATAATTTACGAAGGCAATCATGCGAAGTGCGGCGCCGTGATCGTTATACGCCCACTTATATACCGACTTGTAACGTTCGATCGGGAATTTAGGATCCCAACTTTTAATCATCTCACGTCCATACGCCAAATAACGATCGTCCGGGTTATGCGTATAAGCGTTAGTCAACGTATCAAGCATATAGAACCCATGAATTTGGAACGGGAATGAGTTCGATGACGAGAACGGGATTTGATTGACCCAATTAAATGTACTTACATCTTTCACTGTAAGTTTTCCAGGTGGGGCTGGAACCGTCCATAAGCCGCCAATCGTTTCTTCTGCCCGCGCTACCGTATTCGATGTATTATTCGAACGATCAAAATAAGGAGCATGTTTTTGACGCTGTGTTGAGAAGTGATACGAGATAAATGGTGCGAGTTGTTTATCCTGCAAGTCTTCCTTTGTTATATTGCGTAATACAACTTTTGTATTTGACGACTCGATGTATACGCGAGAAGCTCCGGATACAACCTCAAAATAACGTCCGCTAATGCGGTATGGTCGAAACGTCTTGTTTTTACTAACGACACCGCTTTCTGTCAATTTACCGTTTTTCCATGTGTAAACCGGCGCGCTCTTTGTCACTTGTACAAAGACATGCGCTGGACGTTTCGGAGCAGGAGGCGTTACTGGATTCGTTGGCTTCACACTGGTACGAAGCTTAAAATCACTCGACTTTATGTAGTATTTTTTACCACTACGTTGAACCTGCTCATACCCACCACTTTTACGCAAATGGATGAATGTCATATTTTTCGAGGCCTTAGCAACAGGTGTTAATTTTTTGTTTTTGAATTGATATAAATCAGTCAGTTTCGTCGTCACCCCAATAATCGGTTCCGCAGCACTGGCTGGTTTACTGGTCAATGTACTCGTAATGAGTAAAACACATAATGCTAACGCCATACTAACTCGCCCTGCAACATAAATAACTCGTTTCATTTATCTGAATCCCTTCACTCTCAATTTTTCCACACTTTTTAAACAATAAATGGGTTTACTGTTTTTATCAAACATTTAAGCTTCATTTTGTATATTCTATCCTGATACCACAAAAATCGTCATGCAAGTTATATTTTACAAAATAAAAAGCCCCTTAGAAAGGAGCTTTTTGAAAAATAGGTGAACTATTAAGGAGTTTTCTTGTCGACGATACGTCCTTCTACTTTAGGAGTGACTTCTCCAAGACTTACGAGATAATCACGGAAGTTTTCCCAATCGGAGAGACCGAGATCGGTGACGCGCCCTTCCTTGTATGCTTTTTCAAGCGTAGTGAAGCCGTCTCCGCCTTTCGCTGTGTAGGCGTTTGTAGCGACTTTATATGTCTTCGCAGGATCGAGTGCGACAAATGCGCCCGATTCATTGATTTCTACTTTGGTGACACGTGAACCGGCAGGAAGCGAGCTGTCGTACTCAAAACGCATTCCGGCAACTGAAAGGAAGGCACCAAGTTCAGCTGGCGCATTTGAAACAGAGCGCTCAAGAACCTCTTTTACTTCTTGACCTGAAAGTGAGACAGTCGCTAACGTATTTCCAAACGGCAACGTTGTGATGACTTCCCCTACTGTGATTGGTCCGGCATTGATTGCCGCACGGATACCACCACCGTTTGTAAAGGCGACAGCAACTTGTGAATCCAATTGCTTCGCTTTTGCCAACATACCGTCCGCAATCAAGTTCCCGATGCCCGTCTCTTGTTTCCGTACGAGACGAATGTTATTCGCATCGGCAATCGCTAAGGCTTCTGTCGCATTGGCTCCAATTTCTTCTTGTAAGATCTTATCGATTTGCTCTTTATACGGAGCGATGATTTTCTTCGCTCCAGCATCTTCAGCAAGGTTCGCTTCCAAATCAATCAGCTTACCGAACGGCTTGACGAGAGTCTCGACGCCTTCCATCTCTTCGCGAGCCACGATGAGGTTCCCTTTCTTGTCAAATTCCACCTCGATTGTCCCGAGACGCTTCCCATATTCAGACGCTTGTACGATTGCTGTTGGGGCTGTGTCTTCGTTGACGATGACCGGTTGTTTAAGCTCGTCGTGTGAATGACCTCCGATGATGACATCGAGCCCATCTACGTATTCAGCCAGCAAAAGGTCATTGTCCACTTTCGGATCATCATTGTAACCAAGGTGTGACAGAGCGACGATTTTATTGATACCAGCGTCCTCAAGTTCTTTGACGGCCGCTTTGGCGCTTTCGATGTAGTTCAAGAATTGGACAGATCCCGGGCTCGCAATCGATTCCGTGTCTTCCGTCGTCAATCCGATGAAGCCGATTTTTTGTCCTTTTACTTCTTTCACGTACGTCTTGTAAATTTTACCGCCTTTTGCGTCCTCGGCGATTTGGTTCATATATAGTTTTGAAAGCAACTCATCCTCAGAGAAGTTGATGTTTGATGAGACGATCGGTGTCTTGAGTACTTTTACGAAGTTATGTAGCTCAAGGTTTCCGTCCGCATCTTCCCCTAAATCGAACTCATGGTTACCGAGTGTCATTAAATCGTAGTCCGCATAGTTCATCAATTTCGCATCGACGAGACCTTTATACTCATTAAAGTATAATGTGCCCGAGAAGACGTCCCCCGCATCAAGCAATAACGCGTCCGGATGTTCGGCACGATATTCTTTGATTGCCGTCATTCGTTTCGGGAACATCTCGACGCGTCCGTGCGTATCGTTCGTGTGCATGATATTCAATTTGAACGTCGTCATCGGTTTCACCGTGACTTGGGCTTTGACGGAAATGGTCGTTTTGTTTCGAGTAAACGTCCCATTCATCATCTGGACGCCCTCTTTCGACGTGTCGACCGATCCCCATTTCACATCGACAAAATATGTACCCCCATTTGCGAACGTTGCCTTGAGGCGTGCCGGGAGTGCAGCCGTTTCTCCTTTTTCGACATCGACTTTAATCATCGAATTGATAAACTTGACTGGATAGTTGTCTACCGTGACTTTGATGACAACCGGTTTTTTCGATTTGACAGTGAATCCTTTCAAGACTTGTGGCTGATTAATGAGCTTTGCGTTAAATCCTGATTTGTACCAACGAATCGGTTCAGACTTATACGTTTTTGGCAGAACCAATTTCCCTCCATAAGCGTAAGTCGATCCCAAGTCGATTGTAGCCGCCCTCACCTGACTCGCTTCTACGTTGACCGGTGCCAACGGCGTGAGCGTTGATACCAAAAGTGCTGCTCCGAGCGAAGTCGTCATCCATTTTTTGTTCATCATTTTGCCTCCCCGTAATTTATGCTTACTCATCCAATATAGCACAACCTTTTTGTGATTTTTTAAATTTTTAGTATTTTTTACGAAAGCGCTTACATATTTAGAATAGTATCCATCTAATCCTCCAGTTTCTCCCGTTCTATAGAAAAAAAGTCTGGTCCGCGTATCGCGGACCAGAGTCATTCATCGTACCGTGATCGAATACGATTGGGAGATATAATATGGAGACTTCATTTTCACGGTGAGCTTCGTGCCGCCCCGTTGTTTCGGAATTGGCAATGAGAACTCCCCTTTACTATTGATTCGTACAATCGGACTGATAGATTTCTGACCGCTGAACACCTGTAACGTGGCGTACTTTTTCCCCGTGCCTCTGATTGATGTGGATTGAGAGGATACCGCTCGAAAAGCCGGACGCTCTAGCACTCCGTAGACGGTTCGAGTGATGGGAAGAGACGGGTTGCGCGCACGGTCGCGGGCGACGACCGTGACGGTCGAACCGACCTGCAATCCTGACGTCTCCATCCGGTACGTTCCGTTCGAGGCGTTTCGGCGATACGTCTTGCCTCGATAATGAATATCGATTTCACTTCCAATTTCAGCCTTACCTGTGATGACGCTGCTTTGGTTTGTCAATGTGCCAAGTGTCGGACGAGCAGGCGGATTAATATCACGGAGCATCGAATAGTCGTTAGCTGTGAAGTTCATCGCCTCACTTGAAATGCGACCATATCCATAGAGAAAGTCTTTTCCTGGATCGCCTAAGTCGACCGCGGTTGCTTTTAGTCGAGCATACACCATACCCGGTGATAATCTCGGTTCTTTTGAGACGAGTAGAGCAGCCATACCCGATACAATTGGTGTGGCCATTGAGGTGCCGCTCATAAACCCGTATCGACCGTTCGGCAACGTTGAGTAGATTTCTTCACCTGGAGCTACGACATCAATCGTAGATCCATAATTTGAAAAATCAGTAATAAAATCATCCATTGTTACCGCACCTACAGATAATACATCTTTGTAAGCTGCTGGGTACATCGCTTCTTCTGTATCATCATTTCCTGCCGCACCAATCAACACCACTCCTTGCGCACGAGCATCTCGTAACGTCGCCTCTAAGGCATTATTTCGATCGTATGTACCAAAGCTCATATTGATCACCTTGGCTCCGTTTGCGACAGCGTGTTGAATTCCTTTAATCAAATGGGAAATTTCGGCGTCCTCACCTATGAAAATATCAATCGGCATCAGCTTGACCGCTGGTGCCACTCCGACTACACCTCGATTGTCAAATAGGGCTCCGATCGTTCCTGCCACATGCGTCCCATGGACACCTTTGTCCACGATGGTCGGAACGTCCCGCGTCGCATCGTATGGCGCAACGAGCTTCCCTTGGAACTCTGGGTGCGTCAAATCAATTCCGTCATCGATGACCGCTACCGTCACACCCTCTCCTCGATCTGCCGACCATAGTGGCGAAATTCCGAGTCGTGCGATGTAAGGTTGATGACGGCTAATAATACCTTGCCGTTCAATCACTGCATTGTCTGATACGTCAATGACCCCTTCTCTCGTTTCAACTCGCTCCTCAAACGAAGCGCTTGAAGATTCGTTGGGCATCGGGATTGATACGATGACACGGTCTAGACCCTCGTATAAAATTTCTTCACCCGGAATCGGTTTATCCATCTCGCGTTCCACAATGAGTTCTTCCGCTGAAGCGCTCGTTCCCCAACTGAGACAAATCAGCATAGCGAGTAATAATTTCTTCAATTTAAGTCCTCCGTTCAACTTCTGATTTACAATTCTTTCATTTTTTTCTCATAAAGACAGTATAAACTTCTGATAACTGATTATCATCTTTTTCAAATAAATAATATGGAATAGAGGTAAACGTTCATAATAACCAGAAATCCTTTTTATTACTTTTAAAAATTAACAGTGTTTTGTTTTTGAAAAAAATAGAAATATCTATTTTATTGTTTATACTACTCAAGGTACGTATCACGTACATACAAATCAATAGAATGAATTCATTGTAAGGAGAGAACGAATGAAGAAACAAATGATAGTACTGTACGCCAGTATAATCGGGTCCTTATTGCTTTCCCCACCCATTAGCGAAGCGACAGCAAAAGAAACAGCAAATCAGAAAGCTTCACCCTCTTTTCACACTTACTCTTGGCTCAATCATAAAGAGATTCGCATCGGTGGAAAGACTTATACCTTACCCAAGCGTGATCAACAGTTCTTACTTCAAAATAAACAAGCACTCCAACGTGCCAAGTTAGCTGTTGTCGAATCAAAGTCTGGGAAAACAATGGAAATCATAGGCTTGGAACTGAACATGTCCGGCAAAAGCTCGACTCGAACGGTCAAGCTCGATGGTATGGGGCGTACGTTCAAAGGAGAAATCCGTATAAATGCAAAAAACATAAAGTTAGAAGACATCGAACAAGTCAATCGAGTCATTTTGACGAAACAGGCAACAGCCACGACACAACTTATGGACGTCAACGCCACAACACTTATACAACAAACGACGAAACATGATGTCACGCAACCTGTCGCATCATCGACAAATATCGTCTTGAACGAAAGCAGTGTCCAATACCTTGACATACTGCAACCACAGACACGTCTCTACGTACGAGATGAGAGCAGGGCATCACACGTCCGCCTGTTCGCCGATGCGGAGATTCGATCTTCCGCCAATGCCGGGATGATGACGACGCTATTGACAGGTCACAAGGTGAACACATTGAAGGTTTATGCGACAGTCAACCGATTCGCCAACTTGTCACACGAACTCGAATTGGCTGGCAAAAGTACGATTAGAAAAATCGAGATGACCTCAGACCGGGGACGATTGACCTCGACGATGACTGGAACGATTGATGAACTGATCACCCATGGCGCAACGACGAGTCTAACATTTAAAGGGCCGCTTGACGTGAAACAATTGACCGTGTTCGGAAATGCAACTTTATCTTCCGAACAATTAATTCAACGGATGACGTCCCATCACGGTGGAGCAACGTTAATCCTCAACGCACCGATCGGGACTTTTCAGTTAAAAAACCAGGCCGCAGTCACGCTCGGTAACGAAGCAAACATCGATCGCTTCCGGACCGAGGCCGACCTCATCCTAAACGGAAGCGGCAGCATTCGGCAGCTCGAGGCCACTGCATTGGCAGGGTCTTTGAAATTGAATGCGCCGATTACTGAACTCATCGTCCGCCACAACGAGAAGCAGGCGATGACCATCTCGGGCACATCATCGATCTCGAGCGTGCTGCTCGACGGCAGTTCACCGGTGACGATCGACATCACGGCTATCGGTTCAATCGAAGGCTCCTCGACGAATACGAGCACGGTCGACTTAGGTCAAACGGAAGTCGACGTGATCACCCTCCCCGGAGATCAAGTGATCACGAAAAGACCCGAGACCGAACCAACACCTCCGCTCGTCGTACCAAGCCCGGCTACGCCACCGAAGACGACTCGCGAACAGCTGATTTGGATCTTACAACATTCGACAGGTGACTATACCATCATGGACGACGTCTCCATCGGCGGATTTGAGACGAAAAGGGATACGTATATCGAAATCGCTGAAGGTGTCACGTTGACGATTGACGATATCATTTCAGGGAGTCATCGCATCCAATTTTTCGGAAACGGGACACTTCGTCTCGAAGATCCGAGTTATCTGTCTAGTCCGATTGTCAGTTATTCGAATACGATCAAATTTGACGGTTTTGCCCCGGAAGGCGTCTTCGGCATCGATGCTGAGTCTTCCATCTTTAAGGAAATCGATCATCTACAAAGCGCATTAGCGAATCCTTATCTCACACATATTTATTTCGATGGTCAACAAGAATTAAACGAACCACTTGCGATTAATCGTCCGGTTCACGTGACGGGACGTCAAGGCGCGTCCCTTCATTCGAAAGACAATTCACTCCATCACTTAATCGAAGTCGAAAATGTCGACGGTCACGTCACACTCGAACAGTTCGACATGGAGAACAGAACGGGAGGCGGTCTCAGCATCCGGCGCGTTGACTCGGCGACCGTACAACAGATTCGTTCTCAAAATAATTTGAAAGAAGCCTTCTTTTTCGAAAACGTAGGCGTGACAGCGCAAGGTATAAGTTCAAGTGGCAATGGATCGGGTAGTATCCGTCTTGAGACGAGCCATGATGAGCACGCTCGTCCAACCTCGCTCGCCTTACATGACAGCGCCCTCCTCGATGAGAAGGTCATCTTTTCAACCACGCCAAATGACGTCACCGTCCAAACCCCGGACTGGCTGGAACGAAAAGAGGGGGCGACCGATACATATTGGACATATAAACCCGGTATATATAGCATCGGACGCCAAACCACCGAACCGATGACGTCACTGCAAGCGGCCGTCGATCAGGTCGAAATCATCGGACGTATCCTCATCAGCGGGGGACAGACACTCGACGCGACAGTGAATATCCTTCACGCGGATCCGCAATACCCACAATCATATACTCTTATCGGAATGAACGGTGGAACGCTCGAAGCAGGTCCGAATTTCCAAGGTGACGAGTTACTGAACATTTCTGCCAACATGATTTCCTTGAAAAACCTTGTCGTGCAAGGCGCACCCGGCCATGGGCTCGTCTATGACGGTGTCTTTGATGGCACGTTGAACAACGTGACTGTCCGCAACAACGGGGTCGGTGGCATCTTCCTTCGCAGCGGGCAACTGAGCGCGTATGGTCTGAACACGTCCGGAAACGGAACATACGGTGTCAGGGTCGACAGAAACGACACAACGAAACGTCGTGCTTATTTCATATTCAACAACGGACACATCACTGAAAATGTTGCCGTCATCAGCGAACAGAGCGTGGCGGCTGGCCATGATTTTGTCGACGTCCAGTCACACGACCCCGCCCTCATCCGGCAAGAGAACGGTACCATCATAACTTGGGTCCAACCTAACCAATAGGCCCATCATGAAATGAGGAAATCTGATGAAATATGTACGCCTGTTACTCATCTTCGCCCTTTGCGGTGCTCTGTTCACCCCAATGTCGGGTGAGGCCGCTACCGCATCCTACATCACGACACAACAAGTGGAGTTGAAACAAAAACGTTCAGCTAAATCGAAGACATTGATTTCTATTTCAGATGCAACGTCTGTATCATTTGTGAAGAGATATGGGTCTTGGACCCACATTAAATACCGTGGCAAATCCGGATATGTGGCGTCTTCCGCGGTCGTCCGCATGCCGAGTAAAAAGCAAGTGCTCTACACGATCGACACGATCGATTTACGTGAAAAGCGAGTAACGAACAGTAAGAAGAAGTTGACGCTCCAAATTGATACGCCGGTCACCGTCATCAAATCGTTCGGCTCCTGGACCCAGGTGATGACGGGTCGTCAAACTGGGTATGTCCCGTCCAAGTTTCTGTCACCACTTTTGCCACTGAAGCCATTTCCGTCCTTGACGATGCGCCCGGGCAACGAGATTTTCTCGATAGCGTCCAAGGCGGCGAGTGTCTGGTCAGACCGGACCCGATTGTTTGAACTTGAAGATCGCTACGTTGGAACGAGTACGCTTCTCTACCATTCAAAAGATTTGAAGGGAGCAGTCGTGTACTTGGGCTTCTCGAAGAACAAGCAAGTTCTCCAAGACGTCCATTACAGCTACATCGATTGGATTCGAGAAGACACCTACTCGCTCAAACAAAAGACGATTCAGAATACGTCCCACGTCATGCAGGTGACGGCGGATGCCATCTTCGGGAAGGGAACGAAAGCTTCTGAGGCATACATGGCGCTTCTGACAAGGGAACGTGAAGCATTCCTCGCCTATCGCGAAGCGGAGCGCATCCATGGTTGGAACGTCGTACACGAAAAACACTTCACGGAACGAATCGGAACAACGACGGTTCACGTCCATGTGTTGTTCAACAATATCTCGCTCACCTTTAGCGAATGACAAAATGGTACGCCCTTGCAAAGGGTGTGCCATTTTTTCACTTATAATGGTTGTTATGCGGTTTTCGCACCTCGCCAACCGTGTCGTTTCGTCAAATCAAACCGGATGTAGCCTCAAAATGCTGTATCCCATTTGCGCCAAGCCTTATAGATCAAAAGCACGGATTCTCTATAACAACCATTATGCTGTAACCACCTAGGAAACTTGAGACGCGCGCGGGAAAGCAGCCCATCATGCCAGACGCAAACGAACAAATCAAAGAGTGGGAACCGATGATCTATTATGTCATCCGCCAACTCCATCTTCATCCGAACGAAGTCGACGATGCCGCCCAGACGGCACGAATCGCCCTATGGCGAGCCATCCAAGACGGCAAGACGCTAGGGAAAACCTACTGTTTCATCCGCATCCGTGGAGCAATCTTAAACGAGCGTGCCAAACAGGCGAAGACGCTCCAACACGAGGTGACGAGTGAGCGCCTCCCCGAGCAAATCGACAAGAGTGAGGTGCCGCTGTCCCTCTGGCTAGACGACAAGCGTTCCACTTTACCAAATCGTCATTTCACCTTACTCTGCCATATGCTTCACGGAACTGAAGCATTGCTCGGTTACTCCCCGAGCCGCCTCCGCGCCTACAAGGCCGAACTCCAGCGGATGCTCCGTGAGGACGACAAGTAAGAGGAGAATGAAGATGACTTTACACATGAAAGACGCTGTCGACCAGCACGTCCACTACTTACGCATGACCGGAAAATCGGACAACACGGTCAGTCAGGCGACCTATAAGTTCGCCCGTTTCCAAAAACTCATGGGACAGAACCGAACTCTCGATGACTTCAAGACGAGACAGGACGTCATGCCGTATATCAACGCCCTCCGCTCGGAAGGATGCCAACCGGTGACCATCAACAACTACTTGAGCGCACTCCGCGGCCTGTATGACTGGGCCATCACCGAGCAACTCGTCACGCACAATCCGTTTCATCACCTTCGCGTGAAAGTGACCGAACGTCCACCTTCGGACGTCCCTACGCCAAGCGACCTACACCGAGTCATCGATGCAATCGACGTCCCGTTGTACCGAACCTTTTTGACGCTCCAGTTGCATACAGGGATGCGCATCAACGAGGTGAGACAATTGACACTCGATGCCATCGATTTGAACGCACGTCTCCTGTACATCCACGAATCGAAGACGGGGAAACCGCGCAAGGTCCCACTGAACGATGTGACACATGTGATGATGACGACGTACCTCGAGGAAGAGCGCCGATGCATCGATTCGCCATATGTCTTCCCGAGTGCCCGCGGCGACCTCATCTGCAAGACGACGATCAACCGTCACTTGAAACGCGCCGCAAACGCGCCGCCGAGGACGTGCTCGGCACATCCGTCACATCACATACGCTCCGGCACGCATTCACGTCGCACCTCTATGATATGGGCGTCAAGGAGACAACGTTGTCCGAGTTGCTCGGTCATAGCGAACCGAAGACGACACGGCGCTACATCCGCGTGCGCGAAGACCATCTGCGTGATGCGGTGGAGCGATTGACGTTGTAGTGAATACAGGAACATCAAAACTCCGGTCCACGAGTGACCGGAGTTTTGATCATTTTTTCATCACATATACCTTCAATAGATATCCGATGATTCCAATCAATGTGGCAATCGCAAGATACACGATTGGCACGAGAAGTTGCGGCGCAGTCAAAGATACGACGTAAATAAACATCGCCGTGATGAAAAAGAGTAGAAAGAATAAGCTAATGTGCTTCATTTAAATCCCCTTTAAATTTAATTTTTTCTTACTATTTTTGTCTTATCACCTTACTTTATCATTATTTTCCACTTATCGTCTCGGTGGCACATTACTTTAGTAGGCAGAAGCATATCTAGTTCAGAAAATTAATATATTGCCAATTAAGGAAATAGCCTCATTCATAAGAAACGAACCCTTCTCGCCTTCGTCTTCATTTCGCTATGCTTACTCCACTCGTACACGATGCAACTGCACATGTGTCGCTGTCCAATCTTGCGTAGGCGTGACTGTCGTCCAATACACGTGACCGTTTTGATAAACGATGTCCTCGTCAATCGGCAATCGAACCTTCGGCACATCAATTACCGGTGTCATCGCTTCTCCATACGCTGAATAGATTCGCATTCTGACACGTTTAAACTCTTGGTTGACAAATTCTTCCCACATGACAACATAGCGTCCATCGACTGTTGAAACAATCTTTGGATGTGCGGCATCCATGTTTCCTTTATAGGCCGTCAGCCATCGTACGTTCACATCTTTCGTCCCAGCATCTAAGAAGTAGCGAGCATTGCCTGTATTCGGACGTTTTCCAACTAACTTGCGCGTCGATCCTTTTACGAGGAATACGTCCTCGATTTTCCCGCTATTTTCATATTCTTCAAAATCCGTTCTAAAAAACTGCATAAATAGATTGCGTGATTCGTTTCGATACGACTTGGCCGGAGCAGCGGACAACGTTTTTTCGGATGTTCCTAGGAGCGCATATCCGTTACTCCCTTCAGCCAGACCACCTAATTGGGCAAAGGTCTTGTTGTATCCGTAATCCCAATTTTCGCCCTCTCTAAAGTGAAAAGGAATAAAATTTATAAGTGTTTCATGTTCTAAATAATGGATATCGAATCCTCTTCCGTACGCATCGCCTTGATCCGCAACAAGGACCCCGCCCTGTTTTGTCTTCAACAAGAACTGATTGAATGAATGGCTGACGTACGGTTGTGGTCTCTTTAACGGTTTCATCGAAGTTGCGTCGAGGAAGACGTTTTGGGATGCCTGATGATTCAATCCGTCTGTATGAACGAACATTTTGCGTGCGAAATGGGCGAAGAGTACTCCATCTTGGTAAACAATTCGTGCGTTGCCGGCATCAAACGGAATTTTTGTGTTAATAGATTTGCCATTCCACTGTGCCGAACCGAGACGCTTTCCGGCAGCATTATACTTAGTGATCATAATACTTGCAGAGCGATGATCGGTCTCTTTGAGCGGACGACCCCATAGCACGTAGTAATTCCCTGCTGGGTCTAACGCAATATCTCCGAACAGCGGCCACTCTTGCTTGAACGTCACTCGCTTTTTAACTTTTAACGTATGATCGTACATCAGCAAACGGACGTCTTTCGATGTTTCATAAACAACATGCAATTGTTTTTTTGCATCAGTCAAGATTGCGGTTCCTCCGCCAATATTATTGAATGCGGATAAGTAATGCGCATAAGTATCCACATTTTCCCTTACCTCTCGGGTCCGATCGATTGAAACCGACTTCACTGTTGGGGTGAATCGTCCCGCTTTTACCTCTACTGGAATCATTCCGGTCTGACCAGATGCGGACTTAAACGAAATCGTCGTTTTTCCAGCACGACGACCGATTACGGTACCGTTAGCACTGACACTTGCGATGGTAGGGGCACTAGAAGACCATTTTAAGCGAGGCTGAAGATGTGCCGGGATAACCGCATAATCAATTGTGCGCCCTTCTCCGATGCGTACAGTGACCCGTTTCGTTTTTAGGTCAATCGTCGGTACAGTGGCACGGTACGGATTGGTCTGGCTGCCATCCCCAGAGCGAACGGCGAACTTTGCCTTATTCAAATACAAAGCCGGACGGACACCAAGTCCTCTATTTACGTCAAAGTCTGTCATGTATTCCATCGCATCGATTGTCATGAGTCGTCCCTGGTCCCATTCCGGTCCCACCACCCAGTACGGATCATCGTGCGTCTTACGATATGGCTCCTTTTTCAAAGCACTACCGATGGTTGCTTGGACAAGATGAGGCGTACGAAAAAAAACATTCTCCATTTCATCCATGTCCATGACAAACACACGATCACTCACTCGTTCACGATATACCTCGTCCTTATTTCTCAAAATGAGAAAACCTGGATCGACAAAAATATAACTTGGCTGTTCACTCCCACTGTGACGATGCGCTTGATCCGCTTCGGAGAGCGGGACGTGACGCGTCACTTCAAGAAGAGCCTCCCGTTCGCTCGGTGTAAACGCTTGATACAGAAAACCCGGCTCATTCGTATAACCAAGATGGCCCGGTTGTACACTTGTTTGATCTGGCTTCTTAGGCACCCAATTGATTTGTTTGTCTTCACTATTCAACCATTGACGAAGCGTTGAAGTTGACCAACGGCTGCTACCAACAGAACCTGCTTCGACAGAGGATGCATCAAATGCCTTCCATTCCAGTATGTTACGCGAAAACAAGAGTGGATTCCCGTCATCATCAATATCGATCACGTTCCAGAGAACAGGATTTCCGTCATGCTGCCCAAATTCGATTTGGTCACCAATTCGATAAGTGGTCGCCCCGACATCAGTCGGAAAAATCAAAAGTCCTAACCAAATAATCATCCAATACCCAAATACCTTGATCCATTTCATTCCGCTTTCCCCTGTCTGTGTCTATTTGCTTCTTTCATTTTATACAATCAACTACAACGACAAGATGGGGATTTTGGATATCGAGTCAAACGTTTTTTCTGATTTATTACGCAATCCATTTGCGAATGATTTACGGCAAGTCGGATGAACCTGGGAGAAGGTGGCGAGAAAATCAAAAAAATCCTCCAAACGGAACCGAAGGACTTACTTCTTGTTCCGTTTGGAAGATTTATTTTTTGAGCCTTATAATAAGAAATATGCATCTAATTCATCATGATCGTGAATGATGTCGTTCGAATCTACTCCCATTTCCTCAGCCAAAACAATAGAGGCGGCTGCCAATGCGGCAGTATTCATCTCAAGATCAAATGCGGCATCTACTAATGATTGGAATCGAGCATATGTTTTATTTATCTGATCAACGAGGCTACGATAGGCTGCATCTGCTTTTTCGGATAATTGTTCATAATAGGCATCGAGAACTTTTTTTAACTTTTCTTCGCGTTCGCCAAGCTTCCCTTTTGTGAACTGCCAAATCAGATTCGTCGCAATCGTTCCAATGACGGCCCCAAGACCCGGAACTGGAATAAGAGCTTGTCCAACAACCGCACCGATTGCCACAACTCCTGCTTCAAAACAGAGGACTTGACCTTCAGTCACGACTTCATCCGCATCGATTTCTCCGTCCATGTAACGATTAATTAATGTTCCGACTCCTATAGCCGCACTTGTCACAGCTCCAGCAAATGGCGCTGATAGTGCAGTCAAATTCGTCAACGCATAAATAGAGCCGGCAGACACGAACGCTTTACCACCGGATTTTGAGGCTTCTAAACCAAGCTCTTTCCAATCTTGCGCATCAAACTCATCAATCTTTTTCCCCGATTTGATTTTCGAATAGACCCCTGTAAGCGTGGTAATGGTTGCGGATACCACGGCAGCACCACCTGCGACTTTTACCCCTTCACCTAACGAGGGGCCTCTCGCAGCCTGTGCCGCTTGTTTATCCGATTTGGCTTTCTGGTCAATTTTTTGCTTCATTTCATGATTTTGATCAATCAAATCATCTTGATGCTTGGAGACCGTTTCAAATACTTTCCCAAGTTGTACATCGTCATAATCTGAAATAGAAGGTTTCACTAATTCATCGAACGATTTTCCTGATGTCGCTTCCAATTCTTTGATTTTGCTTAAAATTGCGCGGACTGTTTTATTCGATAATGCGTCAGGGTTTTGTCCATTTCGAATCTGTTCGATGACGGCGAATTGATCTTTCGGAATCATGTACTGAATCGAATCATCCTTATACGTCTGAAAATGACTGAACACATGACTCAATGTATTGTTTGTTCCGTTGATAAATTTCGATTGGATTTTGATACCATTTAAAAGAAAATCCTCAGGTGCCGTTCGTCCGACACCATCGAATGTTGCCACTTCTTTAAATCCACTTAGAACATTTTTGGCATTGCGAACATGCACTTCTAAATGCTCAGCAATTTCTCCATGCTTCGTCCGCATCGTTCCTAAAATATTTTCGGGAGACGAGAGAAATACTCTCATTTTGGCAAGATGAGAAAGCGCACTTTCAAAATTTTGGTCCTGCATGCGATGCGCTTCCAATTGTGTCCGAATCATCTCGCTGATTCGTTGATCGATACGATTTTGCTTAATTGAATTATAGCCATCGACCCCCGCAGCGATAAACTGATCCTTAAAAACCCGTTCCATCCTTTATCCCACTTCTTTCATAAAGAGCTTCGATAGACTTTGCGTGTTATTCACGATAGCAATCAATTCATTTTTTTGTTCGTACGAAAACTCATTGTAAGAAGTTATATGTCGCGCACCTTGTAAGAAGCGATGGAACATCATGTAGAGATCATTTGATAGGTTAATAGTCAACTCTTGCAAACGAGCAATCTCTAATCGGGCCGCATCCAGTTTACGTCTTTCCACCGATATCTTAAACCGCTCATTGTCCGCTTTGATGGCAGCATCTTTATTTTTTTTATTTGCGAAGATCCCACCAGTTAATAAGGTAACTGCGCCAATCCCCAATCCCACCGGGCCTGCAAGAGCCAGTAGAGCCGTTCCTCCAGCCATACCGCTACCTCCCGCCGCAAGCGCACCTCCTCCTAACCAAGCCAGTGCTGCGTTCGATGCCGCCACACCAGACAAGCCTGAAATGGCCGCACCTGTTGAAGCTGTTCCAAAGGTAGTCGCAACCGCCATGGCTACAGTCGGTGCGACAGCAGCTGTAGCGACACCAGCTGCCACACCCGCTACGGTCCCTCCACCTGCAATTTTAATCATCATTTCTTCGTCATATTTGATTTCACTCAAAATTTTAAAACTAGAAAGGTTGATTTTCACTTCTTCAAAATTTCGTTCAAATTCTTTTGGTGTATTCGCTAATTGATTAATGTAGTTTTCGATACTGTCAATCACAACAACCGTATTTTTCCGTGTTTCATGTAATTTGACAGCTTCGGTAGTCGTTCTTTCACTAATTCGTTTATGAAGGTCAATCTCTTGCTCCAATTTGCGAATTGCTTCTTTTTTCATCGATGTGTTTAACATGTGCATTCCTCCTCGGTGTATACATTTATTTTATTCAAAATTGAAACAGATATAACAATACTTTCCTTAAAAAAGGAAATGGTTTTCTTGTTTTTTCATAAATTCCAGTTGCACTTGATGATGATATTTCAAGTTCAATAGTGCGATATACCCTGTAATCTGAATAAAAATAAGTTAAAGAACTCCGTTTGTTTAGTCTTTATGATTGCCATAATCAGTATATTCCATAAATGTGAAATAGGGATAATCAATTTATTACTAGGTAAGAGTCGTTTGGTTTTTAGTATGTATTGTATCTACCTGATACTGTTTCTTTTGATATGAGATCCCCTTGAACCAACCCTTTGCTTTGAACAATTGAATCGTATCGATTATTTATCTATCCATAAATCCGACTGATTGCGAGTCGCTTTTGATTAAACCATATTAATCAAACCATTCCCATATTTTATAGAAATGGTGATGTAAATAATATGGGAATGGTTTATTGTAGAAAAGGTATTTATGAACCATCAGGATGTCAATGACACAAGATGGTATAAAGGAGACTTCATCAATTGCAAAAGCTCGGTTTTTTAGACGCCCTACGCGGTTATGCAATCCTCGGTGTGGTGTTGACTCACGCGACTCGACCTTTTCAACAGTTGCCCGATTGGTTGTATCAAATCGGTATACAAGGATCACGTGGCGTTCAACTCTTTTTCATCGTCAGTGCGTTCACTCTTTTCTATTCATTGGAACGGTATATGACCACTCGACAGATTCCGCTCCAAGACTTTTATACGAAGCGATTCTTCCGAATTGCTCCGATGTTTTATGCCGCGCTGCTCTTCTACTTGAGCTTCGACTGGATCAACGCCTCAATCGGGATTTCGACGTCTTATCCGGACGTGACACTCGCTCTTTTCCTCTCGACGTTGGCGTTCAGCAACGTGCTACATCCAGAATGGTTGTTTAGTCTTGTACCAGGTGGATGGTCCATTTCAAACGAGTTTTTATTTTACTTGTGTGTTCCTTTGTTGTTCAAACTCGTGAAGACCATACGTCAAGGTGTCGTGTGGACGGCAGCCACGCTCATGTTGAGCATCGTCCTCCATCGGCTCACCGAACAGAGTCAACCTTTTTTGGATGTAAGGAGCTTTTCGTTCTATTGGTTCCCGAACCAATTACCAATCTTCCTAATGGGGATTACCTTATATCTGGTATGGCGCGACAACACATGGTCCACTCGTTCCTATCGCACGATGACCATCGTTTCGATCTCACTACTCATCTTCCTCGGTGTCACCCCGTTTGATGTCTATAGCGCATTCCCGAAACATGCACTTTTCGGTTTAGCTTTCTGCCTGTTCGCTCTCGGTCTTTCCGGTATACCAGGACGTATCCTCAATCATCGGGTGATGCAGTATATCGGACAAATCAGCTTTAGCTTGTATTTGGTTCATTTTTTCGTGCTTGACGTAGTGAAACACTATATGAAAGACGAATGGGTTCAACAATATGGCACAGCGACCGTGTGGATGTCGACGTTCCTCGTGACACTCATCGTTTCTGGAATCATCGCATCCGTCACGTATCAGATCATCGAATGTCCGGGCATTCAACTAGGACGATCACTCATTAGGCGAAGACAAGAACTGCATCAGAAAAAACAGACTGCGTAAAGACAATCAACTAGATAAAGGTCATCATATAAATGAAAAACGGCATGAACCCTTTTAGTTGAAGGATTCCTGCCGTTTCGTCGTTTTTAAAAAATGATAATCATAGGGCTTAATAAAGTACGTGAATCATTATCATACAAGTCGTTTGTAACTAGTTCTGATACATATTGCTCCAATCATCCCACGTATCAGTAGATGAGCAAGAATACTCCATATATAAACTTCATTCACTGCCACACACCATTCAAAGGGTTGTCGACTCAGGATGATGACTCTTGTATACTCGCAGGTTTGATATCGACTTTTTCCATACTTTTTCGTATCTGTTCGATTTTTTCCTTTAACGATGCCGAGATACTTTTTGTCTGATTCATTACCATTAAAAGATCCTTCGTCGTCACAAGCTGTCTACCTTCGATGTACACATTTTCAATCACTTCTTTCACGACAGACTCTAAATCGGCCCCACTGAAACCATCCGTAGCTTTGGCCAATTGAATCGTATCGATATTCAAATGATACTTCCCACGCTTCTTCAAATGAATTTCGAGTATTTTTTGCCTTTCCTCTCGATTGGGCAAGTCGACTGAAAAGAGATCGTCAAATCTTCCCTTTCTTAAAAATTCAGCCGGAAGTGTTGAGATGTCGTTTGCTGTCGCCACGACAAACACGGTAGAATCTTTTTCCTGCATCCATGTCAAGAACTTACCGAACAGGCGAGTCGTTATACTATTACCACTCCCAGAATCACCAATTCCGGAGAAGGCCTTCTCGATTTCATCTACCCACAGCACGCATGGACTGACGGCCTCAGCCGTCTTCAGAGCCTTCCGCATATTCTCTTCGCTTTCCCCTACGTATTTACCGAATAACTTTCCGATATCGAGACGCAAGAGTGGGACATCGAACAATTTGCCCGTGGCCTTGGCAGCCAAACTTTTTCCGCATCCAGGCATCCCGACGAGCAACAGACCTTTTGGAAGATCGACTCCCGCCTTGATGGCATGGTCCAAATGATGAAATATTTTTCCTTTACGAATCAGCCACGTTTTTAAATGCTCAAGTCCCCCGATGTCATCGATATCTTCCTGTACTTGAACAATCTCGAGCATGCCCGATTTTTTGATGAATTGTTATTTTTCTTTCAAAATTAGGTTCTTGTCCGTCTCGGAAAGAGTGCCGTTTGACTGATAGGCCAAGTTCAAAATCTGAATGATTTCATATTCACTCAACCCCTTAAACGATAAAGCCATCTCATCGATGATCGATTCATCCACCATGATCGACTGAACGTTTGCAAATTCAAGAATCATTTTTTTGATTTCCATGTAGTTTGGAGACGGAACGTCTACAATAGTAACCAATGACTCTATTTCTTTTGGAATATGAAGCTCTGTGGAAACAATAAAAATGGTGCAATAATATTCTGATTCATGGCTATTTTTTCGGGCGATACTTTTAAGTAGTGCCTGTATTTTCGGGTCATCAAGATCGCGGTGTACATCTCTAAGAACTAAAAAGCAAGGAGGATTGGTCAAATCATCGGCATACCTCAAAAAATGTTCAAGCGAACAGTTCTCCTTTTCTACTTTTGTACGAAAATCCACACATCCGTATGCGTGATTGAATTCTAAAATCTCAAAATCGGTACCTGCCACCTCTTCCAACAAATGATCCATCTTATTAAAATCATTATGAGGAATGTAAATAATCGGACGAAGGGCATGCACGTAAGATAAGATGTTAAATGAAAGTTTCCCCATCGTCATACCTCGAGATAATAAACGTATTGGATGGATGATGTGCTCTTAAAAATCAGACCTTGCATAATTTCGTACTCTCCCTCGATTTCGGTATGATCATATTCCACATTCGGTCGTTCCATTTCGCCGACTCGACAACCACTACTCATATGAATGACGAGATAAGATTTCTCTTTTTCTCCAAGGTCTTTCCACCTGCCATCAGTTGATCCTTGATACATATAAAGGTACGGCTTCAGTCGATTGAACATTTGTTCGTCCGTTGCAAATCGGGAGAGCTTTTCTTCTACATCAAGTTGATTCCATATAACCTCTCTTAATTCGGCATTCATCAAGCAACACATAATGATAATCGGCTTTTTGTCAATAAACTCATTAAAAAAATTCAAAGCATCTAAATTAAACAATTCCAAACTCGTATTCGCAATTTCATTGACTGTAATTTTCAAGAATTCTAATCTGCGTCTGGCTTCTTTTTTCTCCCTCCCCTGTTGCTCAGGTGTCATATTGTCTTTCATTAAATCAAACATTACAGATGCCACGTTAAACGCATTTTCGTAGTATAATTGGTTCATAATTTTCGTTCTTGGAGTCGAGATTTTAGTTTGCTGTGTCGGACTTCCTTCTCTAGACCATGTTTTCTGAATGTTAAAGTCTTCAAATTCAATCAACCGTGTTTTGAGGGAAACATAATATTCGTGATAAAAGGTTATGCTTTTTTCAAACATCTTTTCTTGTTGATCTGAAAGGGCTAGCCTTTTTTTATAAGCTTGTTTATAGAGATAGCCGTACGTTTTCAATTCAGCATCAGATACAGAAAAACCAAAGATAGACAAGATTCCCATTATTTTATCGGATAGTCCGTTCTCATCGATATGATCCAATTGGTCTGCCAATTCAGATTTACCTTGTATACGTAGCCACTTCTGCAAAATGTTTGCCTCGTACAATTCATATACGTCATCAATGTTAAAGTGTTCGTAGAACTCATCGACAGAACGAATCATGCGATTGTTCATATCCAGATTAAATTTGATTGTCTTCATCAGTCACCATCCAAAAAAATTCTTTATTTTAGTTACACCCGTATCTATCACGCCACCGACCATTTCAAGACCTTGATTGATTTTTTCCTTCACAATCGGAGCAATTTTATGGATTCCACTCGAAATCATATTCGACATCTTTTCACCGACCATTCCACCGATAGCGGTTCCGACAAATTTTCCTAATAAAGCCCCGGCCGGACCGAACGTGCTTCCGATGACCCTGCCTACAAACGCTCCCGTTTTTTCGCTTGCTCGTTTACATGTACTATGGACCAAAGCCTCTAATCTCGAAGCGGTACGGTCCATTACATACTCCATCGCATCTGACATTCTGACAGACCCGTTGGCAAGGTGATAACCAACCTTTAGGATGGTATACGAAGAATCCACAATGGATGCGAGTTGGCTCGCACGATAGGATTGTAACGTTTCATCCATTGACGTTTCTTGAACTTTTAGCATCGACAGCGTAATAAACTCTTTGGTCGGAACATCGAATGAATCACCCATATTCGCTTTAATCGCCTTTTGAATTGCCCGGATTTCCGATTTTACAATGTTTGGAACGTCCTTATGAAACTGTTCGAAGGAAACGATTTGGAGATTTGTCTGAAGTGTGATTGCTTTAAATAAAGAACGAACCGCACTTTTAGATTCCGTCTTCCCACTTTGTAAGGTCAATCCAAAAGCACCTTCCTGTGTCTCGATATCCATATCCTGTTGGATTGTAATCAAAAGTTCCGGTAAAAAGTTCGAATCCTCTTCCTCATAGACGGCTAACCACTGATGTAGCCACGTAGAGGTCGACATACCTTTACTTTTATGATGAAGTAGCGTGCGATGATTTCCCTCGACCCGTGTGAAAAAATCGTGTACTTCATCATATTTGTCTTCAAACCCATGTTTGGCATACAACTTACGTATTTCATGTTCATATGTATCTGGTTTCTGATTCATCAAGTCTAAGTCTTGTTTGGACTCCTTAACAATACGTGAAACGATTTGAATCGCTTGATCGTTGACCATCTCCTCACCCCATCCTGTAATATAATGTAAACTAATAGCCAGAATCAATAATACCTGTAAATCTCATTATTCGTATAATGAATTATAAAAGTTGAGTTCGACCCCCAAAAGTGAACACAAAAACACCTAAGGCTGTATTCTTGCACCTCGACGCTTATCCAATTAAAATGCTCGTTCTACATCGACCTGTTGATTATCGACGTAGTACGACCTTATGGAGGATGAATTTCATACGGTACAGAGTAATTTCCAAAACAGAATGTTTGAACTCTTAGATGTCCTCACTATGATTAAAAGGTATTTTTCAAGAAAGTGATGCGCCTAGATTGGTAAACCACTAAATAAAAAATAGGTCTATCGACTCATCATTAAAATATATTCTCCGCCTTAAGAACTCATTAACAATTTAGAATAAAAAAAGTAAAATTTTAGATATACATATACATTTTTAGCAACTATAATAAAAATGTTTCAAAATAAAGAAATGGTATTCATTTATTGAAATACCATTTGATTAAAAGGAGAGTCAAAATGAAAAAAATTTCAAGTACTATTATTATTGGGGCTTTGGGTTTATCTCTCGTGACATTACCTGGATTATCTGAAGTATCGGCATCAACATTAACTAACCGCGAAAAGCTTGAAGTTATCCAAGAAATGAATCCCGAATCTACCATTTTAGGTTTACAGGCTGAAATTGAAGCAACTGCCCCTGAAATAGGTCTGAATTATAGTGATACTCTTGATAAAATTTATAGAGAAAGTGTTGAAGAAAGAGAAGACTCAATATCTTCTGTCACTGAAGGTGGGACTACAATGACTGCGGCATCTTCAAAAAGATCCGAAACGCTTCCGGCAAGTGGTATCGGGAATATCTATTACACTCCAGCCTGGTTGGCGGATGGAAATGGAAACGTTGGTCATGTTGGAATCTATCACTACTCTGATAAAGTAGTTGAAGCACCTGGTATCGGTAAAAAAAGTCAACTTAGAAACCGAAGTGACATAAAAGTCGCTAAAACATACACTCGAATTGGTCAAGTTGAAACATCACTCACTAATCGCCGCGAGGCAGCAAACTATGCGAAGACATATTTAACAGGACAAGATTATAGATTGATGTTCGCTATAAACAAACGCAAAGGCGGCTATAAAAATTCATTAAATTGCTCTAGCCTTGTATGGTATGCATACAAGAACGCGACAGGTATTGATTTAGACAAAGATGGCGGATTAGGTGTTTATCCACGAGATATTATTAACAACCGAGAATATGTCACATTTGTCGGGGGACTTTATTGAAATACGTTAAGCGCAATTGGTTAATGCTTTTAATAATTGTTTTCATCTTAGGAGTTTTGATTTTTCTAGCAGTGAGACCCGAAACGGAGATAAAAAAAGAAAAATCTAATACTGTGTCGTCTTTAGAATCACAAAAACATATAGACATCAAAAAATATCAATATGTTACATTGCTCAGTTCTACCATGCCTTCTAACATATCAACCACCAAAGAGTGGGAGGATACTTTAAAGATAAGAAAGAACTTCTTGTTTTTCTTTAATTCTGACGGAGATTGGGACATGTTTTCTACTAATCTGCTAGAGTTTGCAACGGTAAAATGGACGGGTGATGGTGTGTATGTCTCAGATTATAAATACGATTATTTTATCGACAATAATGGGGATGTCCACAAGAAAGAGAACATAAATCTAAAGCGTAATGTTAGAGATGGTACGATTAGCCAATCCTATAAATTCGAGAGTTCTGATGACACAGTATGGACTGCTATGGACATTGGATTTGTAGATGAAGGTTATCATACTCAAATTTCAAAACAACATAAAGATAGTGTCTCTAAATTTATTGTTCAAGGGGCATATGGTCATTTTTTCAATGTCGAGAATAATATTTATGCAACAACAGTAGTCATGGATCTCAAGAATGACCTTAACGATGAAGCTCATGTAAAACTTGTTCGCTTTGAAGAACAAGGTAAGGAGTTAATCCCTAAAGTTATAGGAACACAGCCATTCGACTACGATAGAGTTTTGTATAATACTTTCAGTATGAATGACAAAACATACTCAATTGGCGAAACCTGGGATTTCGAGGACGCCAGTAAAAGAGACTTGAGTCTTTTTACTTGGGATATGGATAAAGGGACATCTACATCCACAGTCCTCATTTCTAACATTCAAGAAAAAACAAATTTTGAAAATTCAACATCAGATTATGATATATCAATCGACGAAGTTGAACCCAATCAACTTTTAATCAAAACCCCTTGGGGGGAATTATATGATGTCGATGTTGATAAGAAAAAAGTTATGAATACAATCAATCTAGATTTACCATTTGACTCGATGTCCGCTATGACTCTAGATATGCATAACGATCAAAAAGTGTTGACGCTCTCAGGAAATGAAAAAAATGATTATCCGCTTTCAATAACTGAAACAAAGGCTAGTTCACCGAAAAATCATGCTCAAGTTACTCTCAAAAATCAAGAAGTATTACTAAATTATTCAAAAAAATATAAAATCAACGAATTAACTTTAGAAAGCATTGAAAAACGAAAAGAGTAACATACATTTTTAAAGTAATTAACTCATTCATAGGGCAACACGATGATATTGATAATATGTCATCGTGTTGCCCTATTTTTACTTAGTGTGGAGGTAATAAACAATTGATTACTGAAAAAAGAACAAACGAACATACTCGGATTCTGTCCTTGATTAGATGACAACTCTTACGACTTCTAATTCCGACACGCTTATTTCAGTTCGTAATAAATCGCATACGGCTGGCGCACATATTCACTACGGGCGAGACCCGAAATCGGGAACGCTACAATAAAATATTCACCCGGCGGGATGACGAGGTCCAGCGCTTCGTAATAACGCCCCTCATCCATAAATTCCTCGCTATATCGAATCGAATCGCCATTCGCATCGAACAATCCGTATGCCCAGTGCACACCGTTTTGGTTGTTCGACCAACCTCCGACCATCGACAACGTCATCCGGCGTTCAGTCCGGAAATAATACGTATCGACATCATCTTGATGTTGGACGGCCCCGGAGAGATGCCCAGAAGCGAACCGAATCACGTCCGCGTCATCAAACGAATCGTTGAGTTCTTGTTCCGCTGTCTCCCCTTCACCCGAAACGGCCGGAATCACATCCGAACCGGACGAAGGTTCCTGTACATTCGCAATCGTCTCACGACCATATTGCATCGCATCGAGTTGTTGAATCGGAACCGCGTAGTTCATGTTTTGTGAGTCTGTTCGAATTCTTGTGACCACGCCAATTACTCTTCCGAATTCATCGACTAAAGGCCCTCCCGAGTTTCCAAACGTTGTACTCGCCGTATATTGCAGGTACGAAAGACCGTCCAAATACACGTCTCGATTACTCAAAATCCCTTCCGTGATCGTATTCGAGACGCCTCTCGGACTCCCCAGCGCATAAATGACGGAACCCGTACTACCTGCTTTGGCCACCGGTAAGGTCGGAATGGACTGAAGAGACGGCACATCTAAAATCGCCAAATCTAACTTGTCATCAAAGCGCTTCAACTTGAGCGTTTCGACCTCGGTCCCGTTTGCAAATCGGATACGAGCATATCGGTTCGATTCACCTGAAACGACGTGAAAATTCGTGATGACCTCCCCTCTTTTCGTCACGAACCCACTCCCTGTAGAAGTGAGTCGATCAGAAGCATCGTACATCTCGATCGTCGCAACGGACGGATTGACTGCCTTGAACGCTGCTTGCGCATTTAATTTCTTCGGTTTGACCGTCACACTGATAGTCGACTTCAACTTCGTCTTTTGGACGGTGATCGTGATGGTCGCTTTTCCGACAGCTTTCGCTGTAATCTTTCCATTTTTCACGGTCGCCACTTTCGTGTTCGACGATTTCCATACGTATACTGGTTTTTTCACACCACTTGCTTTCGCCTGTACCGCCTTGGATTGGCCGACCTGTAACGTCACGCTTTTTGGAGAAACCGTCAAGCTTGCCGCGGCAGCCGTTGTAGGTAAGCATGTACTGAGTAATAGAAGTAGGATTGCAAGAAGAGAAAACTGCGTTACGAACCGTTTCAAATCACTCGACCTCGCTTTCGTTTTTAGTCCATTTATATGAATACTGTCTATCCTCTTCATCGTACCAACCTAGGTCTTTCGTCGGATGACACTTATCATTTTTAAGTCAATCAGTAATTTAAAATTGAAAGGCAATCGTTCGACAAGATTCGTCATGTTCACATCATCATTTTCTCCAAAAGAAAAGAACCGCCTTCGGCGATTCGTTTCCGTCACTTCATTCTCTGCCCCACTCGCTCCACATCTTCTTGTCCATTAGATGTTTGCAATGAAACATCCTTGAACTACTCCTCGCCTAGGTCTTGCTTGGAGGTGAAGGATTCTTGAGTAATCCGAGAAGAATTTGATTAGGCTAGTCCCATCGTAACGGTTGGAGAAACCAGGATGAGTTTAGCTTCTACTTTCTCGTTGATTCCTAAGTTCACAATTCGGGTACAACCACTCGCACTGATCGAGATACTTCACGTCTTTATGTTGATAGCCACATCTCGAACAGAATCATATCCAAGGGAACGTCTTACTCGCACTCGTAACGACGGAGATTGGCGTCCTCATTGACGATGACCGTACGTCATTGATTGATGGAAATCGAGCGAATTCACATCAATCAAGTCAAAAAAAGATTTCGTACGTTTCATCATCCGTTTCATCCTCGTCCTCTACCTGTCTATTCAGATCACGATAAATTTTCAATGCATTCCGGTGATATATATGCACATGTTCCGTGTATTGAAACGATTGAAACCGGAAGTAAGACGCCCGCATGTTTTAGCTTGATAAGGATTGCTTCATTTATTTAAATATAATCTGCGATGTTTTTACAGAGATATACCTAACTTTGTTTAACATTCCAATGATGAACTTGATTCTTATAATTTTTCAAATATAAAAAGAGTAGACTAGAGAAATTATCTATCTCCAGTCTACTCTCTTTAATCAATAGTATTTCCGTAATTACTTAGTAGCAGATAAAATAGTACCGCCAGTTAAGACATTACCTTCAACATCAGTGATGTTCAATGAACTAGAAGCAACTTCTACTGTTAGTGTCTGTGCAGCATTGAAGTTAGGGATTGCAAGAACGACTGTTTTATCACCAGCAGTTCCATCATTAATTGCAGTAGGTGCAATAGTGATTCCATTAACTTTAACGATGAAATCATCTAAGTTCGCTGCATTATTAGCTACAGCTCCAAGGTCCTCATTGAAAGTCAACTCGACTTGGTCAGCAGTAGTTGTTACTGCAGCTCCAGCGTTTAGTAATTTAGCTGAAACTAAAGTCGGTGCCTTAGAATCAGTCAATGTAAGGAATTTTGTGAATACAGTTGAAGAAATTGATGCAGCACCATCATCTAAAACAACTGATCTACCGTTAGCAGTTTTCACACTCTTAGTGATTTCAAACTTGTAGCTAGCATTTGCTGGAACATTGAATGTGTCAGGTAATGTGATGCGTACAGATTCTTTATTACCTACAAATCCAACTGTCGAACCTGCTGGCAAGGCTGCGTTATCAAGTTTATAGTTTGATACGCTGATTGCAGAGTTATCCATTTCAGTGCCATATGCCACATCGATGTAATTTACAACTTTACCGCCGATTACAGATTTCGCTGCAGTTGCTGCAGTTGCTAAAAGCTCAAAGTTGCTAGTAGATACAGAGTAAGAGGCCGATGTTGATAGAGCAACATTACCATTAGTATCAACGTCAGAAACTGCTTTGCTTCCAAGCGCAATTGCATAAGTTCCAGATTTCGGAGTTTGACCAGTGATAGTAAGAACTAAGTTTTTACCACCTGTTACTGATGCAACAGCATTTTGGTAAATACCATCAGGATCTTTAACCGTAATAGTTCCTGTACCTACAGAAATGTTCTCACTGAACGGAATCGTAATAACAGTATCTGCACCACTTGCTGCGACAGTGTTTAAGTTAGTCGAGACAACTGTTGGTGCTACGCTATCTTTAGTCAATACAACTGTACCGTTGTATTTGTTACCTAAAAGATTAACTGAGTCTTTATAGTTTGTAACTTCAACTGTAAGAGCAACTGAATTTTCACCAGTGTTGTAGAGGTTGTTTGAACCAGCAGTGTTTGTAACATCAACAGTCCATTCTTTTTGTGCTCCAACTTGAGCTCGTGGTACAGCTGCAAATTCAGTAGCACCTTTTGCAGTTTTTACTGTTGGGATAGTAACCGCTTCAGAGAAAATAAGTTTAAATGTATCTGCATCGATCTGTTCAATTGTCGAAACAGTAGGAGCTGTTACGTCAGTTGCGATCGAATATGAAGCACTTAGTGTACCCGCTTCTGTTCCAACCACATCTTTAAGGCCCACGATAGTAACATTATGTGTACCTGTAGCAGCAGCTACACCAGTAACTGTTGCTTCATAAGTGTACTTACCTGCATCAGAAGAAACTGCTGTGAAGCCAGAATATTGTACTCCATCAACACGGACGACAGCAGTTGTAAAGTCAACTTGCTCGTCGAATGACAAGCTTAATTTACCATCAAATTTAACTGAAGTAAGGTTTGGCGCTACTTCATTAACCAATGAAGCAGTTCCTTTGAATGAAGAAACTTTTTCAAACTTGTCAGTTAATACGTTAGAAACTTCAACTGTGTAGACAGTGTTTTTAACGAGTTGTGGAGTTGCTCCGCCAAAGCGAACAATCACAGTTTTTCCGCCATCTTGCAACTCTACATCAGAAACCGTTTTAGTACCTTCAGCTGAAGGTGCATCAGCAGAAACGACATAGTTAGCTAACGTTTCAGCAGAAGTTTCGTTTAAAGCTTTGTTGAAAGTGATTTTCAACTCTGTAGTGTTGAGAACTTTAACTTCTTTAACCATTGGTGCTTCAATTGTGAATTCAGTAATTGCAGTCTTCACATCACCTGAAACGAGTTGGAACGAATGCGTACCAGCTGGAAGTTTCTTAGAAACAGTCAACTTACCATCTTTAACAGTAGCCGTTTCTTTGATTGGTGTAGCTGACATGTCTTTACCAGGGTAAACAACAAGTTCAACTTTCTCGCCATCTTTAAGGTTCTTCACGTCAGCGTTTACAGAAAGAACTTCTGCCGCTTGGTCTACTGAAGAAGAAACGTTTTCGATCTTAAGGTCAGCATCAACAACAGAGTATTTCGCAACAACTGTGATCGTCTTGCCATCACGAGTGTACGTACCTTTGACTTCGTAGTCGCCAGCTTTGTCTGTTTTCGCTTCTTCCCAGTCCACGTTAACGTAGTAAGCGCCGACTGCGAAGTTCGCTTTGAGTTTCGCAGGAAGGACCAACTTGCCGTCTACTTCAACTTCTTGTGGTGCTACAGATTGTTGGAAACCAACAACGTAGTTAACAATCTTGATTTTGATTGTCGTTGGAACTTTCTTCGTTCCAGCGTAACCTTTGATTGTCTGCCATGTGTTGACTTTCTTCATGTCGATTCCTGATTTGTACCAAGTGATTTTAGAAGAACCCACTTTAGCAGGAAGTTTTACTTCTCCACCAGTAAACGTCATCGGTGCAAGCTCGATTACACGTTTTTGTGCCGCATCAACCGATGCAACTGGTGTAAGTGCTGCTGCCGCTACAGCGAACGCTGCGCCAGCTGTTAATACTTTTTTCTTTTTCGTCATGTTGAAAAAATCCTCCCTTAAGGTAGTTAGGTTTTTTCTACCGACCTTGCTTGCCGATCTTCTTGGAACAACCAATCGCCTGTGACTCGTTTCACGACTATGTACCCATCCCTTATGAAGACCAGGTGCCACTCCCCCGGTAGATGCTCTTTCAAGATACCAATCTTGAACAAATTACCAAGACTGTTCTTGGAAAACCTTACATCCATAATATACATAACCCTTCCAATGAGCACAAGCGTTTTTTTTGATTGAAATGGTAACGTTTTTGAATTTTGGATATTTTAGTTTAATTCATTTTACGTTTTCCCTTTTTTTCAAATTAATTTTTCGGCTTATAATGGCTTTTCAAAGCTATTTTCGACAGAATAACTGAAAATACGACAACAAAAAGGGTATATTTTACTTTTTCTTTTATTTTACATCATATTTTCTTAGTTTCCTTTTTTCAAAGTCAATTTTCCCATATTGAAAATCATTGACCTATCTATCAAAACCTTGTTTTCCTAAATTTTGTTTTCTTCGTATAGCAGTCATTGAGACTTTAGTCTGATGCGAGCGCTCTTCGTTCTGGTCGAGCCGAATCGATTCATATCTTCCTTTGCGTAGTATCCGTCAGAATCAGTCCATTCACGCGCCCTGCCTTCTTTCGCGTCCGCTATCATCACCCGGTCCTGCTTCAAAATGAGGAACACTATTCCTCACTTCCTTCCTTTAATAAGATGCGCTGCTCGGTTTGACACGTCACACTACCGATCTCTTGCCTCCCCTTCTTCAGACGCGGACCGTTTGATGCTGTCAAATTACCTTGACGAACAGTCGCACATCCTTTCATTAAAATATTGGTCGTTCACGGACACGAGACATACAAAAAACACCCCGAGGGAGAGACCGTGTCTCCCCTCAGGGTGTCATGTATTCGGATTAAAACCCGGCATATTGAAGTGATTGAATGAACGCACGCTTCTCGGCCGTCGTCAGATCCCACTTGTATTCATACTCGTACCCTTCGATCGTGATGACGACCGGGCGATCGAGACGAACATGTTGTTTCATGAAGGCGATCAATTTCGCATTTGGCTTGAACACGTATGATTCTTCGACCGATCCGTCCTCATACTCGTCATAACCGACCTCCGCTGCCGGAATCGCTTGCGCGTATGTCGCCGAGCCGACTCGAATGTGGAACTTCTCAAACTCTAACGGTACACCATCCTCCGCATAATAACTCATGAGGAAGAACGTCGCCTCTTTCGAAGGATGTCCCAAGAAAAGTGGTGCGAACGTTTCAGCGTATCGTGTCGACGCATCCGAAGCGAACACTTCTTTATGGAGCGTCAATCGCGCCCCATCTGCGTCAATTCGGTAATACTTGTTGTAGAACGCATGGTGCACTTTAATCGTAGAGGCTTGGCTGCGGTTTCCAGAACGGTCACGAATCACGAGCGAGAGGCGTGTGTTTTCGCGTTGTCTTGGAATGACCACTGAAAACTCTCCTTTAGCCGAGACAGGTGCCGAATACGTTTTCGTCCCAATCGTGACGATTGCCGTCGTGTAAGGTTCTGCCGTTCCAATCACGCGAGTCGAGTATGCCGTGACCGAATATTTGAGACGCCCTGGATTCGGGGCCGTCTTGTCTGCGATGACGGTCGTCTTGCTCCAAGCGCTAGCCGTGCCGTCTTTGGCGATGCTACGAGCCGAAATGACCGAACCCGCTTTTTGACTGGCCATCGCCTTGCGGAACGTTCCGTTCGAGTAGAACTTCCCTGTGTACGTCTTTTGTCCGATTTTCAATTCGAACGCGGCGTATGGAGCGCCTTTTAGTTCGACGAACGGAGAGGACGTCGTCACTTGAGAGAGTTTTGGCGATGTCGGCACGTTGACCGTTGTCTTCTGGACGACGACCTGTGTCACGTCACTTACGTTACCGGCCCCATCCACCAATCGAACGTCGATTGTCTTGCCGGCAGTTTGTGGCGCCATCGTAAACGTCGCTTGACCATCGACCGCAATCACACGTTCATATGTTTTATTGTTGATCAGGATGAGCGCTTTCGCTCCTACCTCGCCTCCGATTGTGACGGAAGTCGACGTGTCCAACGGGACCGAGACGACCGGCGCAGCCGGTGCCGTCACATCCTCGGTTACCGGGTCGGTTTCTGCCGCCACGTAGGACGGGGCAATGCCACTAAAAACAAGCGCACCCGTTAAGAACAGTGCGACGAACTTTGGTTGTTTCATATGAGATGATTCCTCCTAAATAATGTATCTACTTTGCTACATTCTTATACTACTGGTTTTTTTAAAAAAAGGGTACATATTTTTCTATTTTTTCCTCTTTATTTTAAAAAATACTTTAACTCCTCTTGAAAAAATAATAACGAAATAGAAAAAGTCTTCTATCGAATGCTTGAACTAGGAAAGACTATACAAAAGAAGTCCAGACACCATCCATCGGTGTCCGGACCTCTTTTGCAACTATAGCGTAATCAATATCTCGCTCTCATCTTATTTGACGATGACCGTCGATACGCTACTTACTTTTTTTGTCACATCCTCCACGTGGACAGACAATCGTTCTCCTTTTTTCAGCACACGTGTCTTGGCCGTGAAGGCTCCGTTCAACGTCACTTTCCCCTTGCCGAGGATTCGTTTTTGTTGATCGCGCACGATGACCGTCATTCCCGCTTGCGCTTTGCCGGTCACTTGCGACGCATTCGCACGTGGTACGTTCACGATCGGCGCTTTCGGACGGTATCCTTTCGCCACGATGATTCGTTCACCTGTGACGTACTTGCCGTTTTCATAGACGACACGAAGGACCGCTCCCGCTTTTTGTGGTTTGATGGCAAAAGTGGCGGCAGACTGTTTCGCCGTTCCTTTTCCAATCAACTTCTGACCTCTGTATACTTTAACAATCGTGCCCGTCTTCGCCTTCACGCGGAAGATGGCTGCATTGTCTTGTACGCCTGCCTGAGACGGGTTGATCCGTTGCATCGACTCGGCACGGAACACGTCCACTTTTCCGTATCCGCTCACAAGATCATAGTACGGAAGGAGTGGCTTGTCCAACTCATCAAGCATGTATTGTAACCCATCGTCCATTCGTGGGTCGCGCGGTGCGTCCCCACCCGAAAACGCGAGTGGTTGTGCCGTGCGACGAAGCAGTTTACGCATTTGTTCAACCGTCAGTGACGGGTGATTCGACTTCAAGAGCGCTGCGACTGCTGCGACGTGTGGAGTCGCCATGCTTGTCCCATCCATATAGACGACGTTTCCGTCCGGGACGAGACTCGCTACTTTAGAACCTGGTGCGACAACGTCCACATTGATTCCGAAGTTCGAATAGTCTGAGACGACTCCGAACGTATTCGTAGCTCCGACCGAAATGGCGTATTTCGATGATGCCGGGTACGAGACGCGTGATTGTCCGTCGTTCCCTGTTGCCGCGACGACGATGACGCCACGGTCATGCGCATACTTCATCATGTAGCCGAGCGTTCGGCTCTCGTTGCCACCGAGGCTCATGTTGATGACTTTTGCTCCGGCATCGACCGCATACTTGATTCCGAGAGCGATTTGGTCCGTATCTCCCGAACCACCGGCATCGAGCACTTTGACCGGTAAGATCGTCACATTCGGTACGATCCCTCGCATCGAGACACCGTTGTCACGAATCGCTCCGATGACACCGGCGACGTGTGTCCCGTGACCGTGGTCATCGATGGCATCGCCTTCCCCGTTCGGGTCAACAAAGTTCTTCGCGTTGGCGACATCGACTTTTCCTTTAAAGTCAAGGAGACGGTGGTCGACCCCTGTGTCAAGAACGGCTACTTTTATCGCACGTCCCGGAAGTTTTAACGCTTCATAACGATCAAGTCCGATTCCAGCATCCTGGAACGGCTTGAGAATAGATTTTGAATTGATTGCCCATTGATAATCCAGGCTCACGTCCGTCGCGAACGACTTATACGTTTGCACCGGTTCGATGTATTCAACGTTTCGGTCTGATTCGAGCGTCGACTTCGCCTGTGCCCGCATCTTCGTCGATGCTTCCTCGACATCGACGAGCGCGAAGTAGTCTGATGGCGACCCAATCGCAAGACGCTCAGCCGAGACATTGCTCATCGCATTCATTTTTCCAAGTGAGCGACTCGGAGCTGATTTGTATTTGACGATGTAACGAGGAGCATCACTGCCGTCCGTCTGAATCGTCATCCCGATTTTGCCGAAAAGGTCGGACACAGGCGCTCCTGCGAGCGAATCCATTTCGAGCGCTGTCGCGATTTCGCTGACCTCACTTTGAAGAGCCGTCGGGACGCTCGACTCGACCAAGGCGTGGAGACGTTTGATCGCCGTCGCGTCTTGCGTCTTCAGTGTGTAGTCTTCTTTGTCGACAAGCGCCGTCAATAGTGGACGGAGCGTCTTCAAATCGGTGAGTGCGTTCTTTCGCTTCTCTCCGTCAAACGTGACCGCCTTGACGATAAAAGGTGACGCACGGTAATAAAGCGCGGACAAATCACGACCTTCTTGCGATTTGCCAAGTACCTCGTTTTGTACACGACGAATCAGCTTGAGCATCGAATCGCGCTCCGGGGCCGGTTGGACGATTGATTCGACGGCACACATGTCGCCGCCGACCTGCTCGTATTTGACCGGGAGTTTGACCGGGTTGACGACGAGCTTAATGTCTGACGCGAACATCGAAAGATCTGGTGCCGGTGGTTCTTCGCCTTCCGGTACCTCTTCTGTCGGCATGTCCATCATCTCTTCACCGAGTTCCATCGGCATATACTCGACCTTGATGTAGTATGGACCTTCCCACGCGAACGGGAAAGCGATCTTGGCCGTCTGTTCTTCCTCTTCCTTTGTCGCGCTCGCGCGATAGCGATCGAACGTCTCATCTTTCGCCGCCATGTCGGCGCTCGGATAGACGCTGATGTTCGCAAGCTTAGACGACTCGAACGTGACTTCCATATGTGTCATGGCTGACGCTTGACGTTCCATCTTGAACCAATACGTGTTGACCGGTTCCGTACCAGTCTTGAATTCGACCGCTTCTCCCGGTTTAAGTAATGTGGCCGTCTTCATTCCATCTCCACTGTCGGCGAGTGCCGGTGGAAGGAACGATAGGACGAGGACGAGAATCGTCACGATCGCCACGAACTGCTTGAATGTTGCTTTCATCATTTCCCTTCTTTCTTATTTTAATCGGAGCGTTTTGCTCCATACCGTTCTACGTAATTTATCGGATTATGTTTCATTAATGTAACAAAAATATTTCGACAATATTTCTACACTGTCGAATCTTATCTTTTTATCCATAATAAAAACCGGTGTTTCCACCGGTATCATCTATTATCCTTCGTTGATCATCGTTGCCTGTCCGCCTTGCCATAACCAGACGTCATCTTCTTTCACATAAAGATGAAGCATCCAGAAGCGACCTTCGTACGCGTTCGTGCCGAGAATGAACTTCTCCTCGAGCAAGAGTTGGACGACGGCGAGGTCACCGCATACCGTCTCATCGAACGTGACCGTGTCCTGTGCGATCCATTGAATCGCCGTCGGGTCGACGAACTGGTCTAAGAACGTCTCTTTATCGAACTGACGCCCGCTCGAATCGACATATCGGAACGAGTCGTGCATGAGCGCCCGCATCGCATCGAGATCGCCGGCCACCTGATGGGCCGACCGTTCGTCAGAAAGTTTTTTCATGTTGAGTGTCTCCATAGCTGTCCCTTCCTTTCCCCGTTCATCATAGCACAGATTCAAGGAAACGACCGTCCTCAATCTCGAACATTGAGTCCTTCAATCATTTCCCTTTTATCCAAATCTACAGCCTTCCTTGCTCCTTCAATTGTATATACTAAAAATTGTAAATCATATGAATCGAGGGAATGTTATTTGAAACGAATATGTAGTTTGCTCTTACTCTTTACTTTTTACTGGACACTTTCTGCGCATGCGGTCGGATCGGAGGCCGTATTGCGTGTCGGCACCACCCTTTACGCAGACCCTGAGGAATCCATCATTCTCCTCGTCACGACCGAGCCTGAATTGGTAGAAATTCACCAACTGACAGACACTCATGCTTCTGTCACGGTCGATTCACAGACAGGATTCGTTCGAAACGAAGCGTTAGTGTACGCCGCCACACGTTACGTCCAAGAGGACACGAATTCTTTTGACGCTGCCGGTAATCCCGTCGCGCCAATCACTCTCGGGACAACGGTTCACGTGTACGACCTCGATGAAGACCGTCTTTTCATGAAAGACGGTACCTATATCGCAAGGAACGTTCTAGGTGAACAGGCGCCCGAATCGGTCATACGTTATGCGAAGCAGGGCGCAGTCCTCTTGTCTTCAAAAGATGGCGACATCATCGCCAAAGTAGAACTTGGACAAACGCTCAAAGGTTTCATCACAGGGGACTTTCTTCGCGTTGAAACGACGGATGGATATCGATATGTACGAATCGCCTCCACGAGCGTAACTCCGATTAAGACCGGTAGTCGCTATGCACAAACCGAGATTTCCGTTTATCAAGATACGGACAAAAAGCGAGTCATCGGTTCGCTCAAGCGAGGTCAACTCGTCAGCACCTATGGAAAAATCGGAAACGTCACACGCGTCGACATGGGAGGACGGTTCGCCTATGTGGACACGGCTCTTCTTGGCACGAAGGAGCCCGCACCGCTGAAGACCGGTCAACGATACATCACGAAAGATACTCCAATTTATGCGAGAACGTTGTTGTCCTCCAAGACAACTCTCACTTTAAAACGTGGGCAGCTGATCAATGTGTATGGAACGAAAGGTGGGTATACCCGCATCTTCACGAAAGGGAAATACTACTTCGTGCCGACGAGCGTGACGAGCACGAAAAAACCACCTCAATTCGAATCAACAGGAATGCGGTATAGCCGCTATAACGGTGTTGAAGTCTACGCTTCGACCTCCGTTGCGAAACAAGTCGCTTCCTTGAAACGTGGGCAAGTCGTCGAAACGTTCGGGACGAGTGGATACTACACGCGCATCCGTCTGAACGGGACGTATCGCTATGTCGCGACAGGCTACCTCGCCGTCTCGAAACCGATCGCGAAGCCGAAGGCAGGCACGGTCTTCTATACACAGTTCAACGGGGCACCGTACTTCTCGGCTGACGTCGCGTACGGTCGTCCGGCCGGCACATTGCCACGTGGAACGAAACTCGTCGGGCTCCGCTCGATCGATGCCGACTTCTGGCACGTCCGTCTTCCGTCCGGGAAACGCGTCTACGTGTTGAACCCATATATCGCCGAGACGAAACCGAAGGTGATTCAGCCGGCGAGCGTCTATACGGCCGCCCATTACGGGACGACGAAGAAGACACCGTTCTACGCCAACCCGAACGATACCCGTCCGATCGGCTATCTCGATGCCGGTCGTCGCATCTACCCTCGTGGGAAGAGTGGCGACTCGTATCTCATCCAGTACGACTGGCGCCCCGTCTACGTCAAGACGAAAGACATTCGCATCAAGCAAGATGCCTTGTTGAAGAAACGGGACAACTCCCAAAAAGAGCGTCTGATCAACGCCGCCGTGAAACATCTCGGGACACCGTACACATGGGGCTCGCAGTCACCGCTGAACGGTGGGTTCGACTGTTCCGGTCTCATCCATTACGCAGCGAATCAGGCTGGTAAAGTCGGCGGTCGCACGAACGTGTCGGGTTACTGGCATAGCGGACACTTCAAGCACAAACGGACAAACATCACGAGTGGTCGTCGCGGGGACATCGTCTTCTTCGCCGGCACATACAGGTCAGGTCCGTCCCACATCGGCATCATGCTCGATGACGAATTCTTCATCCATGCCGGGGGCGAGATGCTTCAAATCAACTCGATCCATGACCCGATGTGGCGCCCGTACTTCTTAGGGTACAAATCGTTATAAGGAGGATTCTCCATGTTTCACTATATCGACCCGTATCTTTGGCAACTCGTCATCGTCCCGTTTCTCACCATCGGCGGTGGTGTCGTGGCCGCCATGATCATGAAACGGGTCTGGGTCGGCCCTGTGGTGACGTTCTTGTTGAACGCCATCATCGAATTGACGTACTTTGCCGTCTATTATGACCACAGTCCGTTCGATGTCAGCCATCTCAGTTCGTGGAATGTCATCTTCCCGCTGATTTCGCTCTTGTTCTCGTTCATCTTCGTCGGATTGTTGAACACAAAGAGATCTGTCTGATGTGTCGTGATTCATCATGAAAGGAGGACACTCCATGTTTCACTATATCGACCCGTATCTTTGGCAACTCGTAATCGTCCCAACGTTGACGATCGGACTCGGGGTCGCCATCGCACTGCGTCTGAAGCGCTTGTCTTTCGCTCCCTTGATCACGCTCTTCGCCTACTGGGTCATGGAGTGGTTCATGTATCGGGGCACCCTCTTCTTCTTTACGAAGTGGTGGCTCCTTCCCCTCCTGGCATTGGGGATCACGTTCACGTTCATCGGAAAACGTCAGGTGGAGCATGCTTCAATCAAATGATGCTTGACAACGCATCTTTATCCCGTTAAAGTAACCATAACATTCATACGAACTCGCGATGAGAAAGAAGAGTAGCGCGAAGGGACGTCTTCAGAAAGCCGGTGGTCGATGCGAACCGGTGTCGTGCCTTGCGTGAATGGGCTTTTGAGCGTTCAGACCGACATGTAGGCTCTGACGGGTCCTCCCGTTATCGGGGACAGCGAATGATGGTTCGCGATGAGTGGGAAGACAAGGCGTCTTTCAACGAAGGTGGCAACACGGGGAATCTCCTCGTCCTTCATGTCCGATTGGGCATGCGGGACGGGGAGATTTTTTTAGTTTAAGGAGGAGATGTTGATGCAACAACGGACGATCAATGGTGACGAACTCACACCGGTGGCAATCTTCCACCGACTACAAGGTGAACGAAAGGTATTACTCGAGAGTCGCGCGGAAGGCAAACACGGCCGCTACTCCATCATCGCGGCGAACCCGGTCGAGACGATCCGGGTCGATGGGAACGACGTGACGGATGCGACGGGAACGATCTATGCGGACGACCCGCTCCATGCCCTGTCAGAATGCATCACCCGTGACGACCTCACTGCCCCGTACCCGTTCATCGGCGGTGCCGTCGGCTATATCGGCTATGACTTGCTTAGGGTATATGAACCGATCCCGAACACGCCGACCGTGACGCGTGATTTGCCGGACGCCCTCTTTCAGCGCTATGAGACGGTCGTCTTATATGACCACCTTGAGGAACAGGTCATCTTGATCGATACGAGTGAGACGGATGCGACGGCGCGACTCGAGTCCATCCGTGAACAGATCGAGACACCGATGACGCACGCCCTCGAACCGGTCGTCCGGACGAGCGAGCAGATTTTGACGCCGAAAGATGAATTCATCGACCGTGTGCTCCAGGCGAAAGAGGCGATTCTTGCGGGTGAGGTGTTCCAACTCGTCTTGTCACAACGAATCGACGCGACGTTCACCGGGGACCCGTTCCACTTTTACCGGACGCTGCGGAAACAAAATCCGAGCCCGTACTTGTTCTACATCGACCTCGGGGAAGCGATCGTCCTTGGCGCTTCTCCTGAGAGTCTCGTCCGGGTCGAGAACGGCAAAGTGACGACGAACCCGATCGCCGGGACGCGCCCTCGTGGAAAGACCGTCGAGGAAGACATGCGTCACGCGGAGTCACTCCTTCAAGATGAGAAGGAACTCGCCGAGCATCGGATGCTCCTCGATCTCGGACGGAACGACATCGGGCGGGTCGCGAAAGTCGGTACGGTCACCATCCCGAAACACATCGAGCTCGAACGGTTCAAAAACGTGATGCATCTCGTCTCCGAAGTCGAAGGGGATTTACGTGACGATGTGACCCCGATCGATGCGCTCCGTGCCTGTCTTCCGGCCGGTACCGTCTCCGGAGCTCCAAAAATTCGGGCGATGCAGTTGATTGACGAGCTTGAGACGGTGAAACGGGAAGTCTACGCCGGGGCGGTCGGCTATCTCGACGTCCGCGGCGGATTCGACTTCGCCCTCGCCATCCGGACGATGGTCGTCCAAGGTGACACGGCCCACGTCCAAGCCGGTGCTGGCATCGTCTATGACTCAGACCCGGTATCAGAATATGAAGAAACGCTGCATAAAGCTAAATCCCTTTTGGAGGTGTTCGCATGATTCTCCTCATCGACAACTACGATTCGTTCACGTATAACGTCTATCAGGACGTCGCCCGCTTCAGTGACGTCTGCGTCATCCGGAACGACGAACATACTATAGAAGAAATCCGTCGCATGAACCCGAGTGGCATCATCCTTTCTCCCGGTCCCGGTGGTCCACAAGACGCCGGTGTCTCGCTCGCGGTCGTGCGACAATTGTCCGGTTACATCCCGATTCTCGGGGTCTGTCTCGGCCATCAGGTTATCGCCGAGGCGTTCGGCGGGGTCGTCGGTCGGGCGAACGAGGTGATGCATGGGAAAGTCTCACGGATTAATACATCACCGAGTGTCTTATTCGAAGGCTTGTCGATGGACGTCATGCGCTATCACTCGCTCGTCGTACAAGAGACCGAACTGACGGTCACGGCCGAGACGACAGACGGTGTCATCATGGCACTCGAACACCCGACGCATCCGACGTACGGTGTCCAGTTCCACCCCGAGTCGATCGGGACGCCGGAAGGACGTGGAATCTTCGAACGATTCGTTCAGTTGTGCACTCCCTCTTCCACGACACAACTGATCTAATCCTACCAAGATGAAGCATGTTCATTTCATTCAGATGGACTTGATTTAGCTGACAATGACAAAGGAGAGGGTGACTTTTAACTTTTGTCAGTCTGTAAACTCAAAAGACTGCACCTCCCAATGCGAGGTGCAGTTCAATATGAATAAGCTCCTACAGTAGCCTAGTTTTCTTTAATTGCTGAATCAAATGAGCTATTATCACTCGCCCGTTCACTTGAAACTCTTGAGGATACTCATCTGGTTGAAAGATTTCTGCTCCATTCCGAATCCATTTTTCTCTGTAAACAGTCATAGCTTCTTCTCTCGATAAGAAGACTCCCTCAGTCATTTCCACGTCGTCGTCATCACCAAATTGAAAACGGCAACAAGAACAAATTTCAAATGAAGGAAGGTTGTACTCGTTGTAAGCCGGTTCTTCTAAACCATCATGACCACACACAGGACAGATATAATTCATTTGTTTCACCTCAAGATTCATCACTTATCCCTGATTGAGACGCATGCTTTTATTCTATCAGCCTAAAAAGTCTTCTCGCTGAAAATCATGTTTGTCGATCTTGATGTTGTCACATGCCACCCCGTTCGTCCGGAGCACGTGGATCGTCTCACGCAACAGCTCGTCACTGCCGACGATGTAGAACAAGGCGTCCTTGTCGGATGCCATCCTCTCCACGCGCTCGTAGTAGTCTTTCCGACTCGGCACGAACTCTGACGTGAAGTGCTCGTTCGATTCAAAGACATCACCGAACAGATACGCCTTCGACGAATCGACGTTCAACGAATGGAGGTGCGGGACACCTTCCCCGTTCGCCAAGTACTCGAGGACGATCGGACGGAATGTCGCGAGTCCGACACCTGCCGATAGGAGATAGACGTTCTTACCGCTCCGTTCGAGTGGGACGTTCGAATGTGTCTTGAACAAGGCGACCTTGTCCCCCGGTACCATGTCGCGCAGGATCGATTTGAACGTCGAGCATTCGGATTTGATGCGGGTCGTGATGCCGATCGCCCCTTCGTGTGGCAATGTCGAGATCGACATATGGCGGACGAGGCTCCGGTCCGGCTTGTCCCCGGCGTTGAACCCTTCGAGCGCGAGGTGCGTGTGCGCCCCTTCTTGCCACGTGAACTCAGGTGGCAAGGCCAGATGGAACGTGTATGTATCCGGTGCCTCGGCCACGACTTTGGTGATCGGTGTCCAGTCAATTTTCATGTGAATCCTCCTTAGTTTGATGTAACTGAAGTATTGATAATACTGCGCTTTAAAGTTACCGTTGTACAACGATTCAATTTCTAATGACTCAGTACACCGCAATCGGCCCATACGGCCCTTCGATGATTTCTAGTTTCGTCTCAAAAATATCGGATAGAATCTTCGCGTCCATGATCTCATCGACCGTTCCGAACGCAGCGATTTGCCCGTCTTTCATTGCACAGATGCGGTCCGAATATTTCGCCGCGAAGTTGATGTCGTGGAGCACCGTGACGATCGTCCGTCCGAACTCGTCGGCGACGTGTCGCAAATACTCCATCATCTGTACCGAACGGGCGATGTCCAAGTTGTTGAGCGGTTCATCGAGGAGGACGTATTCCGTCTCCTGACAGAGCACCATCGCCACATACGCACGCTGCCGTTGTCCCCCTGAGAGCTCGTCGAGATAGCGGTTCTCGAGCGCGGTCAAGTCGAGGAAGTCGATATATTTCGAGATGATGGCCTCGTCCTCTTTCGTGAGGCGCCCTTTCGAATAAGGGAAACGCCCGAACCCGGCGAGTTGTCGGACCGTGAGCCTTGTCACGAAGTGATTCTCTTGACGCAGGATGGTGATGATTTTCGCCAAGTCTTTCGACTTCGTGCTCGACACGTCCATGCCGGCGACTTGAATCTGTCCCTCGTCTAGGTTGAGCAACCGTCCGATCATCATGAGCGTCGTCGATTTGCCTGCTCCGTTCGGCCCAATAAGTGAAGTGAACCCGGCTTTCGGAATGTCGAGCGTGAGCGGTCCGATGTGGACGTCGTCTGTATACGATTTTTTGACTTGTTCGATTTGAATCATAGCGACCTCTTCCTTAGAATGACGGCCAAGAAGATGAGTCCGCCGAACAGTTCGATGATGACGGAGACGACACTTGGCGTCTGGAATATGTGATACATAAAGAAATATGCGCTCGTCAGGACGAAGAACCCTAGGGCGAACGCCATCGGAAAGACGTACTTATGGTCATACGTCGAGGCGACCTGATAGCTGAGCGTCGCGACTAAGAATCCAAAGAACGTGAGCGGTCCGATGAGCGCCGTCGAGACGGACATGAGGAGTGAGATCAGGACGAGCGTGTAGATGACGCTCCTCCGATGATTCACCCCGAACGTCGTCGCGACGTCCTTGCCGAGTGCGACGATATTCAAGCGATTCGAGAACAGGAACAAGAGTGTCCCGGCGATGACGACGATCGGGATGACGATGGGGAAGTACGCCACATCGGCATTCGTCACCGAACCGAACAGTCGTGCCTGCAGGATATCGAACTCGGACGGGGCGAGCATACGGCGCATGAACGACGACACCGAGTTGAGACCCGTCCCGATGATGATCCCGATGAGCAGCATGAGCTGCAGGTTGGCGTATTTCCCTGACAAGAGCCATCCGTAAAGGAGGAGACTCATCGTCACCATGAGGCCGACCTGTGTCAAGAAGGCGCTTGTCCCCGAGAAACCGATCAACGCCCCGGCCCCGAAGAAGAACACCATGCTCGTCTGAATCGTCGAGTAGAGCGCATCCAATCCAAGCAGCGATGGCGTGATGATGCGGTTGTTCGTCACGGAGTGGAATGCGACCGTCGCGAGGCTTTGACAGAGTGCCGCAATCAGCATCGTGACGATGGCGACGATTCGCCGTTCCACGACCGGCACGAATGACGGAGAGTCGATCGGGACCGGGTTGTTATAAAGTAGAAGCCCGAGCGCACACAACAGTCCGCCGAGAATGAAGGCACTTAAGAAGAGCCAATAGCGCCTGCTCGCCCGTTTCGATTGAAATGCCGAGGCATGACGTTCTTCTCTCAATTCCCCGATCGAGACGTCGACACCGTCTCGTTCTATGACCGTACTCATCGAACCCCTCCCTTCTTCCGTTGTCGCATCAAGATCATGATGAAGACGACTGCCCCGACCGTCCCGAGAATCAGGGAAACCGGGAGCTCGAACGGCATGATAATCGTCCGTGAAATCAAGTCACTGACGAGAATCGCACCCATCCCGACAAGACAGACCCATGGCAGGTTACTGCGCAAATCATCCCCGCGGAACATCGAGACGAGGTTCGGGACGATGAGTCCAAGGAACGGCAAATTCCCGATGACCGTCGCCACGACACCGACCGATAAGGCGATGAGCCCCGTCGCCATCATCATGAGCTGGTTATAGTTCACACCGAGACTCGTCGCGATGTCTTCCCCGAGCCCCGCGAGCGTCAAGCGATTCGCCAGTAAGAAGATGAGCACCGTCACGACGATGATGACCCATAGATACTCGTAGCGCCCGATTTGCACCGAGGCGAACGAACCGACGAACCAGCCCTCGATCGCCTGGCTTGCCCGGAAGAACAGACCGAGGAACGTCGAGATGGCGGAGATGACCGCCCCTAACATGAGCCCGATGATTGGCACGATGAGCGATGAACGAAGTTTGACCGAACGTAAGAACCAGAAGAAGACCATCGTCCCGATAAACGAGAAGACGATCGCCCCGGTCATCCGCATCATGAGGCTCGGTGCCGGTACAAGCAAGTAAACGGTGAGCAGTCCGAGTCCCGCCCATTCGAGCGTCCCCGTCGTCGTCGGTTCGACGAGCCGGTTTTGCGTGATGAGCTGCATGACGAGCCCCGCCATCGCCATCGCCGCACCCGTCAGCATGAGGGCGACCGTCCGTGGGACACGGGTGATCCAAAACATATCGAAGCCGTCTGTCCGCGACAGATCGTACACCCCGGTAAAGAGCGACAGCACCGCCAAACCGAGGACGATGATCACGGTGAATACGAACGACTTCGTCCACAATCTAGAAAAGGAGGGCTGAGACATCGTCTCAACCCTGGCTGTCAATGGTTTTTGCATGACGGAACCTTACTTCGCGAGCGCTTCCGTGACACTGTTGAAAAATTCCGTGTACGTTTGAATCGATTCGTTCAAGTACGTGTCTTTCGGGGCATAGACGATTTGCTCTTTCGTCACAGCCGTCGTCTTTTGAAGCGCCGGTGCGTTGTCGATCACGTCTTCTGCTGGTACTGCGCCTTCTGCGTCACCGAGTGGTGCGTCACGGTCGAGAACGAACAACCAGTCCGGGTTGCTTTCCGCGATGGCTTCGACGGATACTTCGTCACCTTCATGGTCACCTGTCGTCTTCTCGACTTCAAGGGCTGGGACCCATCCGAAGATGTCGTACATCGGTCCGAACACGCGTCCCGTTATCGGTGCTGAGAACCCGATGTCTCCGCCCGATACGATGACCGACATGATTGTGTCTTTTCCGTTGTATGCCGCTTTCGCGTCTTCGATCGACTTGTCGAGGTCCGCGACGATGGCTTCGGCTTCTGTGTTTTTGTCAAAGATTTTTCCGAGTGTGAGCGTTGTGTCTGCCAATCCTTTGACTAAAATCTCACCCGGTGTGCCTGAATCTTCTGGGATCTCGATGTTCAAGTCGATGACCGCTGCTTCCGGTACCAACTTTTTGATGTCCTCGTAGTAATCCGCGAAACGTTGACCGACGATGACGACGTCCGGGTCAACTCCTGCAATCGCCTCTAAGTTCGGCTCGAAGTGCATGCCGACGTCCGCGATGTCTTTGTCTGATGCGTATGGCGACTCTGCTGGAAGGAGTCCGATCGGTGCCGCCACCAAGTCGATGTCCCATGCTGCCAATGTTTCGAACGTCCGGTTATCAAGGGCGACGACCTTCTCCGGGTTGACCGGTACCTCGATTGTGCCATGTGCGTCTGTAATTTCGACCGTCTCTGTCTTTGTTGCGCCGTCGACGTTTTCTTCTTTCTTCGTCTCACTCGTTCCGCCACATGCGGCGAGTACGAAGACGAGCAACGTCAACATGAGTGAAATCTTGAATTTCCCCACTTCATTCATCTCCTCTGTATGTAAGTTTCAATGATCCTCGCACTAAAAACGAGCCACGTTGGTTATGTATGTCTATTCTCGCGTTCTCGTTATCAGTGATAATGATTATCATTGTCGTTTTCATAAAGTAGCATAACAAACAAAAAAAGGATACGCAATGCCAATTTGACAAGATTCGGATAGGAAAATTTTTCTTTCTATAGATGCACGCACAAAAAAAGAAAGTGGAGGTCCACTTTCTTGGTTGAGTTCATGTCATTTAGTTTAGGGCTCAATCTTTATCGTGTCGTACCCTCTTTTTACCTCGGAACACAATATAGGTGATGAACCATACACATGTGATTGTGAACGCCAATAATACGGTTTGTGTCATCCCTCTCGGCAGAAGGTCCACCACGAAAAATAAGGATAAGATGACCGAAAAAATAAGATGTCCAAATCGTAAATCATCATCCAAATCTCGCCAATATATGACTAGAAGGACGAGCGCTACCGGGGCCACGAGGGCTGCTAAAATGAAAAACGGCACACGGCGCATTAGAAACGGAATGTTCTTCGGTTCGTCCATCTGACTCATGCCTCCGAGATCCCGTTCGCAAACAGCAACAGGAAAATCCAAATCGACAATGGGATCATCAACCCGATTGTCGCAAGCAACGTGTAGATTTTAATGATTCGATCCTTCGTGAACAGACCCCAAATCAACGTGGCGAACAAGGCGATGTCAATCGTGAGATATACCCAGATGACCGTCATCAACTCAAGGTTCGGAAACACTCGACCGTTCAAGGTGAAGAAGGTGATCACCGTCACGATAAAGAGTCCGAGCGTTGCGTATAGTGGTGCGTAGCGCCTCTTCATACGAGCATCGCCCGCTTCCGTTTGACCATCTCCAGGCAGCGGCGGACACACGTATCGACATAACCATCGAACTGGTGCGGGAGGAACATTGTATACGTCCCCTCCTCCGTCATCGCCGCGTCCCGTTCGACTTTTTCGACCAGTTCCACAAGCTTCGGATTTCCTTTCAGCCGTTCAAAATTGAAATCCCCTAGTCGTTTCGACAGGCGAGCATTATACGCATCAAAGTCCGCATAATAGGCCGCCTGTTTTGACGGGTCCTTAGTGATGAGCTCTTTCAACCAACCTTTATAGAACCCCTGCAACCAGATCTCATCCGCGACGAGATGCGCGTAATAGCCGAGTCGATACGAGAAGTCTTCCTCCTTGCTGTCAATCCAATATTGGGACAAATCCAAGCGACGAGATAAATTATCATGGCGTCCCGTATAGTAATGGGATGCCTCTTTTTCTGTCGTTGCATCCGGTGCGAGACTTCCGAGCAAAAATGCGACCTCATCCACCTCCGACAACGCTGGTAACATCTCGTTCGCGATGACGAGATGCATCAAATGTGAACCCATGTCACGCCCCCCTTTTCCCTGATTATTCCATCAACGTTCTATCTCGACAACCCCTCGTAAATTTTGATAGACTTACTTTACTGAACGGTCAGTAAAGTTATGAGAGGTGTGATTGGATGAGTAAAAAACAATTGTTGTTGCAGACTGCCGCCCAGATGATTCGAGAAGACGGAATCAGTCAGTTGTCGCTCGAACGGTTGGCGACGAAAGCAGGAATCACGAAAGCCGGGGTCCTCTATCATTTCGACAATAAGGCCAACTTATTGCGACAGATGAACGAATTCGCCATCGAGACGTTCGAGAAACGAATCGCTGATCATCTCTCCGACGGTCCATATTCGTTTACCCGTGCCTATGCTCTCGCGACATTGGAGGATGTCGATCATGGAGATATGGACCTCGTCGCCGTCTTCATCTCCTCGCAAGAGGATGCGACGAGCGAATCGATTTGGAGTGACGTGTCGACCGGTTGGAACGAGCGATTCGCTGCCGACGGACCGGACCAGGATGCGATTTTGAAACTTCGTCTCCTCTGCGACGGCTTTTGGTTCGCTGTCTTGTATGGATATAGCGAATCGTTCAAGGACCGTGCGGCGACACTCATTCGGGAGGCATGTGACGAGTTGGTTCAAGGAGGATTGTAATATGGGATTCATCTATTTGATCGGGGCCATCGCCTCGGAACTGTTCGGGTCGAGCATGTTGAAAGTGAACGCCACCTCGACGAGCCGACTCCCGATTCTCGGCGTCGCCTTCGGATATGGGACGGCGTTTTATCTCTTATCGCTCGCCCTCTTTACCATTCCACTCAGCTTCGCGTATGCGTTTTGGAGCGGGGTCGGGACGGCACTCACGGCGGTGATCGGATTCGTCGTCTTCCGGGAACAAATCAGCCGTCAAAAAATTGCAGGGATCGGGCTCGTCATCATCGGGCTCATCTTGATGAAAGTGTGAGGTGAATCGGAATGAAAGCCTATCTTTTACTCTTCTTTTCCATCGGATTTGAGGTGCTCGGGACGTCGATGTTGAAGCTGTCGGACGGATTCACGAATCTCGTGCCGAGTGCCATCCTCTTGGTCAGTTTCGCCGCCTCGTTCACCCTCATGGGCATCGTGTTGAAGACAATTCCCCTCAGTATCGCCTATAGCATCTGGGCTGGACTCGGGACCGTGGCGACGGGACTCATCGGGGTGTTCGTGTACGGGGAAGTTCTCTCGGCATTGAACGGCATCGGTCTGTTGTTGATCGTCCTCGGCGTCATCGTGATGAATCAACGAAGAGAGGAAGTCGTGACATGAACGAGTTGGCAGATCATCTTCAAACACTGGAAGAAGCGTTATTGACGACGGAAGTCAGGCAGTCGACGGAGCGATTGCGTGAACTGTTGACCGACGACTTCTTTGAAATCGGTAGCTCGGGACGGTTGCTGTATCAAGATTGGGATCAGACGACACTCCAGCTCGACCCGATCGAGGCGGTGTTATCCGAATTCACGCTGCATCCGTTGACGGAAGGTCACGTCTTGGTGACGTACCATCTCGTTCAACCGGTATTGAATCGCAAAACACGCCGTAGCTCGATATGGGTATTCATGGACGGACGGTGGAAAATGCGATTCCACCAAGGCACGGTCGTCCCACCAGAGGCAACTTGATTGCAGAACGTCCTCGTCATCCGCTACTCTGAAGTGGAATCTAAGCGTGACGAAAGGGGCAGTTTTCACATGAACATTTTACTCGTTGGGGCAAGCGGCACGGTCGGACAGGCCGTCGCAAAAGAATTGGAGAAAACACATACGATCATCCGGGCTGGGCGTAACGGGGCGGACGTGCAAGTCGATCTCACTTCCGAAGACAGTATCCGCCAGATGTATGAGACGGTCGGGCGCGTCGACGCGGTCATCAGCACGGCGGGCAGCACGCATTTTGGTCCGCTTTCCGAGATGACGCCGGCAGATAATCAGAAGAGTATCGACAGCAAAGTCAAAGGACAGGTCAACCTCGTCCTTCTCGGGCTCGATTATGTGAACGATGGTGGTAGCTTTACACTGACGAGCGGAATCTTGATGGACGACCCCATCAAAGAAGGCGCATCGGCGGCACTAGCGAACGGGGCCATCAAAGGATTCGTGACCGGTGCGGCGATTGAGATGCCACGGGGCATCCGCATCAACAACGTCAGCCCGAACGTCCTCGTCGAAGCACTCGATGCGTATGGTCCTTATTTCCGTGGTTACGAGGCGGTACCGGGTGAACGGGTCGCCCTCGCTTATGTGAAGAGCGTCGAAGGCGCGCAGACTGGACAGACGTACGAAGTGTATTAACAACGAAGCATCTCTTCAGGAGGTGCTTTTTTCGTACCTTGCACTTTATTTTGTCTCCCTCGTCCGGAAGATTCCGCTATACTCGGGGCATCTTATGCCCGAGAAAGGTTGAAGTTTCATGAAAGACAAAACGTTTCGCGCCCTTTATCATATCCCTCCTTCTTTCGTCGAACACCCACTCCAAAAGCGCGTCCTTCAGGCGATTGGTCGTCCTCAGGAATCGATGGTCGAGGTCATCTTCCGCGTCGGTGGGTTCGGCACGTATGATGTGAGTACGATCACCTTTTTTGAGAGGGGCACCGTCCTTCGTCACATCGAGCGGTCCGACTCATCGATCACCGAGCCCTTTGAATTCGAATACTATGAGGGCGAGGAAGCGAAACAGATGCGTGTCGCGTTTCACCTGCTTGGAACGAATTGGTGGCCAACCGTTTTCGAAGAACTGGAAGGGGTTCGCACGCTAGACGGTACGCAGTGGAATCTCAGCGTATACACGAACGGAACACTCATTCACGAGCATCATGGCAGCAACGCCTACCCGTCCGAATGGGAGCGCGTGACTCGCCTGTTCGGTATTGAGTAATGAGATTCAAAAAGTATTAAGCAATTTTGATCATATCTTGTATATTGCAATCATTTTTCACATGATTCATATACAATGTGGTAAAAAGGAATTGAGGATAAGGTCATGTGGAAAAACAAAAAAGTCATATACATTACTGTCCCCTTCGCTTTTCTTGTACTTTGGATGACATATTCAATCAATCAGCCTCCAAAATGGTTCGGACAATCAACGGATGGTAAATGGGAAGCGGACTTCAATAGTGAAGTGACTTCTCCAAAAGGGTATTGGAGCGGAAAAATCTATTCTGAACAGGACCACCGAGTTGAGGTCCAAACGATTGCTTTGAGTAAAAATGATAGACTCATTCATAATTTAGATGTCAATGAAACCGTAACAAGGAACCAAGAAATTGAGTATCTGTCTACAACAAAAACATTTTCTGATAAACAGGATGAATATGTCGTTCAAGTAACTTGGAAAGACTCTAGTGGCACTCATCAAGATGTAATCCACTTATCCGCTCAAACAAGATATTTTGTTTTGCCGAAAGTCTTATTCGGTTCTCACTTGTCTTACTAACTTTTAATACACAAAAAATGGCTGGATGAAGTAAAACTTTCATCCAGCCATTTCTATATCTCTCGGATTTCTATTTCCGATAAGTCAGTCCGATATACTGCATCTTCTCGTTGAACAGTCGTGGATACGCCAGATAACCGACGAGCGTCGCCGAGATTGAGGCGGTCGTCAAAATCAAGAAGAGGATCAAGAGTTGATACAAGACCGCTTCCATCGGGTCGGCTCCCCCGATGATGAGACCGCTCATCATCCCCGGTAGTTGGACGAGCCCCATCGTCTTTTGCGCCTCGACAGTCGGAATCATGCTCGTGCGAATCGCATTCTTCAAGCTGCGGTCGATGGCCACTTTTGGTGTGCCGCCGAGCGAAAGAATGAGTTCGATGACGTCGTCACTCCGCTCGACCTCATCTTTGAATTTGTTCAAGAACAGAAGCGACAACACCATGCTGTTCCCGATGACCATCCCGCTGATCGGAATGACCTTTTCCGGCTCGAATGGAATGATACCGAGCCCGAGCATGAGTCCCATCGTCAGCGCTTCGATCGTCACGAGCGTCAAGACGATGATCCACATGATGCCCGGAATCCCGTCCCCTTTCCGTCGGATATTTTGTGTCGCTGCGACAATCATGAGTAAAATCATCAACAGCATGAAGATCGGACTGTCGCTCTCAAAGACGAACGTCAAGATATAGCCGATGATCAATAATTGAATGATGGAGCGGACGGTCGCAATGATAATATCACGCTCGAGTCCAAGTCGTAGGACGAGTGTCAAGGCGAGCGGGATGACGACGAAGATGAGCGCCGTCGCGAGTTCAATGTATGACATCAATCTTCCCCCCTGACGAATCGTTGGATGACGGGATTGTCCGACTCATCGATGAACGATGCGTCCCCAAATGCAAGTAATTCCCCGTCCTTCAAGAACCACATGTCGTCGCTCACCCGCCGAGCCTGGTCGAGGTCATGGGTGATCCAGATCACGGTCACGCCATACGATTGTTGCAGTTTTCGAATGAGTCGCTCGATCTCTTTCACCGTCCGATAATCAAGGCTCGCCGTGATCTCATCAAGTAAAAGCACGTCCGGTTTATTGACGAGCGTCCGGGCGATGGCGACCCGACTCCCCTCCCCACCCGACAGTGATTTGACGGGTTGGTCGAGGAGCGCCTCACTCAAGTCGACGCGATGGAGCAAATCGGCAGCCCGGTCACGGTCAAGTGTCTCGTCGAAGATGGCTTTCGGGAGATTCAAGTTGTCGTACACCGTCCCTTGAATCATCGGCGCACCTTGAAACGCCATCCCGATTTTCTTTCGTAGCTCGAGGATGTCCATCTCCGCAATGTCTTCCCCTTTGAATAGAATCGTGCCTGCGTCTGGTGACAGCAATCCGTTGATATGCTTCAGACACGTCGTCTTGCCGGCGCCGCTCGGTCCGACGAACGTCGTGATCTGTCCTTCCCGAAACGTCCCGGACACATGGTGCAGGATGTCTTGATGACTCACATCTTTGAATTCAATGATTGACATGCTTCTCTCGCCTCCTGGTTCTAGTGTACAAAAAAGAGAGGATAAGGTGGTCCAGAATGCAGTCTGGAATCGGCTGTCCAAGAAAATCAATCATTAGCAGTTTACTGTTTCGGTATGTACATTTCTAAGGCAGAAATGGTGGAGGAAGGATTTGAGTCATTTCTTCTTTCAATTCCTCTTTGAAACTATTTATTTCACAATCATTCATATAAAAGATTAATTCACGTGGTTTACCTGTCTGGAAACGGAGCATGAACCTATAAAGAATTACCTCTTCACGTTCAATTGTCATTCTAAAAATCGGTTCAACAGGATTGAGAATGAATTTGTTCAGTTCTCCATCTAACATGAGCGCAATTTGTGAAATCAGATATTCATACTCCGATTTCATAAGTAAAGCACCATAAAAATGAAAACTCCCTCTCGATTCGACCGATAACGCTAACGTTGAAAAAATAAATGGATCGTCTTCCTTTTCTTCATATTTTCGAGGAAAGAGTTCAAAAAACAATCCAGCACGCTCTACAATCGCCATTCCTTACACCTTCTTTGCAAATAAAATCTATGCTAGACCATCTTTGTTATTGCTGGAGGATCAGCGGATAGAACTTCAATCACATCATTTGATGTAAGAAAGACATAGTGCTCCACTTCACCCATGCCCTCATATCGTTCAAGAGACTCTTGGGCAAACCATTCCAGATAACTAGAATTTTTCATTTTGAATAATGTCCAATTCCCGTACTCAAGATGTGCATAATACCTATCTAAATGCTCTAACATCCTCAATCGTGAACCTTCATCCGAGTTTCGATAAGAAAGTACAAGACCATCAAACAGAAATGAATATTTCTGCCCCTCGGTTTCGCCCCTTAAGATAATTCGCAAAGAATCTCCATCGTCCAATAGTGACTCTTTGTACAGACGTGCCGGCATAGACTCTAACGGAATCCATTTTTCCCATTCATTCATCTAGCTTCCCCCACTCGTCATTCATTCACTTGAAATTATTATCTTCGATCTTTTGAGAGAATTCCCAACCCTAACAGTAAGAGACCTAAAATTAACACACCAACAAATGTAGTTACGGTCATATTTCGTCACCTTTCGAATCATGTCATCTGTTACAACATTCGAGTTACATTTTGAAATCCCTTGTCCGTCTAATGTGTTCATTTCCTACTCATTTCCTTGATAAACATAGTCATCTCAGAACAAAATGAACATGTTTATCGTGCTTAAACATGTTCATTTACCCTTAAACATAGTCATTTTCACTCAACATGACCATGATTATTTTTGTTATAGGTAAAACGAACAAAGCGCTCGTCCGTTTCCATACGAAACAGTCGGGCGCTTTTGTTAATTATAATTCCGTTCGATGACGAAGCTCGTCTTGTCCCCGCGGAAGTAGGAGCGTGAGTATTCAATCGCTCGTCCCGACTCATCCTCTGTCACCGTCTCGATATGAAAACACGGCGACCCGAGTGGACAGTTGAGGAGCGCACTCACCTTCTCGTCAGCTAAGGCAATCTCTAGTGCCTCTGTCGTCTTGGCGACATGTACGTCGTGAACCTCGGCCAGTGTCCGGAAGAGCGAATGCTCGGCCTGTTCCTTCGTGATCCCCGGTGCGATCTGCCATGGGATGAACGAGACCTCGTACTGGGTCGGTTCCCCGTCCGCATGACGGATCCGCTCAATCTTTTGAATCGGGGCATTGTCTTCCGCTTCAAACACCGACGCGATTTGACCAGACGCCGAGATGACCGAAATGTCGATCAAGGCGACTTGCCCACGTTTCCCTTGGACGGCAAGCTGGGCCGCATAGTTGTTCGGCGTGTATGACAACGTCTGTTGGACTTTCTTCCCGGCGACGAACGTCCCGCGGCCTTGTTGACGGACCAGATAGCCTTCCGTCGTCAACTGGTTGAGGGCGCCACGCACCGTCGTCCGGCTCACATCGAACTCCTCGCAAAGCGCGTATTCGGTCGGAAATTTTTCCCCTTCTTTATAGTGCCCACTCTTGATGCGGGACAGCAGTTCATCCTTGATTGCGGTTTGGAGCGTCGATTGCGACATGTCTCCATCTCCTTTACGTTGGGTTGGTTCCTTTATTGTGATACAGCAAGCATACAAATGCAAATACAAAAAATTATTTGTATTATTTGTATTTTTTATATTGCTGAAAGTTGTATCATTTGTTATATTTGTTACGACAAAAAGAAATCGCTTTCAAAAGGAGGAGTTGGCACCATGGCAGTCAAGGTCGTCATCATCGGCGGTGGGTCCAGTTACACCCCGGAAATCATCGAAGGATTGATTGATCGACAGGCAACGTTCCCCGTTCGGGAGATCGTGCTCGTCGATATCGAAGAAGGGAGGGAGAAACTAGAGATCGTCGGTCGTCTCGCTCAGCGGATGATTGAGAAGGCAAACGCCGAGATCACACTCAGTTGGACGCTCGATCGAAGAGCCGCACTCGTCGGCGCAGATTTTGTATCCACACAGATTCGGGTCGGTGGACTCAAGGCACGTGCGCTCGATGAACGCATCCCGCTCAAGCATGGCTTCATCGGGCAAGAGACGAATGGCGCAGGCGGATTATTCAAAGCGTTCCGTACCATCCCCGTCTTGATCGACTTGGCAAACGAAGTCGCCGAGATTTGTCCGGACGCCTGGCTCGTCAACTTCACCAATCCGGCGGGCATCGTCACCGAGGCCGTACTCAAGCACTCATCTCATAAGAAGGTCATCGGTGTCTGCAACATCCCGTTCAACATGCGAAACTCGGTCGCTGAGATCCTCGAGACGCCTGTCGAACGAGTCGCGATTGAATTTATCGGATTGAACCACTTCGTCTTCGGTCGTCACGTATGGGTCGACGGCGTGGACCGGACGAGTGACGTCCTCGCCTCGCTCAACGCAGGCAATGACTACTCGCCGGCGAACATCGTCGGGCTCGGTTGGAGCGAATCGTTCCTATCGTCACTCGGCATGTTACCGAACCCGTATCACCAGTATTACTTCCAGACGAAAGATGTGTTGAAGAAAGACCTCGAGGCGTACGAACAAAACGGCACCCGTGCCGAAGTCGTGCAACAAGTCGAGGCGCAGTTGTTCGAGAAATACAAAGACGTCGATCTCGCCGTCAAACCGGAAGAGCTTGAAAAACGTGGAGGCGCCTACTATTCTGACGCTGCCTGCAATTTGATGGACTCGATTCATAACGACCGCGGTGACATCCAGACGGTCAACACGCTCAATAACGGCACGATTCGAGATTTACCAGACGACGCGGTCATCGAAGTGAACGCCGTCATCACGAAGTCCGGTCCTCGCCCCATCTCCATCGGCGCGTTGCCGCTGCCGATCCGTGGGCTCATCACGAACTTAAAAACGTTTGAACAGCTCGCCATCCAAGCGGCTGTATCTGGCACGTACGAGGACGCCTATCTTGCCTGCCTCATGAACCCGCTCATCCAGGACGAGAAACGGATCGACCCGCTTCTCAAAGAGCTGTTCACAGCGCACGAGGCGTACCTACCCCAATTTAAGAAGGAGGTCTATTCATGAACAAGTTTATTGAAATCGCGGGACGCATCGGGTCCCAAAGGCACTTAGTCGCCATCCGTGACGGATTCGTTTCCGTCATGCCACTCATCATCGTCGGGTCGCTCGCGGTCCTCATCAACAACTTCCCAGCCGTCAACATCGGTAGTCTCTCGCTCGACTTTGTCGGCTCGATGAACAACCTGTTCGGCGAAGGAAACTGGCAAGGACTCGGTGGTAGCATTTGGACCGCATCCTTTGCGATACTCGGGCTCCTGATCGCCTTCTCCATCGGGTACAACTTGGCCCGCTCTTATGGAGTGGACGGCCTCGCGGCGGGGATCTTGTCACTCGCCTCATACATCATGCTCGTACCGGTCACTGAAGACTGGGGACTCAACTTCGCATGGCTCGGCGCACAAGGACTCTTCGTCGCCATCATCGTGTCGATTGCCGTCACGGAAATGTTCCGCTACCTCATCAATACAAAATTGACGATCAAGATGCCAGAAGGTGTACCGGGTGGGGTCACCCGTTCATTCCAAGCGCTCATCCCATCGATGATCATCTTGACGGTCGTCGCAGGATTCCAGCTCTTCATGACTCTCGTCGTCGAACTCAGTGTATTTGAAGTCATCTTCAAAGCGATTCAAGAACCGCTCCAAGGATTCGGTGACTCACTCCCGGCTGCCTTACTGATCGCCTTCTTGAACCACATCCTTTGGTTCTTCGGGCTTCACGGGACGAACATCATCGGCTCGGTCATCGAACCGGTCTATCTCCCGCTCATCGAGCAAAACTTGGCTGCCTTCCAAGCCGGAACGTCAGCGTTTGATGTACCGTACACGGTCACAAAACCGTTCTTGGATGCGTTCGTCTTCATGGGTGGATCGGGTACGACGTTCGCGCTCTTACTCGCCATCTTCATCGTCGTCCGCAAACAACGGAATCACCCGTATCACCAAGTCGCCAAACTGTCGACGCCAGCTGGTCTCTTTAACATCAACGAACCGGTCATCTTCGGTCTTCCGATCGTATTGAACCCGATCATGCTCGTACCGTTCATCTTAGTGCCGGTCACGCTCACGATCATCTCATACGTCGCGCTCTCGACAGGCATGGTTCCGAAGACGGTCGCCATCGTCCCTTGGACAACGCCACCGATCATCAGCGGTTATTTGGTCACAGGCGGTAGCGTCCGCGGCGTCTTGCTCCAGATCGTCAACTTGTCGATTGCCACAGCGATGTACATTCCATTCGTCATGGCAGGAGCGAAGGCGATGACAGCCGAAATCAATAAAAATAAAGCTGCTACTGAGGAAGGAGAAAAGATTTCGTGAAAACCGAAACCATCCAAGAACTCTCGTTTATGATTATCTTACATGCTGGAAATGCACGCTCCTCTGCATTCGAGGCTATCGCTGCTGCGAAACGCGGTGAAGCGGACGAAGCGGCGGCAAAGTTGAAAGAAGCCGATGCGGCCTTCTTGGACGCGCATAAGCTTCAGACGGAGCTGTTACAAGAAGAGGCACGGGGGACGACGAGCGACATGAGCGTCCTCCTCGTCCACGCACAAGACCACCTTATGACGGCGATGACCGTGAAAGAGCTCGCCGTCGAAATGATTGACATGATCACCCGTTTGAATCGATTGGAGGAAACGACATGAACATCTTACTCGTCTGCTCGGCAGGAATGTCGACATCAATCTTAGTGGAAAAAATGCGGAAAGAAGCTGCCTCACGTGGACTCGACGCATCCATTGACGCGATTCCAGAGTCGCGCTTGAAAGAACAGTCGAACGTCGACGTCATTTTGATCGGACCTCAAGTCCGCTATCTCGAAGGTAAAATTAAGTCGTCCGTCGACGTACCCGTCGCGGTCATCGACAACATGGCGTACGGGATGATGAAAGGTGACCTGGTCCTCGACCAGGCACTCGGTCTCGTCAATGCCTAAAACGTTCGTCCTGGTCAACGCTGATGATTTCGGATTGACGACAGGTGTGAACGCCGGCACCTTGGAGAGTCATCTAAATGGAATCGTCAATTCGGCGACGATGATCATGAACGGGTATGCCGTCGAGGAAGCGGTCCGACTCGCGAAACAACATCCGTCGCTCCGCGTCGGGGTCCATCTCGTCTTATCTTGGGGCAAACCGCTCGCCGACACGAGCGCCCCTCTCACAAAAGAAGACGGCACGTTCCGCTACACGAGCCGTTTCTTGACTGAAGACTCGCCTGACCCGGAGCTCGTCTATCTGGAGTGGAAAGCCCAAATCGAGGCGTTCCTTGCGACCGGACTTCCGCTCGACCATCTCGACAGCCACCATCACATTCACGGTTGGCCGGTTCTGCACGACGTCATCATTCGTCTCGCTGAAGAATACGACACGACGTTTCGGGCCTTAACGACGCTCGGATCACGCCGAGACTTGTGGGTGACCGAACGGTTCAGTGATCAGTTCTATGCGGACGGTGTCTCCCATGCGACGCTCGACGCCATCGAACCAGGTGGATCCATCGAAGTGATGGTCCATCCGGCCGACCTCGATGATCGTCTTCCAAGCGTCACGTCTTACCTCGAGCCACGCCTCCTCGAAAAACAGGTGTTGGTCGACTATGAACGCCCCGATTGGTGGGCATGACAAAAGCGGGTTCCCTTTCACGGGGACCCGCTTTTTCATAAGTCGAACGCTTGTTGAATCTGTGCCGCCGTCTCTTCCGGACTTAAGTTCGTGTTATCAATCCGGAGATAGTGCTCGACGTCTAATTCCCCCGGACGTGAGTTCAATCGATACATCGTCGCCGTCTGTTTCAGTTCTGCCTCGGACCAAGCGATGTCGCGCTTCGACGGTTTATGCGTGAGGCGGTTCTCCGTCGTATTGCGCGCGAGCCGCTCTTCCATCTCGGCCTCGAGCTCGACGTAATAGATGTCCGCCCCGTGTGCCTCGAACAAATCCGTCACCTTCTTCACGTAATCCCAGTCCTCCTGCATGTCAAACGCCCAGACGAACGTGAAAATCATGCCGGGTAAATCACTCTTGGCGACCGCCTCGAACAGTTCTTGACGAAAGTGTTGGACGAGTCGCTTTCCTTCCGGCGTCCCGTAATTGAAGAACGGTCCGACGAGGTCAATCGTCATATGGTTATGGAATAATTTCAGTCCGGTTTTATCGGCGAGCGCCTGCCCGACCGTCATCTTGCCGACGGCTTGTGGACCAAATAAGATGATGAATTTCATTGGATTTCCCCCTATATCTTTTGAAGATTTTATCATGTGACGTATAATGTGTGACCCCTCCAAAATATTTGTTTACCTCTTTCCAAATGAAGGAATAAGCATAGCATCGAACTTTATAGAAAGAAGGTGCCCCCGTGACTTGTCCCCACTGCGGAAAGAAGACACGATCGAAAACGGTCTGTCCGACGTGTGGCCGCCGCTCACATCGCACGATTTGGTTATTTGCCACCCCATTCGCTATCGTACTCATTGCCTTTGTCACCTTCATTGGAAACGCCTATTTCACGGACATGCTACGTTCGACCGACTCGCTCGCCGATCAGGTCAACTTGCCGATTGGGGAAGATACGGTCTCTGCTGACGAAGCGACACCGATCGACTTCGCCGCACTACAAGATAGCCTCTTCACCGTCAGTTACGGGACGGGATTTTTGGTGAGTTCACGCGATGTCGTCACAGCCGCCTCGAATGTGGCTGGATTGACGAATATCATCATGTACCATGAAGGGCAGGCCGTCTCCGGCACCGTCGTCGGTCGGACGAAGCTCATTGCTGTCATTCGAATCGAAGAGACGGAGAACACACCATACACTCTCACGCAAGCGATCGCCGCAGAGGACGAGACGTTGATCACATTGACGATGCAAGAACGCATCAACGGGACGGTCACCTTCGCTGAGAACGGCTATAGCCGAAACTTTGAATTGCCTCGTCATGCGTATGGCAGTCCACTCCTCTCAGCATCCGGGCGAGTCGTCGCCATCCATTTGCGTGGAATCGCCTTGCCGACCGCACTATTTGAACAAGACATCCGGACGTTCATCGCAAAAGATGCACCGGCACCGCCACCTATCGAACTCGCACCGGTTGAACCGATCAAACCAGATTTGACCGAAGAACCGGTCGTCGTTCCGGAAGCACCCCCTATTCCCGAGGCGCAACCTGAAATCCCACCGGCCACTGAACCGGAGGCGCCGGTCGAGGAAGAAGTCGAAGAGGAGGTTGTGGAAGAGCCCGAACCGACGACACCGGAAGTGACCCCGGAAGAACCTGCAGAACCGCCGAGTGAACCAGAAGAACCGACGGACCCAACGGAAACGGAAGAGCCGATTGAAGACGATCCCCCGGTGACGGAGCCGGAGGAACCGACCGAACCGGAAGAGCCAACGGAGCCAGAAGAACCGACGACACTCGAACCAGACGGGGATGAGGACTCCATCGTCGAAGACGATCCAGACACTGAAGAAAACATAAATGAAGAAGAAAACGACACAAGCACCCCATCGGAATGATGGAGTGCTTGTGTCATTCTTATAGGTAGAAAAAACTAATCAACAGACCGAGGATTCCTAAGGATACGTATGTGTATCCTATAATCATGCTATTTCTGTTTTTATCATGTTTGATCTTCAAAAAATACAGACCGACGCCAACGATAAATATTGCTAGCAAGACACTGAAAATCTTTAGCATCAACATCAAAACACATCCATTCTCTCTTACAGACTAAAATATGTTCCTCTATCAAGTTTGAAGTTTTGTGTACTTGACCCAAAGAGTCTCGGTAATTTGGATTGACTTGGTCCGTTTCTAAAATTATATGTGATCTCTTTATGTCAATTTTTCTCTCAGTCATTCACTCTTAATGAATCTGCATGTTTAATTGTAATAGCTTTATTTTTATCGTCGATTGAAATCACGCAGTCCCATGTAGGTTTTAATTGAATAATGTTATGCTCATCCAACCAAATGACTGCATTCAATTCGATGGAGCGATCAATCAAAACCATTATTTTATTTCGTTCATCAATCACAGGTTTCAAACCTTCGTCTAAAATCAAAGTCCAATCGAAAAAAGTATTTGTAGTCATAAAAAACACCTTTCTTTGTCAACAAGCTACACAAGCACCCCATCTGAATGATGGAGTGCTTGTTATTCGTCACGTGTGAAACGTCGTTGGAGATTGCCGAGCACCGCTCCTAATGCCAGAAGCAGAATCGATAACGCCCAGAACGGGAGCGCGTCTTGCAACAACCAGACGACGAGGGCACTGAAGCCGACGACGGCTCCGAGCCATAGAAAGTTCCGTTGTCCCATGTCATTCACCTCGACCTCATCATAACACATCGACCCGATGCGCCGTCGCTTGCGGTGGCAAGGAGCGTGTCAACCGTTCATCATGCTCGACTCGAACCTGTTGCCCGACGAGAAGCGGTGTCTCGTCCAAAAGAGGTCTCGCTACATGAAACACGATGCCATCAAACGGCTCCGCCTCCCGCGTCGGTGTGACGCGGATCTTTTCCTCCATCACCTCTGCGACATATCCAGTGAACGTCGCCATGCCTTCCCCCTCCTTTCCAGTCCTACCTTTCCATTTCCCGTTTTTGTAAAAGATGCTACTCGCCTGTGACAAGAACAAGTATAATAGAGCGACACCAGTACTTGTGAGGAGGACACCCTATGACACAAACGATCGATTTACACACCCCAGAGTTCCAGCGCACGTTCCTTGAGATGATGCTCCTCGCAGAATTAACAGAAGCTTATAACGCTGAAGCCATCAATGACATGGCAACACGTGGCGAGACCGCATTCCCGGATGACCCATTCTTCCCGGCGATGCGCGCTTATCCATACATTCGAGAAGGTGACACTGATTCGGCCAAACCGTGGCTCGAGAAAGCGAGCGCGCTCGGCGATCACTACATTCTTCATATGTTGAAAGGGTTCGTCAGTGAAGACACCGGGTTCACGTTCGAAGCGGAACAACACTTTCTCCGTGGCGTCGAACGCTATCCGGACGTCCCGATCATGCATCGCGCCCTTGCCGTCCACTACTTCGACCGCAAGTTCCATGGCGAGGCCGGTCTTCATATCATGAACTATGTCCGTCTAGCCGGATTCGGCCCGGACACCGTCCCAATGTTGCTCGAATTTTTCCAAGTGTATGACGACATTCCGCTCGATATGGTCGATGAACTGATGAAGACGGCGAGCGGTTACTTAACATTAAACCCACATGACCCGCATGCCCATTCCTTATACGCGTCTATGTGTAGCCATCGTTTCGCTGCACTGACGGCCGACTTAAAGGACGATGACCCGCTGACCGACGAGATGATTTGGATGCTCCTTGAAGTCGAGAATCACGGGATGTGGAGTGCGACCTATGACCGCAGTGAAGAGCGGATGTTTCGCCATATGTTCGCGGAATACGTCGACAACGTCATCCTGCCAAACACGTCACAGTTTTATGTATTACGTCTCCGGTTACGTTACTTGACACGTCGCCTGACACATCGCTTCACAGGTGGTTACTCTGTACCGACCTCATAAAAAAACATCACGCCAGCGCGGCGTGATGTTTTTGTTTATCCGGCATATGGTTTAATCGGTCCGCGTAAGCTGAACGAATAATCTTCCGGGTCGACAATCCCGACGACTTCGTCCCCTTCGAGCAACTCATACAGAAATTCTGCCATCTCGCGCGCCGTATGATACTTCGCGACGTTCTCGCTATAGTCGAACCCTTCCGTATCGCGAGCCCGATCGGCGAAACTCGTTTCGGTTGCAGCCGGTGCGAGTACTTTCGCCCGGAGCTTGGCACCACTCTGCTTCAACTCTTGCGCGAGCCCTTCCGTATACGCACTCACGAAGAACTTCGTCGCACAATACGTGACCGAGTTCGGGACGATCCGATAGCCCCCGACAGACGACACGTTCAACAGTTGCGCCCCTTCGACGTCATGATAATCTCGGACGTATAGACTCGATAAGACGGTGAGCGCTTCGATATTCAGACGAATCATGTTCTCGATTTTACCGAGGTCGACGTCTTTGATGAGATCCGCATCCCCGAATCCGGCGTTGTTGATCCACGTCTCGATATCGAGGTCCGCGAGCGATTCATAGAGACCATACACGTTCTCGCTATATGATAGGTCGGTCGATTTAATGATGACATCACTATCCGGCGAGATGGATTTGATCTCATCACGTAACGATTCGAGCTCTTCTTTCCGTCTTGCGACGAGGACGAGCGACTTTCCCTTTTCGGCGAGTAGCTTCGCTGTCTCATAGCCGATTCCTGAACTAGCTCCTGTAATGACCGTATACTTCATATGATCCACTCCTTTTTGTCGTTTACCTTGTTGTTCATTCCCTACTTTTTAGATGACGAATCGTTTCGATGTGAACGAAAAGCCCTGACTCCGAAGAGGCAGGACTTTCATTTTATGTCGTGAACTTTCCAATCAGCGTCTGCAGGTCACTCGTCATATTCCCGAGCGACTCGGCGACCCCGTTCAACTCTTGAATCATCGCGAGTTGGGCGTCAGCTGTCTCACCGACCGTACGCATCGTGTCGGCCATCCCTTCACTGTCTTGTGACATTTGAAGAGAGGACGTCGCGACTTGTTTCGTCGTCTCCGCAATCTCGTGCGAGGCGATGCGGATATGTGACGTATTGTCGACCGACGTCTCGAGCTGACTGACGATCTGTTCGAACGCGCGTGTCGCTCGCTCGAGCAACAACGTGTTCGTCTTGACGCGTTTCGCACTGACGACGTGTTGGTCGAGAACGGCGTTCGACTGTGCCTGAATCGACTCGATCAACCCTGCGATTTGTGTCGCCGACTGTTTCGACTGCTCGGCAAGCTTACGTACTTCTTCTGCGACGACGGCGAACCCTTTTCCTTGTCCACCGGCACGTGCCGCCTCGATGGCCGCGTTCAATGCCAATAAGTTCGTCTGATCCGTGATGGATTGGATGACATCGGTGATGAGGGCAATCTCGTCAGACTGTTGCTTCAGTGCCGAAATCGACTCTCCCGTCCGACGTGTCTCTCGCTCGAGTGCTAGCACCTCGTCTTTCGCCTGAGCCATCGTCGCACCACCTTCTTCGGCGAGCTTCAAACTCTGTGACACGTCATCGTCAATCGAGCCGATGGACCCGGCAATCCGACCGATGCCTTCATCGGCCGCAGCCACCGCTTGCGACGTCCCTGTCGCTTCTTTCGCCTGCGCAATCGTTTCTTCCACGATTCGGTCGATGAGACGGGTCGTTTCCTCCGTCTGCGACGCCATCTCTTCCGTGCTCGCATACAGTTCTTCCGATTGTGCCGTGATTTCCTGCGCGTTTTGGGTGACACGGTCAATCAGTTCACGCAAGTTGCCTTTCATGCGGTTGAAGCCGGTCATCAATTGTCCGATTTCATCTTGTGTGAGCGCCTGAAGGTCCTCACGTGTCAAATCTCCTTCCGCCACCACGTCCACTTCTTTCGCCAAGAAACGGAGCGGTGCCGTCACCATATGGCTGATGGCATATCCAGCGCCCATGGTCAGGACGAAATTGACGACGGCGATGACGACCGAGTACCAGAAGGCACGTTGGCTCGCTTCTTGGAGCTCCGTCTGCATCACAAACATCTTCTCTTCCGTCTCGGCCTGCAAGGCTTCACCGGTCGATGAAATCGATTTCGTCACGTCCGGCATGAGACGGAGCGTCAAACGATCGATTGCTTCTTGATCTTTTGAGTCAATCGCCGTGATGGCTTGTGTCGCCAACTCGTCATATCCAGTCGCATATTCGAGTAACGCTTCAAATTCTTTTCGTTCGGACTCGTTGTCCGCGAGTTCGATCAACGATTCGATGGCGGCTTTCTTTTCTTCCCCACCCTGGGTGATTTGTTGTTTTCGTTCATCGTCTTGTACGAGCACATACCCACGAACCCCATACGCCTGGCGCACCATCCCGAGCGCCAAGTCGTCCGCTGCTTTCATCTTCATGACATCGTTTGAGATCATCTGTTCATACTGACTCGTCATCCGATCGAGCGTCCACAGATTATAGGCCATCCCGACCAATGTCAGAATCAGGATCAAGCCGACACTTGCCATAATTTTTTTTGATAACGTCCATGTATTCCACATCTTTTTCACGTACTACGAGGAGACCTCTCCTCTTCCACCTCTTTTTCTTTCTTTTTTATCAAAATTAAGCGAGAATACTCCCACTTCTAAACGTTAAGGACAGGGCTTACGTGAAAGTGGGAGATGAATCGCCAGCCTCTCTTTCGGGTATGATTCCTTCAAGGAGGTGAACATCATGGTGGAGCACAAGGGCTATAGATTCCGGATCTATCCGACGAAGGAACAGGAAATCCTGATCGCCAAGACGATCGGCTGTTCCCGGTTCGTGTTCAACCATTTCCTGTCGAAATGGGACGCGGCCCATGAAGCGACCGGCAAGGGACTGTCGTATGATGCCTGCTCGAAAGAACTTCCCATGCTCAAGCAGGAATTCGGTTGGTTGACGGAAGTGGACAGCACGGCCGTCCAGAACAGTGTCAAACACCTGGCCGACGCGTATAAGAAGTTCTTCAAGAAAAAGAGGAATCATCCCCGTTTCAAGTCGAAGCGAAACCCCGTCCAATCCTATACGGCGAACATCCAAGGCAAGTCCCAGCTCCCCGAGGTCTCGATCGTCGGGAATCGACTCAAACTCCCGAAGCTGAAATGGCTGCGGTTCGCCAACTCGAGACAGGTCGAGGGACGCATCCTAAACGCCACGATCCGACGCACGGCTTCGGGCAAATACTTTGTCTCCCTTCTCGTAGAGCAGGAGATCAGTGAGCTGCCGAAGACCGGTTCATCGGTCGGCGTCGACGTCGGGCTGAAGCACTTCGCCGTTCTATCGGACGGCACATTGTACAAGAACGACCGTTACTTCCGTACGCTCGAGAAGAAACTGGCCCGCGAGCAACGCAAGTTGTTATAAATGATACTTTTAATGTGTCCTAAAGTGATGGGATAAGAATGTACAATTTTGTCTCCTTCTCGCATACTTGTTCACGAGGTGAAC